>QGNO01000003.1 GCA_003228195.2 Chloroflexota bacterium | reverse complement strand
TTCCCTGCTTGGGCAGATGAGTTTTATAGTAGGAATGGTGATAGTAGCAATACTAAGATAGCAATGTATTGTACTGGTGGTATACGTTGCGAAAAGGCTACTGCATATATGAAAGAATTAGGGATTAAGGAGGTATATCATCTCAAGGGTGGGATACTAAAGTATCTCGAGGAAGTGACCAGCCAAGATATTCTTTGGGAAGGTGAATGTTTTGTTTTTGATGACAGAGTGTCACTAAAGCATGGTTTGTCCGAAGGGAGTTACAGTTTATGCTACTCATGCCAAGAGCCTGTATCTCAGGAAGACAAAACGTCCCCGATGTATGAAGATGGTGTTAGTTGCCCATCATGCCATGATAATCTTTCTGAAGATAGACTCATGAGGTCTCGGGAAAGGCAGAAGCAGATCTTGTTGTCTAAGGAACGTGGAGAGAGGCATATTGGACGAAGATATGATTGATTTCAACTCTACTTAATCTTAGATTAATGATGTACTGAGCCGTATTACTCAGTAATTACCCCACCCTACTTGAAGGAACAATGATATTGTAGAGATGATTTAACTGCAAAGATTTACGTCTCACTTACATGTGGCATGTCATTCGTGGATTTTCTTGGAGCATTCGACATTATTGCCCCGCAATCAGGGCAAAACTTAGCATCAGTCCTAACTGAATGTGGCGGGATTTGATATTTTAGAGATTCAGATGATGAACCACAGTTTCTACAAAATCGTTCATCGTATCTATCCATACTCGTATTATACATGTAATTTATTGAGTAAAGGTTTGCACTAAGTCCTCGTGATTCGAGGTGGGATAAGGACCAGCTTGCCGATATATTTTTTACTTAAGAAATCCTTTTGTGCTTGAACAATTTCTTCAAGTGGATAGGTTCGAGCTACCAACGGCTTAATCTCATTGCGTTCAATGTAGCCAATTAAATTTTCAAAAATTATGCTGCTTTGGAAGGTGCAACCCATCAAGGTTAAGTCTTTTAGGTACAATGTCCTAACATCCAGTTCTACAATTGGCCCAGCAATAGCACTAGAAGTAGCATATCGGGCACCTTTCTTAAGGACATCAAGCAAATCCCCCCCACCGGCTACCTGCCACAATGTCAATTACAACGTCAACACATTCACTACCCAAGACATCGCTTAATCTTTCTCCCCTTTTAATGACAACATCCGCACCGACACTTTCAACGCCAGCTATTTTGTCTTCACTAGCAATACCAATGACCTTTGCACCTCGCCGTTTAGCTAGCTGAATGGAGGCTGAGCCAACTCCTCCGGAGGCACCTGTAATGAGTACAACTTCTCCTTTAGTCACATTTGAGCGCTCCAATAAGTTTTCGGCCGTTGAATAGGCACAGGAAATTGAGCCTAGCTCTGTATCACTCCAGTTGCTATCGATTTTATAGCTCTCATCACTAAAAGCCACCATGTACTGTGCAAATGCACCGTCACATTCTGAACCCACTGTCCAGCACTCGAATGGTCGGTAACCAACTGCGTGTTGCTGCATTGTACGCACTAAGACTCTCTCACCAATTCTTCTACGATCAACCTCATCACCAACTTCAACAATTTCACCACAGCAATCAGCCCCTTGGATTATGGGAAAATTAAGTGGCGTTCCTGACCAGCTACCGTCATCATTTTCAGCATCATCAAAACCTTCAGCGCCCCCATCACCGGTCTCACCTCTTACTGATTTTGAGTACCAAGCTGTGCGTGTGTTGATATTGGTATTATTAACCCCCGCAGCCAAAACCTTGATAAGTATCTGATCTGAATTAGGCTTAGGCACTTCAACATCTTGACGAAAGTCTAATACCTCAAAACCACCATGACTGGTGGTTAAGACTGCACTCATGTTTTTTGGAATATTTATCATTTCATATCCATGAAAAGACTATATGCTTGCATTGTAACCTTTCGGCAAGGATTGGGAAAAGCGTGATCTTTGGGGGTTGGGGCGGTGTTAGTTTGCCTTTGGCTGCGTTGGTTGTTGTGATCGAGGATTGTTGTTAGTCGTTTGGCTTTGTGTCGGTGGGTTTTTGCTTATCGTGATGATGCTGATCGGTGTTGTCTGGATACCCTTGGGATGAATCAAAAAACATGATCGCTTCAGTGGTCAGCTCAGACATTTTTCTCTATATTAAAAATATTTGAAAAGTTAGATACAAGCTGGAGCAGGAGGCTAGGGGATCGAATCCGCTCAGCTCCACCAGTACGATTTGAGTCGACTCTTTCTAAGATTCGAGACCTTTGTTGGGCAAGAATGAGTGGACAAGTAAGAGAACAAGTGATAATTAAGATAGTAATGTGAATTTACTTCAAACCACGTATTTCAAATCGGACCAGGAGGTCAAGAAATGAAAGGATTAGGACGAGAATTCAAAGTAGCAGCGATGGGCGAGATTATGCTGACAAGACCTGTCTCAGTTTACGAGGAACCCGACTTTCTATCTGTGGTCAAACTTTTCAGGGATGCCGATGTAGCTATTACCAACATCGAGGGCTTCGGCTTTACAGGCTTTGTTGGCGCTCGCGTAGTCGGAACGGGCGGCACGCCTATGTTAGGCGAAACTTGGCTGGCTGAGGAGTTCAAATGGATGGGCTTCAACCTGGTGTCGATTGCCAATAACCACGTCGTGGACTTTGGCTCCGAAGGCTTGCTTGCCAGCATGAATGTGCTTAAAGACATTCGGCTAAGTCACGCCGGTGCTGGAAAAGACCTTTGGGATGCAAGACAGCCAGGTTATGTGGAAACCAAGGCTGGCAGGGCATCTATGATTGCTACTACCTCTGCGGGCGTCCAAGTCGTTCCGTCGACTGGGATACATACCGTCGCGACCGAGAGCGGAAACGGTTTGCCTGGAAGGCCCGGGGTAAACGGGTTGCGTCACGACATAATCTATACAGTAAAGCCCGAACACTTCGAGGAATTAAAGAGAATTAATGAGACTTGGGGTCAATCTTCAAACCCGGCGATGACCTCTCTGAGACCTAAGATCGACAAAGAGGAGATCGTCTTCTTGGGAAATAGATTTGTAGTGGGCGATAAACCAGGCGTTCAACACATCATTCTCAAACAGGATTTAGAAGGGAACCTTCGGTCAATCCAAAATGCGGCGCGGAACTCGTCCCTTGTGATTGCTGCTAATCACTGCCATGAGAATGATCCCTCTCTACATGATGAGTGGGGTAACGCCTCCGCCGAGTTCATAAGGCAGTATGCGAAGGATTGCATTGATACGGGAGCCCACATTTTCTATGGTCATGGGGACCACGCGGGCCAGGGCATGGAAATCTACAACGGGAGGCCGATTTTCTACAGCCTAGGGAATCCCATAGTGACCAGCCAAAATGTGAAGAGGATGGCCCTTGAGGAGTACGAGAGATTCGGTCTTGAGCGGGATGCTGGGATCGCGGATTGGATGGTTCATCGATGGGAACAAAGTGGAGGGCACTACGCTGAGGATAACTGGATGAAAGCCATAGTGCCTGTGTTCACTATGGTTGACGGACAACTGACTGAGTTGACACTTTATCCGATAGACGGCACCGCCGGCGAACCGGCAGGGACATTCGTCAACCGTGGAAGCCATGTCGTCATGGCTAAAGGTGAGGAAGCCGAGCAGATAATCGAGCGGTATCGCGAGCTATCTAAGCCTTTCGGCACGGAGATAAAATTTAAGGACGGGGTTGGGATAGTCGAAGTGTAAGAGCGAAGTGCAAAGCCTGAGATTAAGGCCAAGGATATCAGCTTAGGCTTTGCATGCCTGCGAATCTTAACTATAGTTGGTGACTACGAATTTGAGACATCAAGTTTCAAATGGGGTGGTGCCGTATCGGGGAGTTGCCAAATAATCTCTTCATGATTCCAGTCTTTGTGGTATGCATTTGCGGATTCAATACCGGAGTCGTAAGAAGTAGCGAAAGAAGCCCAGTTCTTTTCCAGAATCGCTTTATTTATTGAGGCGAGAGGACCCTTTATGAAGGCTTCGATGTCATTTGTATATTTTGGTCGAGTAATGGACCCGATGCGAAGAGCCTTTTCCAATTCTGATGATTGAAGTGCTGCTAGCTTCCAGTTAGCAGCTTTGGCAGCATAATAGACTATCCAATAACGATCGCTAATCTCTGCCATGAGTCTCGCTAAGCCTGGCTGTATCTCCCCAAGCTTATCTAGAGGAATTTCGGCGTGAGATGTATGTGCGATCGGTTCATCAGGCTGTTGTTTCATGTTGATATTCCTTCGATAGTTGCGTTGAATAAACCTTTGGATGGACGGGTTTAAATAAGATTATACTGTAGCGCATAAGGAGATGTTAATTGGCTAACCAACTTGCGGAATCTAAAGTTTTCAATCGCTTGAGGTACTACAACTTCGTCATGGGTAGTTTTCACCTTATTCAAGGAGTGATTGTACTGATCCTCGCCAACGACTTCTCCTTACCAGTTACAGCTCACTTTCTTAATGGCCCTCCAGTCTCTGGTGGCGGACTGCGGGAAATCGGGACTCTTTTTTCCATAAATATTGGTTGGGCTGTGGCAACGTTCGTGTTCTTGTCGGCAATCGCTCATTACACAGTTGCATTTCCAGGTGTGTTTGGATGGTATGTATCAAATCTAAAGCGTAATCGGAACTACGCTAGATGGATCGAATACTCGATAAGCTCCTCAATAATGATGGTTCTCATAGCACTGCTTCCTGGCATAACAGATGTAGTCGCGCTTATCGGCATTTTCGCCGTCAACGCGTCCATGATTTTGTTTGGGCTTTTAATGGAGCATTATGAAGAGCCTGGTAATCCCAACTGGATCGCGTTCATGTTTGGAGCTCTGGTTGGATTGGTGCCATGGATTGGGATAGGGATTTATCTCTGGAGTCCCTTAACTGATAGTTCTCCACCTGGGTTTGTATACGGAATATTTTTCTCCATATTTATCTTTTTTAATAGCTTCGTTATCAATATGATTTTTCAGTATAAAAGAATCGGACCATGGCGGAACTATCTCTATGGAGAGTCAATGTATATATTCCTTAGCTTGGCTTCAAAATCTGCGTTGGTTTGGCAGGTGTTTGCTGGGACATTGGTGCCGCAATAAGATTATTTACTGCCATTGCGGCGCAAGATGAGATATTGTTTTATGCTCTCCTGTTGTAGCAGAGGTCTCTGATTGAGTTCCTAGACGCTATTGAGTCGATGGTATAAAGGAGTCTTCTGAGATTTGGGAACGCGCTCTGCAATATGCTGTGCCGCTTCTTCTCATAACCGCGGTTGATTTGTTAGGAGTTTATAGTACGTGAAAAATAGAAAACTTATATTAGTAACTGGTGTAACTGGGTATATTGGAGGAAGATTAGTACCACGTTTATTAAAAGATGGCTACAGCGTGAGGATATTGGCGCGGGATCCCAGCCGCCTTGAAGGTAGGAGTTGGTTAGATCAAGTGGAAGTTGTCACTGGTGACGTACTTTTTCAGGACACGTTAAACAGTGCTATGGATGGAGTTGCGAAAGCATATTATATGGTTCATAGCATGGTAGGCGGCGGAGACTTCCATCAACGTGACATTGAAGGCGCCAGAAATTTTGGTTTGGCGGCGAAAGCCGCTGGGGTGGAGCATATTATCTATCTTGGGGGCCTTGGAGACCCAAGCAACGGCTTGTCTAAACACCTTGCCAGCCGCCAAGAGACGGGGGAAGTGTTAAGGCAAAGTACTGTAGATGTAACTGAGTTTCGCGCTGCTGTGATTGTTGGGTCTGGAAGTATTTCGTTCGAAATAGTACGTTATCTGGTCGAGCGTCTCCCAGCTATGATATGCCCCAGTTGGGTTCAAACTCGTGTTCAGCCTATAGCGATCGATGATCTATTGGATTATCTTGTTTCTGCCTTAGATACGAGAGAAAGTATCGGTAAAATAATTGAGGTTGGCGGTGCCGATGTACTCACTTATGGGGGCATGATGTTAGGCTACGCCGAGGTTCGAGGACTGCGCCGATGGTTAATATCAGTGCCAGTTCTTACCCCACGACTTTCGTCATATTGGGTGCATTGGATAACACCTATACCTTCGAGCATCGTACGACCTTTAGTTGAAGGTCTCCGCAATGAGGTGATTGTACGGGAACCTATCGCGAAAACGGTCTTTCCCAAAATAAATCCTATGAACTACGTTTCAGCAGTTCACAGAGCATTGGAAGATCTTGAGCTTGGTAGAGCTGAAACCGCATGGAGTGATGCTTTATGGAAGCCTACTGGGACAATTACACCGCTTAATTTGGTCACCCATGCCGGGTTAATTATGGAACAAAGGGCTATCCAGGTATCTGCTCCGGCAGAAGTAGTCTATAGATGTTTTGCTGGGATAGGCAATGATAGAGGTTGGTACCATGCTACCGTACTTTGGAAATTACGGGGCCTGATTGATCGATTGCTTGGTGGTGTTGGGCTAAGGAGGGGGCGTCGACACCCAGACAACTTGCGAACCGGAGATGCGTTGGACTTTTGGAGAGTAGAAGTGGTGGAGCCAAACGAAATGATTAGATTACGAGCTGAGATGAAGATTCCTGGCAGGGCTTGGCTTCAGTTCAAAGTGACCCCCCAATTTAATGGAACTACTTTGCTTGAACAAATTGCGATATTTGCTCCAAAGGGCTTGTGGGGATTGTTATATTGGTACGCCCTTTACCCAATACATCGGTGGATGTTTAACGGTTTAATAAGAAAGATCGCAATAAGGGCAGAAAATGACCCTAAAAACCCCACGGTGCAAAATGCGGAAAAGAGATTCATTGAGAGTGAGTAATGAGGACAAGCAATCATAAGTTTTTCTTAGGCTGTAAAACTAGGACTTCCACTTTTTTGATTTTAGCAGTAGATCTACACGGGCTGAGTCCTGATGTTGTGCCAAGTCAAGTGATGTTTCTATAACGAATATTGCAAGCATTCACCTACTGTTTATAATGTTCGTAAAGAGTTCATTGGCATTGACAACAGGAAACCAAGATGGGGAAATCGTTTTTTAAAAAACTACTCCTACTCACAGTAGCACTGATGTTGTTGGTGGGTTGTAGTGGTGATGAGCAGCCGAAGCCTGTGGCAACGCGGGATATTCCAGTTACGACCGAGCCTAGTCCCGAGGCAGCAGGTGAATCCCGACCTACGGTTACACCGAAAGCTACCAAAGAATCGGTCGTCAAAAAATTATTCAAAGCTGTCACCCCTGAATTATTCAAAGCTGATACCCCTAAAACTTTCTCTCGGCTAGATGATCTGTACGCACCAGCACTAGCCGCACCCGACTTCTCCAAAATAGAGTTGGCTTGGATGGGAGACGGTTTTACTCGGGTTACTGGATCCGCTGGGGCCATCCCTGGTCGCTACCCAGTCTACGTCGTGAGCCCAAACACTGCTAATGCCGCTCTCACAAAAGCTGGCAAGGATGGTAGCTTCAATACACAGATAGTAGCGCCACCCGGTTCTTGGGTTATAGTCAAGTATGACCCGACTGGGGGTGACTGGTTGCATTCGGACATCCTAGAAGATGATAGGCCAAGCGGTGTTAATGCAGCGATAGGCGCTATGGCCCAGGTTCCATTTGATCCGCCGAAGGGGGATGGGGTGCCTTTTGTCATTAGTGGGTCTACTCAGCCAGGCCACCTTGACTTCACTTTCAAGGGGTCAATGGGTGGGGCCTTTGAGGCGGGAGGAGAGGTAACCTTCAAAGGACATGTAACTGCATACGTAGCGAAGGGTTCAGCACCTGATCTCGTCGGTGAAAGATTGGATCTCCATACCCAACTAACTCCGCTTTTCGATTCTAAGGGGCAGCCCAGGATAATGGCTAATCAGTTTTTCTCTACTATACTTACACCCTCAAAACTCCCTATCGAACACTGGAGTGGATTGCCGTTAAGTGGCGGACCGTTACAAATGGAACCGTTCCAACTTGATGAAGGTGGCAGCACTCTCACTGCACCGTTCACTTTTGAAATACATATTCCGAAGGAAGTAGCAGATGGTGTCTACACAGTTTGGCTTGATACTGGCAGTGGCATAGGAATTGGTTCCTTAGGTGGGCCTCGGCCACATGTGAACCCATTTATGACCAATCATGCGCTTCCTTTCCCGCCATTCACCATAGGTTCTGCGGTTCCTTCTCACTTGATTTGGACATTGCTTACGGATGTGCCAAGCTCAGATGGCAGCCGAGGATCTGTGGCGGCAGGTGACTTACCGAACTTCCAGATCGCAAACCGCATAGCTACCCAAGCTCATCACTTCATCATTCCGCGCCTTTCCAAAACTACTGGGGAGGAGGTGATCTATCGGCTAGAGCCGTATCTGCCAATGGTTGCCCACGGCGACAGATATATCCCCAATGTTCCTAATATCGCATTTAAGTTTCCTTCAGGTGGATTGACCGTTAGAGTTACTAGACCTGACGGCACAGTGGATGAACTTGGGCCTGCGCCTTTCATAACTGCTGCTACACGCACGCCTGCAAGTGGAGGGGGTTTATTTTTAGATAGCGGAGGCGGGCACCTTGCGGAGGTACTGCAACTAAGTACCGGCTCTGGCTCTTTCGATTACCAGTTTCCAACTTACGGTGAATACACGATAGAGATGGTTGGTGATGTTGATGACATATATGGCAACAGCTACCAGGGAGGTGGCCTGTACACCATCTTTGTAGCAGAGCCTTTGGATATCGAGCCGGCGACGTTGCCCATGACCCCGTTCGAAGTAGGAGATGTATTGAATCCAGGCCTAACACTGCTGCCGGGTGTGCCAGCCGAAGTGGACGTTAAAACTACTCTTTATGTCGAATCAGATCCTGATCGATTGATTGAGCAAGGAGTAACAGGCACGGCCAATCGATTTGGTGTCTTTACTCCCCCATTAGGCACAAATAGTATCGAAATGAATGGGCCTGGAGAATTGTTAGTGGAAACAACAGCCCGTTATACTGACTCGGATGGTGTTTTGTGGATGGGTGCCACTCGCTGGGGGCAGGTTGTTGCTCCCAAGGATAGCCCTTTCCTTGCCCATGGCCGGCGCGGGCGCGACAGCACCCCAATAGACGGCGTTAAACTTTGGTTTAATAGCCCGCAAGTTCCAGGTGATTCTGCACATGTCAATCTTCCTTTCGCTAATGGGGATATTGCTTGGCAGACCGACGATGATGCTGGGCGGGTGATTATCACAGCTCAGGACACTGAGGGGCTTGTGACGAGTGCGATTCGCAGCTGGGAAAGTGCCGGGTATCACATAACGATGGGGGATCATGGGCAACCACCTCCCACACTTGAGCAGCGGATACAGAATGGCGAATTGCCTTTATCCTTTGTTACCAAATCTGGGATGAATCCGGCGCTCGTGCCTGAAGATATCGTGAGCTACGGTTACTGGTACGGGGGCATACAGCGGCCGGGCGAACGGGTGCGGGAGATCATCAGCGACGATGACAATGGGACCGGTTATTGGCGGTTTGGAGAAATGTATGGCTTGCAGCCTGGTATGGGAAGTCAGGGTGACCTGCCCAACGACTTCAAATTCCAGTTTGGCGGTGCAGTATTTCGCGATACGACGCGCAACTTGAACAGATACGGAATTTATGGATCGCTTTGGGTATTGCTACCTAACGATGACCCGATTGGCTCGCGAGTATTTCCACCATTTCAGGGCATCAACGGTGGCCCTAGCGGTGGCCCAATATTAACCTTGGGCGGAGAGGACATTGACGCCTTCGTTGTGCCGTTGGCTGTTCGACCGGGCACCATATTGGAGTCAGGTGACACTTTTTCATTCTCCGCGCAGTTGGCACCCACACTCCCTGGAAGAGTTGACGTAACTATTTCAAACTCTGGCGAAATTGTGCAAACGATCTCGGGACGGGCTAATGAGATTGGTTATTACTATGACCCATCCCAGGATTTCTTGATCGAAACTCCTGGGACATATCACGTGACTGTGACTGCAACCTTTGATTCCCCGACCTCGGCTGGGCCAATGAGCGAGCCTTTCCCCACCGGGACAGTGCTTGGCGCTGTTGAAGGCGGGTTTGATATATACGTCGTCCCTGGAGATAGCCCAACTTTGAACACAGACCATCCCAAATGGAGTGTTATGGATGGGGATAAAGATGTGACCTTCTCGATAATTTCACCTAATGAGCAACAAGGAGTGGCTGATTTCACAATTGGAATGCCTGGGCACCTTTTGCATACTGGAACAGTTGACGTTGTTGATGGCCGAGTGGAAGTCGTCTATTCACCTCTTGATTTGAGCAAGAGGTTCCCCAACATCGACGTCCTTGGGCGCACGGAATTTGGGCCAGGATTGGCGGATACTATTTGGGTCAACGTACTTCTTAAAACGGATAGCGGTGGTTTTTACGCACGCCAGTTCACACTACAAGGCCCCGATTTATTGATCCCTCCGTAACTAGTGGGGTAGCGACTCATCAGTATTATGTAGAAATGACACGAACGGAATTCTAATGAGATACCACGGATTAGATGCCTTGAGGGCTTTTGCCATGATGATGGGGGTAGTGTTGCACGCCTCTATGTTTTACGTGGAGGGTATCGGCCAGAGTTTAGGGTATGAGCTTACCGGAAGGCTCTTGATACCAACGTCGGATTTTTTGGGATTGTTGTTTTTCTTCATACACATATGGAGAATGCCGTTGTTCTTCTTGCTCGCTGGTTTCTTCGCCCGGTTGGTAGTCCAAAAGAGAGACTTCTCAGGTCTCCTGAAAAATAGGTTGGTGCGCATTGTGCTGCCGTTAATTGGCGGTGTACTGGTATACAATTTGGCGTTCAAATTTGGTGGACTGAATGAACTACACCATATGTGGTTCTTACGTGACCTTGTACTCATGTACCTTTTGTTGGCTGTAATGAAATATTTATCTAGGCTAACTCCTAGCATCTTAGCGAAAATCGACCTGATCTTTTCTTCTAGTGGCAGACTTTGGCTATTAATGATTGTTTTGCTACCAGCTACCACGATTGGCAGGCCCGGATTTTTTAATTGGATCAATACAAACTTGGAACAGGGTCCGGGGCCATTTTTCTTACTAGGATTCTTATTTGTACTTATAGGTTGGTTCATGCATCGGAATACTCACATACTGGATTCATTGTCTACAGTTTGGAGGAAGCATGCTTTGATCGGCTTTATAAGTTACGGTGCGCTTGTTGTGATTATGACAGCAGTGTTATCTGGCAAGCTTGATGAAGAATCAGCTGGCGGTTTGTGGATTCTTGGCATGTTGATTCAACCGATCGTTACTTTTCTATTGGTTACGGCTTTCATTGGTGGCACACAAGCGATATTCCAAAGAAGCAGTAAAGTAGTCAGCTATTTTGTGGATTCATCTTATTGGGTTTATTTGCTTCACTTATGGGTCGTATTTGGTATAGGCGGAGAAATTATCAAGGCTGCCAATCCTAATCCTTTGGTTGGCGCGGGAGTGAACATAGTTGCCACTACATTGATTTGTATGGCCACTTACCACCTATTAGTTAGGTACACCCCAATAGGGTGGACACTTCATGGTAAGAAAGGACCATTCAGCAGATTGTTTAAGCCCTTTTCAAAGAAAGACGCTAGCGCCGAAAATGGTACGCTTGATAGATAATGGATAGAAGTATTGCCCAAAAAATCCTTGTTGCGCTGTCAGTTTTTCTATTGATTAGTTGTGGAGGAGAGGAGGGGGAGGCAGGCGGAAACCCTCCGAACACGAGATCTACTTTGGTCCCGACAGTTGCTATTCAGACAGGGCTTGAATCTGACCTGGGCGCAACGCCGGCAAGTGATGTGACTGCTGTTTCAGATTTCACGATCACTTCAGCCCTCTGTAACGATGATCAAGGTCCCGACTGTACTAGATTGCGGCTAGGAGATGACTATTTGAGCACCGTTAGGCCATCTAAGGGTAGTCTCTTTTCATGCACTGGTAAGAATTCAAATGCTCCAGGATCAACGGCTAGTAAGATCACCTGGATTGATCTAGCGGACGAGAGCTGGAACTTTCTGAGAAAATTATGGCTCCCTGAAGGATCGTTTAAACCAGAGACTGGTATTTACGAAGAAACCATCTCTGGTATTGAGCGCCAGATAACTGTGAATAATCTTCCGTTGGACGGGAAGATCGGAGATTGGCCCATGACTAATTATCCGGAACTTACAGAGATTGACAGAAATCCCGGGGTACCTTCTGCCAGTGTTTCATCTTTCACTTATTCAGTTAATCCATCGGAGACGCAACCTCCGAGATGTGTTTCTTTGGGGGCAATAGGAGTAACAAAGAATGGAGTAGTTATCTACAATGCGGCCGATGCAAGGGGAGAAGATGCAGTCGCCAGGGAAATTGTAGATATATTTGGCGGCCATCCAGCCAGAACCAATTATCATTATCATTTTATTCCTGAGAGACTGGACTATGAATCTCTGAGCGATGGTCATTCAGGTATTGTAGGGTACATAAATGATGGATTCCCGATATATGGCTATAGGGGTGAGGGTGGCATAGAGATGTCCAACCACGATTTAGATTTATGTCACGGGCATGCGCATGGGCAACTGGGGTATCATTATCACGCAACCATTGAATATCCGTACACGGTTGGCTGTTACAGAGGGTTAGTGAACGGTTCAACATGACTTATTTCATCAAGGAGTTATGATTGGCCAATAGTAGGTTCGTTCAGTCTATAATTTTGGTTGTGGCACTTACTTTGCCTTTGCTGGGGTGTGAAGAGGAGGCTTCACCGTTACCTGATCTAAACGCTACGGTTGAGGCTCGTTTGTCAGCTATAGACATACAAGCTACGGTCCAGGCTAAGGTTAAGGAGGCTATAGAGGCCTTACCAACCCCTACTCCTATTCCAACTCCAACGTTTGTCCCAGTCCCTACTGTTACGCCAACCCCAACCCCAACACCTACACCTACGCTTACACCTACACCTACACCTACGCCTACGCCTACACCTACACCTACGCCAACTCCTCATCCTGTAAAGCTTCCTAAACCAGGTCAAATGATGGCTGCTCGAACTAATGCTGGATCTCAGGAATGTCTTCCAATCCACAGTGAAAACGCATTTTGTATAGAGATCCTTGCATTTGATGTGGATGAATCTCACCTTTCCAAGATACGCGAGGCGTTGGATTGGGGTACTCGCCATTACACCGTTTCAACTAACGAATTGACAACAAGACATGGTGTCCAAGATTACATAGGGATAGCGCTTTGGAATTATGAAACCGTCGATATTCAGGCACTCGCTGAAGAGTTTTGTTTGTTCAGGTATGATTTGTCGAATCAGACTCATGGCGAGTGTATTGCTACGATTATGAATAGATTGGACCATCCTAGGATGAAGACATCAAATGGTGCGGCTAGGGCAAGTGGCGCCAACCCCGATGTGCATTCCGGTTTTGAAATCCAGTCTTCGTATCCACGGTGGACGGTGTTCATCGGTGAAACGACTCAACCTGCCAGGCGAGATTTTAGACTGACAATGGTGCATGAATACTTCCATTCTTATCAAGGAGCTCACTATCTGGAACGGTTGGTTTCGGGCGAAAGACCGCCACTATGGCTTATAGAGGGATCAGCGACGTACGCGAGTTATATAGTAGGGACGGATGCAGGGTGGATTGATTGGGAGGAAGTAATGGTATCTCAATTGGATCGCTTGAAGGACGCACGTCAGAATTACCCTGACATGGCACTAGGAAATGAGGATTGGATTAACGACGGGCTAAGTAAATCTTTGCATAGTTATCCCATGGGTCTTTGGGCAACAGCTTTTGCAGCATCTATTTCGAAAAATGAGACCATAATGAAGGATTTCTGGGACGACCTGAAAAATCATGAATGGGAAGAGTCTTTCTTAAGAAACGTGGGAGTCTCAACAGAAGAATTTTATTCAATGTTCGATGAATTCTTAATTGAGCAGATTGAAGCAGGAGTACCGGGAGAACCGTTGCCGCAGACGACCGTAGATTTTCTTGAATCGCTATCCCCGGAAAAAGCTGGATAACGAAATTTTTTCAACAACATTGGGCTATCCTCTTAATAACTGTTAATATTTGAAGTGAACTTTAAATAAGGGAAAGGAATTTAAATGCCATCTTTTGATGTGGTGTGTCGCACAGATTTAGCGGAATTGGATAATGCAGTTAACGGCGTTGGCCGTGAAGTAAGACAACGATTTGATCTGAAGGGTACTGATTGCCTTGTTGAGCGTTCGGGGGATAATTTGATCATCAATGCAGACAACGATATGTTACTTAGGCAGATGCATGATTTGATAAGAACTTACTGTGGTAAGCGTGGAGTTGATAGCAAGGTTCTAGATTTTAAGAAGCCGCAAACCGTTACTAAAGGAACATTGAGGCAAGAAGTGGCCATCAGACAAGGCATTGAAGACTCGATGTGTAGGCAAATAGTTAAGATGGTGAAAGGGAAAAAGCTCAAGGTGCAAGTCACGATTCAGGGCTCTGAGCTACGGGTCAACGGGAAAAAGCGAGATGACCTACAAGAGACGATTGAGGCGATCAAGGAGATGAATCTTGACGTACCTCTCCAGTATGTAAACTTTAGAGACTAGATCTGTGTATTCATGGGCAGGTTGATTAGAAAGCGAGTTTAAGGAGCGGAATAGAGCAGAGTAGATTTCATTAATTATTGGTCAATCTATTGATCAACCAATCGGGTGGAGAGGTGTAGCTTCTCTCGCCCTTCCATGCACTATCGTAAATGCCTCTATACCGTTCCGGAAGCAACGCAGCTATGTGCTCCATAATGGTGTCGGTAAGAGCCTCTACGTTTTCCCTGAGTCTTGAGCGACCTGAATCCCGCGGTATGAAAGGTTCTCCTATGGTTATTTTAAAATGACCCTTAGGGTAACAAAGTCTAAAGAAATTCCCTAGCGATTCGGTGCCCGTGATTCCTATAGGGAGAATTGGAGCTCCAGACAACATTGCGATCAAAGCGGTTCCCAACATTGCTCTCCCTAAAGAGTTTGGATTCTTGGCTCCTTCCGGAAAGATTCCCATTGCCCCGTTTCTACTAAGTATCCGCAAGCTTTCGTTTATCGAATAATGTTCTTGCCCGGTTTCATTTATTGGGAACGCCCCATAAGCCCTGAACAAATGGTGGACCAATGGATTTCTAAAGAGATCAGCCTTAGCCATGTATTGAACTCTCCTCGGAATGCTTGCATTTAGTATGCCGGGGTCCGTATCACTCAGATGGTTTGATACTACTATTAGTGCTCCCTTACGCGGCACGTTTTCCTTTCCAGTCACTTCTAGGTCACCAAAGACACTTATAGCTCCCCTAAATAACAAGTTGGACGTTTCGTAGACTATTCCCATGTAACGGTCTCCTTAAGCATGGTTGTTCGGTTCTCCGGATCGGAATACCAAATAGATTAATGGAGTAGCTATAGTGAGGACTGCCATAATCACAAAGAAGGCAGGTTTATATGTACCGTACGTATCGAAAGTCCATCCCAGGAATATTGGCCCTGCCAACCCCACTATTATTATGGCGCCGTCAACCACGCCCCAAATGGTCCCGAAGGTCTTTGTTCCGAAAATAGAACCGGCTATGAAAGGCCGGGATGGGACGGCCATACCGTGGAATAATCCAAGCGTCACTGCAAAAACCAGGGCGTGCCAATATGTGGTGACATTCGTAAGGATTAGCGTGGCTATAATGTGCCCAACGAAAATAGATGCGAGTACGCCGCGCCAATCGTACCGGTCTATCAATATTCCTACGGAAAGTCTGCCGATTGCACTGACACTGAAGGCGATTGCAAGAATTGAGGCTGCTTCGATCGCGGTAAAGCCGATACCCTGAAAATAGGCAATTTGATGAACATGAAGGCCACTCATCGCGAATTGCTGAGCCCCTAGGATTACCACTAGCCCCCAGAACGGCCTACTTCTCAGTGCTTCTTTAACTGTATACTCATGATTTCTACCACTGCCATTTTCATCAACTACTTTGTTGCCGTTTGGGTCAGATCGGGATTTATTTACAGTATCTCCGTCAGGCTGATACCCATAGTCTTCGGGCGAAGAGCGTGCTACAAGTGATAATGGAATTCCGACAACAAAGATACCAAGCCCAAGCCAGAACACTGATGTTCTCCACCCGAGCGATCCTTGCAAGAAGGAGATCAATAATACTGCAGGCCCTCCCAGTGCTCCGCCCATCATCGCCAATCCAGTTGCCCTGCCTCTTTTCCTTTTAAACCAGCGGGCGACCATAATTGCCCATGAAACGTTATGAGACGCTGCCCCTATTCCTATGGATGCCAGAAGAAATGCCAAGTAGAAAAGTCCGATATTGGTGGAAAAACTTATCAAAATCATTCCTGTGCCAGCTATTAGCACACCAGAAAAAATTACTTTTCTCGGACCGAGCCGGTCTACAAGATACCCTACGAGTGGTGATAGGAATCCGGATTCTACTTGGCGAAGAGAAAATGCCCCTGATAGGACAGTTCGAGACACTTTAAAATCATTAAGGATTGCTAGGAAGAAAACAGTGAAGCCTTGCCAAAAGGCTAATGAAAAGTAGGAATTGAGCAGGATGCTCGCTGCTACAATGTACCAGCCGTAGAATACCCTGTGTTTGTTATCTCTAAGATCGGGACTCGCAGGTTCCGACCCGGATGTTGTCTTAAGGATTGGTTGTCACCCCGAATATCTTATGCTCGTTTCAGCCATAGTAACTATATCTGGGTACTAAGTCGATAGATTCAAGTAGGCAAGGGGCTACATTTTCTCTGGAGCCGACATCCCCATTAATGAAAGGCATCGGGCAAAAACGATTCTGCAACACTCGACCAGCTTAAGCCTTGCCATTGTTAGAGCAAACTCATCCGGTATTTCAGACACCACGCGGCATTGCTGATAAAACCAGTGAAACGCTGCGGCAAGCTCAGTTGCATATTTTGGCAACAAATGGGCCTCCATACTGTCGCCAATATGATCAATCAGTTCTGGCAATGCCAACATCTTTTTAATGAGCGCAATTTCCGCTGAGTGTGTTAGCAGCCCAACATCACCAGACGTGTAGTCCAGGCTATTCTGATTGGCCAAATTCATTATTCCTGCTATGCGGGCATGGGCATATTGGACGTAATACACAGGGTTGTCAGCAGACTCTTTCTTGGCTAGTTCCATGTCGAACTCCATTTGGCTTTCCGGAGTGCGAGACAAAAAGAAGAATCTACAGGCATCAGCGCCTACTTCGTCCACCAGATCCCTCATTGTAATCATTTCTCCGGTTCGTTTTGAAGCACGTACAACTTCGTCACCGTGCTTAAGGGCAACCAGTTGGCTAATAATTATTTGAAGACGTTCGGGATCCACTCCTATTGCGGAAACAGCAGCTTTCATTCTGGAGACATGTCCTTGATGGTCTGCGCCCCAAATATTTATCACTCGGTCAAATCCACGGGTGAGAAATTTATTGCTATGGTAGGCGATATCTAGGGCGAAATAAGTGGGTTCTCCTGTAGAGCGTATTAACACATTGTCCCGTTCTTCGCCTAGTTTAGTTGATTCAAACCAAGTTGCCCCTTCACGATTGACAATATATCCGGCTTTCTTCAACTCGTTGAGAGTCGCATCTGGTTCGCCCTTCTTGTGAAGTTCATCAGTTTCGCTAAACCATACGTCGAAATTCACATTAACCGATTCCAGATCTTTACGTATTATCGAGAGCATTTTCTTTAGACCCAAAGCGCCGATTTGGGCTACGGCTTTTTCTTCTGGCATCTCAACGAACCGGTTTTGATTTTTGGTGATCACCTCTTTTGCCAAATCGGTGATGTACGATCCAATGTAGCCACTTTCAGGCATGTCTGTTTGGTGCCCTAGTTCTTGCATGTATCTGGCATAAAGAGATTTATAGAAGTTATCCATTTGTGTGCCGGCGTCGTTAATGTAGTATTCCGTTGAGACTTCGAATCCGGCGGCAGCCAGAAGATTCGAGAGCACGCTTCCTAAAACTGCGGTTCGAGCGTGTCCCACGTGTAATGGTCCAGTTGGATTGACGCTGGCGAACTCTAATTGTATTCGCTCATTGACGTCTCTCTTTATATTTCCAAAAGAATCACTCTCTTGGATTATTGAATTTAGTTCTTTTTGAAGCCAACTTGGATTCAGTACAAAATTTATGAACCCTGGGGACGCTACGCGGACCTCAGATACGGCATCGTTTTTTGGTATTAGTGGAACAAGCAGCTGAGCGATCACCATTGGGTTGATCCCGACAGAACGTGTAAGTCTTAGTGGGAGGCTAATAGCGAAGTCACCGTGGTCTGAATGCTGGGGTCGTTCAACTTCGATTTCAGGCAACGGTCCGGCCGGAAGAGATCCGTTCTCTTGGGCACTCTCGACAGCCTGGATTGCGAGCTTGGCTATCAGATGTTTTAGCAACATAACGTAGTAAATGATACCATGAGCGACAATTTACAAGATTTTATTGGTTGAGATGTTGGAATTAGGCCTTGCAGAATGCCCTCCCAACATGCTCTATCCAGTTTACCCAGCTTCCCCTGCTATAGTGTCTCGCATTTCATTGATCTCATTTAGAATGAGAGGGTGGTTGGATAATTCTGGATCCGATTCGAGTAGTATGTTTGCCTCCTCACGGGCTAAGCTTAGCAAATTTGTATCCGCGAGCCGTGCCATCCGTAAATTGGGCAGGCCACTTTGCCGAGTACCAAAATAGTCACCTGCTCCCCGCAATTGAAGATCAACCTCAGCCAGTTCAAATCCATCTGTGATCTTTTCCATTGCTAGGAGCCGCTCTTTTGCGTCTTCAGACGGTGATTCCGCAATCATGATGCAGTAGCTTGTTTGTGAGCCTCTTCCCACACGGCCCCGGAATTGATGTAATTGAGCCAGTCCAAATCTGTCAGCGCTCTCTATCAGCATTACCGTTGCGTTGGGAACGTCTATTCCTACCTCTATTACGGCAGTTGATACCAGAATATTCAGTTCTCCGGATCGAAAACGGTCCATCACATCCTTCTTTTCACTGGTTGGCATTCGACCGTGAAGTAGGCCTATCTGCAAATCAGGAAATATATCGGTAGAAAGCCGATGATGTTCTTTAATGGTCGCACGGGCATTTATTGAATCGGACTCATCAATAAGTGGGTAAATGAAAAAGGCTTGTTTGCCGGATGCTATCTCACGTCTTACGAAATCGTGTACGGCGCTACGTCGTTCTGGTCCGACCGCTTTTGTTCGAATGGGCTGCCTGCCAGGGGGAAGTTCGTCTAATGTAGAGAGATCTAGATCACCGTACAACGTCAGTGTCAGGGTTCTTGGAATAGGAGTGGCAGACATCACTAGCATGTGTGGTTGTTTCCCGTGCTCACGTAGTGCCGCCCTCTGTTTAACTCCGAAGCGATGTTGCTCGTCTACTATAGCTAAGGCTAGATTAGGGATACTCACATTTTCTTGAATTATCGCATGAGTACCTATGACAATGTCGAGGGTTCCTTCATAGAGCATGGCTTGAAGCTCACGCTTCGCTCTAGCCGGTGTATTGCCCAGAAGTAATCCTATTAGGATTGGCTTCGAGTACGGAGGAAGTCGTATCGAAATTAGGTGTTGCTTGACACTGGGCTCGGTCAAACCTTGTAAAAGGTTGGTTACAGTTAGAAAGTGTTGTTCCGCAAGTATCTCCGTAGGAGCCATGATTGCTGATTGGAAACTGGATGTAGCGGCAGTGACCAGCGCTGCAAGGGCGATGACCGTTTTCCCACTCCCTACATCTCCTTGTATCAGGCGACTCATTGGCTTCTTTGAAGATATTAAATCTTGTGTAACTTCTTCCAACACCCGTTTTTGGGCATTTGTGAGTTCGAATGGCAATGAACTGATAAATGTTTCTAAAGCGCCTTCAGGCGGAAAGAGGCTTATGGAACTTTCTGCCACGTTTGACTTGGTCCTAAAGTAAAGTACACGCAGTAAAAGTATAAAAAGCTCGTCAAAAGCCAAACGCCGCCTCGCTGTTTCATAAGCTTCAATATTGTCTGGGTAGTGTGCCTGCCACAAGGCTTTTCCCAGAGCAATTAAACGATTACGCTGGAGAATGCCCGAAGGCATAAGTTCTTTAGCGTGAGACACTGCTTTAGAAAGAGCTTCCCTCACTATCTTCCGCATTGTTTGTTGCGTAATCCCTTCCGTTAAAGGGTAAATTGGGAAAAGATGACCATGCTCTACTAGCTTTTCTAAGGCACTACTTTCGGTCAACTCTTCGTAGCTTGGTGAGTCCATCGTACGGTGTCCCCGAAATATCGAGACTCTTCCACTGAGGACATACCGTCTACCAGGCTTGAAATGTCTGACTAGATAAGGTTGGTTGAACCAGACTATTCGAATATTTCCAGTTTCATCTCCAAAAACCGTTTCAGTTCCTTTTAGGGACCTTCCTAACTGAGTAGGCCTCGCTTCCCATAGGGACGCCACGATAGTTTGATCTTCGCCTGGGGACAATGCAGATATTTTTACTACCTCGTTATGGCGCCTTGGGAAAAGATATATTAGATTACCGACTGTTCTTGCATCTAATTTCTTCAAGGCTGCTGAAACTTTAGGTCGGACAGTACTGAGGATAGAAGTTTCCGCATCAAGAATATTAAGTTGGCTCTCGGTTTCTACGTAGGGCTTTGTTGATTTACTCCGACGGGCTTTACTGGCGGTGGGTCTTTGCCTTAGGGTCGAAAGGACAGTAATCGCCCATTCAGATCGTTCTGCGAGCGTCATGGAGTCGTAGGGTGTAGGGAGTAGATTGTTTGTGTATAAAATCTCTGCTGAGGCTTTTCCCAGGCTGACGGCCTGCCAGTTCTCTAAAAACTTGCCCAGCCCACCGTAAACCGACGTATTATCGTGTCCGCGTGCCTGCTCTAGCTCAAGGATACGTATAAACGCGGCACGATGGTCAGTTTTGTCTGATTCCTTGTCTGTATTCTTGGAAGGCGTATCGGCCTCCTCAATGATGTGGTTAGTGGTTAGTAAGGTTTTATGAACCGTTCTCGGACTGCACCGCTAAACCGATTACCCCAGGACCAGCGTGTGTACCTATGACAGGGCCGACACGAGTCAACACAACCTCTCCATCAGAAACGAGAGGGCGAATTTTCTCCGCAAGCTCCTTCGCCTCCTCCGGCGTGGTGCTGTATAAGACTCCGGCTCTTGCAAGAGGCGCATATTCTTCTGCGATTGTCAGCATGTATTGTAAGCCCGCAGCTCTACTCCTTACCGAGGTAGCAGAATGAACTATTCCATCGACGGCTGTGATTATCGGCCTTACCTTAAGAATGGATCCTACGAAGCCTTTAACCTTGCCTATTCGTCCGCCTTTTTTTAGGTATTCGATAGTATCTAGTAGCCCTAGGACCTTCACTTTTGCAGCCGCATTTTTGGTTTCTTCTATCACAGCATCAAACTTGGAGCCTTTCTTTACTTCGGCGGCAGCTGCTAGCACGATCAAGCCTAGAGAAAGAGTTACCTGTTCTGAATCTATAAGTTCAATATGGGCATTCTTGAATTGTTCCTTGGCTTGCCTTGCTGAGTTTAGTGTGCCACTTAGCTTGTCTGATACGTGGATCGATATTATGTCGTGACCCGCATCTACTAGTGGTTTGTACGCCTCTATAAATTTTCCCGGAGAGGGCTGAGATGTAGTAGGCAGCTGTTTTTCTGTGGCCAGTCTCTGAAAGAACTCTTCAGGATGAAGATCAATCCCATCCAGAAAAGTATCCTCTCCAAATTGCACGTTAAGGGGCACTACAGTTATCCCTAACTTTGTCGCCAATTCCGAAGGAAGGTCTGCGGTACTATCTGTTACTATTTTAATAGACATATTTAATCCTCAATCAAGAGTCATTCTATTGAAACAAGGTAATTATAGTGAGGTTGCCCACCATATACTAGGTCAACTTCAACGCCTTGACACCATTTAGGCACATTTTCAGCTAATTTCTTGGCATCAGCTTCCTTAGTATCCATACCCCAATAAAGAGTGACCAGTCTTCCCGGGGAAGGATTAGAGTGCTTGAAAAGCTCTCTAATCGCCTGCTCCGTACTTTTGTGAGAGGCAACAAGATCGCCATTTAGGATCGCGATTGAATCACCTTTTTGAACGTTCTTGCCGTTGACTGTGGTGGTTCTTTCTGCGATGGCGACTTCGGCATAATCTAGCCCAGATATAGCGGCTTGCATCTGCTTCAAGTTGGAAGTTGCATCAGCATCTGGATCAAAAGATATCAGTGCAGTGATGCCTGCTGGTATGGAGGTGGTGGGCAAAAGGTGAGCAGGTTTTTCAGATAGCGACATCGCTTGCTGAGCGGCAGGCACTATGTTGGAGTTGTTTGCTAGAAATATGACTTCGGAAGCCGGAGCACTGATCAGCGCATCCAGTATTTCCTTGGTGCTTGGATTCATGTTTTGTCCGCCTGGGACAATTTGTAATGCACCAAGTTCTGTGAATAGTTCGTTGATTCCGCTCCCGGTTGATACAGTGACGATCCCTATCGGCACCAGTTTTGTGCCTTCGCTACGATGATGTTCCAGGAAGTCACGATGTTGTTCATCCATGTCGTCAATTTTCGTTTGTGTAACTACTCCTAGGGTTTTTGCATAATTGAGTATGGAGTCGGGATCTTCGGTGTGGCAGTGTATTTTTGCTGCTTGATCTGTTCCTACTACTACTATTGACGAGCCTTTCTCCGAAAGGTATGCCTTTATTTTGTCAATCTCCAAATTGTTTCCAGATACGAGTAGTTGGGTGCAATATCCGAACGCCTGCTCTTGAGTCTCATCTAGATATCGTGAGTTGGGTTTGATTTCCCGGACGTCTATATTTAGAATTTGTGCATTTGCATCTTGCAATCCGTTAACCATCCCGTCAATAATTGCTACTATTCCTATGCCACCGGAGTCTATTACGCCTGCTTCTTTTAGCATGGGATGAATTTCCTCAGTTTCTATTAAAGCTTCATTTGCAGCGCTGAGTGAGTATTCCAGGATTTTGATCGCGTCTGTTTCTCCCGTATCAGCAAGTGCATTTGCAGCATCAGCTGATTTTCTGATTACAGTCAAAATCGTTCCCTCGACCGGATTACTTACAGCTGTATATGAAGCTTTTGAAGCCTGTTCCAACGCTATGGCTAAATCTTTCCCTGTGAACAAATCCTTGTTAGCTAGCCCTTCTGCCAATCCATGGAAAAACTGGGACAATATAACGCCGCTATTTCCGCGAGCCCCCATCAGAGTTTGATATGCGATACCTGACGCTAACTTGCTTGCTGATATGTACTCTTGTTCAGCCAATAGGCTTTCCGCTGATTTCAGCGTTAGGTACATATTGGTCCCTGTGTCGCCATCTGGTACTGGGAAAACGTTAAGTGAGTTGGCTATCGGTGCGTTTAACTCTAAGGATGACAAAGCCGTAACCAACATCTTTTTCAGATCAGCGCCGTCCAACGATGTGTAATCTTTCTGAGGTAATGTAGACATTGAGCTTTCACTTGAACCGCATGAGAACCTATGTTAACTTTGAAGGCAGATTTTACACACCCTTAGGTTTGGCGTCAAAGAGGTGAAGTCATGGCTAAGTGCCATGTTTGCAGAAAAACTGGTCAATTTGGTCACAATGTGAGCCATTCGAAGCGGGCTACCAATAGAAGGTGGCTTCCCAATGTCCACAAGATTAGATTACAGCTAGATGGGCGGACTCAGCGCGTCCAATTGTGCACTCGTTGCCTACGTACTCATCACAGAAAATTGAGCTAAACAGCTCTTAGTTATTATCATTTAGTCTGCTTCGCAGCTTATCGATTGCTTCCTCAACTGTTTCGTGTTCGTTAAAGATCGCTGATCCAGCAACCACTATGGTTGCACCGGCTTCAACGACGGATGAGATCGTATCCTTGTTGATTCCTCCATCCACTTCCAGTTCAGCCTTTAGTCTTTCAGCGTCGAGATGTTTTCGTATTTCGCTAAGTTTGTTGAGTGACTGTGGTATAAATGCTTGCCCTGGAAAGCCTGGGTAAACAGACATTACTAGTATTAGGTCAATTTGAGTTATGATGCCCTTTATAGCTGAGAATTCCGTATCTGGACTGATGGCTACTCCCGCGTTGACGCCAGCCTTTTTTATCTTGTCCACGGTATTGCTTATGTCGGAACAAGCTTCGGCGTGTACGGTGATACTGTCTGCTCCTGCCCTAGCAAACTCATTCACATGATTTTCTGGTTCCACAATCATCAGATGTAAATCTAACGGAAGTTTTGTTTTTGCTCGCAATGCCTTCACAATTTGAGCCCCAAACGTGATATTTGGGACGAAACGACCATCCATTACGTCTACGTGAATGTAATCGGCCCCACCTCTTTCTGCGTCCTGAACGGCTTTTCCAAGATTAGCGAAGTCTGCTGATAATATTGAAGGGGCTAATTTGAATGCACCCAAATTACACCTCGGGATTTAGTAGTAATGAAGAATATTCCTTAACTCGACAACAAGGATCTTGCCTTTGCGAGAGCCTCGCGCACGTTTTTAGGCGCCGTACCACCCAGTATGGATCGAGTTTCAATTGACCTTTCTATCGTAACTTGATAAACGTCCTTTTGAAATAATTCGGAGAAGCTCTGATAATCTGATAGTTCCATGTCTTTGAAATATTTGTTGTGGTTCAAAGCATATTCTGAGATTTGAGCAACGATTCCATGAGCTTCTCGAAATGGCATGCCCTTGTTTACAAGATAGTCCGCCAGGTCGGTAGCTAAAACTGTGCTATCTTCAGCAGCGTATCTCATACGATCTTTGTTGAAAGTGGATGTGGCTATCATCCCAGTCATTATCTCTAGAGTGGAGTGCAGGGTCTCAATGCTGTCGAAAAGGGGTTCTTTATCCTCCTGAAGATCGCGATTATAAGTCATGGGCAGCCCTTTTATCGTCGTTAACAAAGCAAATAAGTTTCCATAGACCCTACCTGTTTTCCCTCGAGCTAGTTCTGCGAAGTCAGGATTTCGTTTTTGAGGCATCATACTGCTACCAGTAACGTATTGATCGCTGAGGTTTATAAATCCAAATTCCTGCGTAGACCATAGAACAATTTCCTCTGCTAGCCTTGATGTGTGGGCCATACATATGGCAGCATTTGACAAGTACTCAACGATATAGTCCCGGTCAGAAACGACATCCATGGAATTTTGACTTATTGCGGAAAAGCCGAGTTCGCTTGCAGCAAATTGCCTGTCATAGTTGTATGGAATACCCGCTAATGCTCCACTTCCAAGGGGCAAGACGTCCGTCCGTTGTAGGCATCCATCGAAGCGCTCTGCATCCCTGTGCAGCATATGGAAATATGCTAGCAAATGGTGGGCCAGAAGCACGGGTTGGGCGCGTTGCATATGAGTATACCCTGGCAAAATCACTTCAATATTGTGTTCTGCTACCTCTATAAGAGTGCTTTGAAAGTTGCGAATTAAGGATATACTCTCCTGAATCGCTTCCTTCGTGAATAAACGCAGATCTACAGCAATCTGGTCATTTCTAGAACGTGCAGTGTGCAATTTGCCAGCCACATCTCCTATCGTTTCGTACAGGCGGCTTTCTATATTCATATGGATGTCTTCTAGCTCAGGCTGCCAGGGAAACACGTCCGTTTCTATCTCGTGTTGAATTTTAATCAATCCGTTAATTATTGATTTGGATTCAGGCTGAGATATTATGCTTCCTTTTGCCAATGTCTTGGCATGAGTGATAGATGCTGTAATATCCTGTTTGTATAGTCGCCTATCGTAACTTAAGGAGACTGTATAACTAGAGGTGATCTTGGGCCTTGGTGTTCTGCTTTCTGTCATGTTTTAAGTATACGAACATCTGTCTGGCTCTGCTAGACGTGTATGCTACAGGTCGCTAAATGTAGGCTAGCATTGTCAGGTTTTATTGAGATTAGGTTGCATCTAACTTCAGAGATTCTCTTTCTGTTTCCTGAGTGAGTTGTTTCTTAGGCGATGTGCATTAATCCGTATGAACCCCGTCGAGTCGGTTGCGTCGAAATTACCAAGTCTGTCCATACTGGCCAGATCCTCGCTATACAAAGTGAATGGAGACCTCCGTTCTTTGATGGTGACATTTCCTTTGTACAACGACAAAGTTACTGTCCCGCTGACATATTCTTGGCTTTTGTCAAATAAAGAACGTAACATTTCCATTTCAGGTGAAAACCATAGACCGTAGTACACGAGCTCAGAAAAGCGTGGGATCAAGGAATCACGCAAGTGCATGACTTCTCTATCCAGGGTAAGTCCTTCAAGATCGCGATGCGCTTTTTGTAAAATGGTACCTCCAGGGGTTTCATATACCCCTCGAGACTTTATACCGACAAAACGATTTTCTACCATGTCTTCTCTGCCAATTCCGTTAACACCACCCAAATTATTCAGGTACTGGAATAACTGTACAGGCTTAGATTCCGAGTGACCGTCCTGAAGATTGCGTGCCTCAATTGGGTCCCCGTTGCGGAATTCTATTTCAATTTCTGTTTCTTTGTTCGGAGCTTTTTTCGGAGACCGAGTCATTTGAAACATAGATTCTCTCGGCCGGCGAGCCGGATCCTCTAGCTCCCCGGCTTCATAACTGATGTGCATCAAGTTAGCATCGCTGCTCCACGGTTTTCTCTTGGTTGCCGATACGGGTATGTTGTTCTTTTTGGCATAATGCAGCATGTCAGGTCTGCCAGTGAATTTGGATAGAAATAGCGGGTCGCGCCACGGAGCATAAATCTTCAATTCTGGGGCTAGGGTGTGGAATGTGAATTCGAAACGCACCTGATCGTTACCTTTTCCTGTAGCCCCGTGCGATAGTGCGGTAGACTTGGCCTTTAGCGCCGCTTCGACCTGCCCCTTTGCCGTGAGTGGCCGAGCGAGGGAAGTGCCTAGGAGGTATTTTCCTTCGTAGATGGCATTGGCCCGTATCGCTGGGAAAATAAAGTCAGTAACAAACTCGCTGGTAAGATCCTCAACATAAGCGTTAGATGCGCCCACTTGCACGGCTTTACTTGAAATGTCCTGCATGTCGTCGTCTTGGCCTAGGTTCGCAGTGTAAGTAGCCACATCATGTCCTTGGCTAATCAGCCAATGCAGTATTACGGAAGTATCAAGACCTCCGCTATAGGCAAGAAGGATTTTCTCAGATTTGCCCATTATTGCAGTACTTTATCAAGAGCGTTGCTTAGTTTACTGATCCCTTGATCTGTTTCTTCCACACTTAGGGTAAGCGGTGGCATGAAACGTATGGTGTTAGGCCTCACGGCGTTTAGCAGCAGCCCTTCGGCAGTGCAGGCAGCTACGACTTGCCCGGATATATCCGTGTCGAATCCGACGCCGATTAGCATACCCATGCCTCTTACATCGGTTATCTGAGAGTATTTTGACTTGAGAGTATTTAACTCTTGTTTAAGGTAACTACCGGCAATTCCAGCCTTTTCTGACACGTTGTTATCTACGATGTATTTTGAAGAAGCATGAGCTGCTGCGCACGTTAAAGCGTTTCCTCCAAAGGTTGAACCGTGATCTCCTGGTTCAAGCACCGAGGCATGCTCTTTTGCTAGGAAAGCACCTATCGGAGCACCGCCACCGAGACCTTTTGCCAGTGTCATTACATCGGGCTCCACTTCAAAAGATTGGTATCCAAAAAGGGTGCCAAGTCGCCCTAGGCCTGTTTGTATCTCATCGAAGATTAGCAATATACCTTTTTGATTACACCAATCTCTAACCGCTTTCAGGTAACCCTCTTCTGGAACGTTAACTCCACCTTCTCCTTGGAGCGGCTCCAACATTACCGCACAAGTATTATCATTAGTGGCCCTTTTTAGCGCATCTAGGTCATCGTATTCCACGTTAATAAAGCCTTCTGCTAAAGGTGCCCAAGCCTCTTGGTAGTGTGGCTGGCCTGTTGCTGCTATCATTCCTAGAGTTCTTCCGTGGAAAGAGTTAAGTGCTGTGATAACTTCGTTAGCGCCGTTTAGTTTAAGTTTCCCGTATTTACGAGCAAGCTTAACCGCACCTTCATTAGCTTCGGCACCACTATTTGAAAAGAAAACACGATCCAAGCAACTGTTGTCTATTAAGACTTTTGCTAATTCAAGCTGAGGAATCGTATAGTATGCGTTGGAGGTTTGCATTAGTGTTGCAGCTTGATCTTGTACGGCCTTAACTACAGCAGGATGACAGTGACCTATGTTGTTTACAGCCCAGCCGGATGTAAAGTCTAGATACTCTTTCCCTGTATCGTCCCAAACCTTAGTGCCTTGCCCTTTGACTATAGTTACGGGCTGTCGGCGTACTACTTGCATGTAGTACTGTTTTTCTATTTCTTGCCAGTTGCTCACGATTTACTCTCCTTGTTAATCCCATCTGACAATTTGGCAACCAGTTCCTCTAGTGTTACCAGCCCTTGCTTCAGAGCATTTAAAGCTTCTTTGATTGTTCCCAGTCCGCTCCCTGCATCGGTGGAAGGATCTGCAGGGTCCTTAACTGATGATGTTGTTTCTGGCAAGATTTGAGTACCAAACAGCGATCTTAGGGCTTTGTTGAGCGTCTTTTCCATCACTACTTTGTTTGCCGACGCTAGTATGACTCGTTTCAGTTCCGGGAGCGCAACGCCTTCGGCCATCAAATAGATAGGCTCTACGTACAAGATAGAGTTGGCTATTGGAATAACCAGAAGATTTCCTCTTATAACAGCTGATCCTGATTGATCCCACAGCGTAAATTGTTGAGATATCTCAGTGTTATTGTCTATTCTTGCTTCTATTTGAATTGGGCCGTCAACTTGAACTCCGCTTGGGAATGTATAAGACACCAGTTCTCCATAGTGAGGTCCATCCATTCGACTTGCTAGCCATGCAACCATATTAGGCTTGTCTGCGGGGCTGAAAGGAAGTATCAAAACGAATTCAACGTCTTTTTCTCCAGGAAGCTTCATTATAACGTAATAGGGTTCTACGGGCTGTTGTTGCCCGAATGAAATTTCCGTAGGGATACTCCACTGGTCTTCCTTGTTAAAGAAAACAGTCGGGTCTGTCATATGGTATTGTAGATAAGTTTCCGATTGTATTGAGAACATGTCTACAGGATACCTGAGGTGATTTTTCAGGAAATCTGACATCTGATTCATTGGTATAAAAAGATCTGGAAAGATCTTTTTATACGTTTGAATCATAGGATCATCTGGATCAGAGACATAGAATTGCAACCCACCGTCATACGCATCTACGACTACTTTCACGCTGTTTCTTATATAGTTGAAATTGCCGGTAGGCTTTGAATAGGGGTACTTGTTGGTAGTAGTATAGGCATCTTGAATCCAGACCAGCTTCCCGTTTTCGATGACTATGTAAGGATCCTTGTCGAGTGTCAAGAACGGTGCGACTTTTGTAATTCTTGAAGTGATTTCCCGTTCGTACATCACTTTACTCTCAGTAGTGACTTCTCCGCTGATTAAAATGTTTACATCTCGAAAATGTAAGGCGTATGCCAATTTCCGCAGCAATGAACCAAGGGATATGCCTCCATCTCCTTTGTACTGAACGTAAACTGGTTGATTGCCTTCGGTCGGGTGATCGAATTCGTCGGTTTCACTGTTAACTATTACGTAGTTTGTGGTGCTTTCGCCGTAGTAGATTTCTGGTCTATTTATTTTGAGTGGTCCCGTCGGCGGAACGTCCTTAACAAAAAATATAGGCCGCCCTTCTTCTGTAAATTCGGTAACTGGGCTCGCAGCAGCACCATATCCGTGGGTGAATTGGAGCTTTTCATTAACCCATCTTTGTGCCTCAATTGGCAATAACTCTGGGTGAATTTCCCGCGCACCTACAAGCACTTGCCTATATTCACCATCTATTTCATATCGATCAACATCCGCGTCTGAGAAGTTGTAGTATAGCCGCAGATGTTGGATTTGGTTGTAAGTGTCAACTAATGGTTTAGGATCCCAGAGTCGGACATTGTTTATGGTCTCACTATTATCTAAGATTTCCTTCGATGTTAGCTGCCCGGTTGCTTCGTAAGATCGATTATCTATCTTGTTGATCCCAAAAGCAGCACGAGTAAATTCAATGTTCCTTTCTATGTAAATTCGTTCCTTTTGAAGCTCGTTCGGGTCAACTGTAAACCGTTGTATGAAAGACGGATACAAATTACCGATTCCGAAAGTTGCTATTAACCAAAGTAAAATTGCTGCAATGGCGAGACGATTTCCCCGTGAGCCTCGTATCGAAGAGTGCAAAGAAGCCAATAGCAATATTCCGCTTGACGCCGTCACGAATGCGAGCACTAGAAGCGCTGGTATTCTGGCGTGAATGTCTGTATAGGTGGCCCCAAATACTGCCCCTTGCTCCGAGAATAGTGTTTGATACCTTCCTAGAAGATGCCCAGCGGCCAAAGTAAGGAAAATAAGAGCACCGATTACGGCTGCCTGCGTCTTTTGATTTTGGCTAAACTGGATTGGCAAGCCCCTGATTGCGAATTGAATCAAGTAAACTCCTAGCGTAATGATGAGCGTTGCTATCAAAACTCCAAGAATCCAACCCTGTGCTAGATGTAGTATTGGCAGTGTGAACACAAAGAAACTGACGTCCTTTTGGAAAACAGGATCTAAAATTTCAAATGGGGAACTTTCACTTAACCTGAGCACAGATTCCCAGTTTCCGCTTAGCGTTGTTCCAAACGCTAGTGACGCGATTGCAACTACAAGACCGATTACCACTACGGTTAGTTTGTTTATCGAGTGAATTGTTTGAGGAGGTAGGGGAAGGTAAGATTCTCCTCTGCCGTTTCTGTAAGCAATGGATACACTTAGACCGGCCAAGGCACTGAAAATCAGAGCCCCAGCAAGGAAAAGCCATATCTTAGTCCACAAAACAGTTCTAAAAATGCCTAGGAAGCCTAAAGATTCGAACCACAGCCAGTTGGTGTAAATCTCTAGCAGTATGAATGTTAGAGCTAGTGTTAGTAGCACTAACAGCGCAAGTAGCCCCCATTTCAGAAACTTACCGATATCTGTAGGGAAAAGGAAGTCAGAGTTCCAACTTGCTGAAGGTGTATTGTCGCCGTTATTTGTCAAATTAAGCCATGCCTTTATTTAATATTTTCCTATTATTTGTGTCCCTAGAGTATCATTGTTTAGAGCTTTAATCAGCGTTCCAGGATGTCTGCCATCCAATATTCTGGCTTTAGGCACGCGTTCAATTGCTACAATGCAAGACTCAAGCTTTGGTATCATGCCGCCATGAGCAATTCCAGCGGTAATCAGTCCGCGAGCCTCCCTTGCTGTTAATCTGGATATCAGTCTTCCGGATGAGTCAAGAACTCCAGCAACATCAGTCAGGAAAATCAGCTCGTCAGCTTTTAACGCCCAGGCCAAATGACCAGCTGCTATATCACCATTTATGTTTAGTAGAAATGATCCCGCTTGTTCAGTTTCAGCTATCGCCACAGGCGCAATCATGGGTATATATCCAGCTTGTAAAATACCCAAGATAGGGTTCGGGTCCACTTTTGTGATCCTGCCAACAAATCCAAGATCTGGATTGCTTATTTGCCCTTGCAACATATTGCCGTCAACCCCGGAAAGGCCGATCGCTCGTCCTCCAAGCGACGCAATAGTAGAAACCAGTTGCTTATTAATCAAACCTGCTAGGACCGCCACAGCTATTTCTAGACTTGCCGAATCTGTAACCCGGAGCCCTTTTATGAAACGTGGTAGTAACCCTTGCCGTTTCATCCAGTCCGAAATTAAAGGGCCGCCCCCGTGCACGACAACTATCTCATTTCCTGAATCTTGCAGAGACACAATATCACTTAAGGTCGTGTCGTTTGATTCTAACGTACTTCCGCCTATCTTGATTACAATTGTTCGCTTAGTGTTCATATCGAAAATGTTATCGTTACAGCTGACTGGATTGTTGTGCAATAGCCAACCTTCATACTATTTCAAAAAGAGTTGTGGCTTAAGTAGTATAGGCACTGTTGAAAGTCACGTAACCTTCACTGAGGTTACAGCCCCAGGCGGTAGCCGTTGAATCACCAATCCCTAGATCTATGGTAAATCTCACCTCTGGATTTTGCATTTGGAGTACTATGGCGTCTTTAAAGAATGGAATTGGCAGTCCGTTTTCCATGATGCACACATCGTTGATGTAGAGAGACAATTTGTCCTCTTTCACTCGCGCCCCGCTTCTACCCAATGCCACTACCAGTCTGCCCCAGTTTGGGTCGTTGCCATGGACGGCAGTTTTAACTAGATTCGAGCTGGAAACGGCCCTGGCTCCCAGGCGCGCATCATTATAATTTCGCGCGCCCACTATCTTGACCTCAAACAGTTTGTTAGCGCCTTCACCGTCCAAGACCACCTGTTTTGACAAGTGTATGCACAGTTGAGTAACGGCTTCCTTGAAGATTGATCCTTCCTCAGAGTCTTTTTCTACGATGGGTCCTCCAGCAGTACCATTTGCCATGATTACTAGTGAGTCGTTGGTGCTGGTATCACCGTCTATAGATATCATATTGAAAGATTGGTCACCAGCGGATTGTATTACTTCCTGAAGGTATGATGGGTCTACATTGGCATCTGTAGTGAGAACGCTTAATAGCGTAGCCATGTTTGGGTGGATCATGCCAGCGCCCTTAGCCGCTCCGCCAACCGTTATGGTACGACCTTTATGTTCGTAGGAAATCGCTGCTTCTTTGGAGTGGGTGTCCGTAGTCATTATCGCTTTTGCGAACTCGGTTCCACCCTTGGTAGAAAAGTCGATTTGTGGCAGGGCAGCTCTTATCAGGGCCATCGGAAGTTCTACTCCAACTATTCCTGTACTTAGAAAACCTATTTCGGCTTTAGGTAGGTCAAGTTGTATGGCCGCTAGTCTTACCACTTCTTCAGCATCTTTGACTCCGGGCTCTCCAACAACAGCGTTAGCAATTCCGCTGTTCGCAACAATTGCACGCACTTTCCCGTTTCGCACATGTTTTTCAGTTAATATGACGGACGGTGACCTGACTTGGTTGGTGGTAAAAATCCCAGCGCTTACGGCTGGACTAGTGGAATAGGTTATGCCCAGGTCCAGTTTGTCTTCTGAGTATGTTTTCATTCCTGCAAATGTAGCTCCAGCTAAGAACCCATCAGGGCTGGTTAATGTACCGCTAGGAAGGAATTGAAAGTCATGAGTCATTTCTTGCTCCATTGGTTGAGGAATATATTTGTTGTAGCGCTTGTCTTTTTTAGTTCGTATTGCATAGCAAGCCATAATTGATTGGCGGTCTAAGATCATTGGTTTACCTTGCCCGCTTGCTTCTTGAATAACTTTTATCCAGCCGCGTTTTATCCAGTAACGTATGGTACCTGGCTCTATAGATAAGTTGCGAGCCGCCTCGCGTAGTCCAATTCCGACTTCAGTTGACATCTGTAGCTATAATAAGCTTTTTGCACACCTTGATTTGGAAAAGTATAAGAAAATATACTATTGAATGTCAACTTAGAAGCAGATTTACACAGATAAACGGAAATATATGTAATTTTGCACACATTGACACGATGTCGCGTTCGGCAATCTTCTACGGTTTGATGATGGAAAAGGCAGGGGCATTTGGTTCGGCAGGTCGCTTAACGGATTCTTTTGCCAGCTTGGAAAACTCCCCACACATTCCGCAATGCTGACGGACTTGAGTAAGGATCTCCATCAATCAAAACCATATCCGCAATCTTACCGACCGCGATAGTACCAACGATATCGGCTATGCCCAGTAAATCAGCTGCGTCACTTGTAGAGGCTCTTAATGCAGCAGAAGGAGACATTCCAGTTTCTACCATTAACTCTATTTCTCTTGCTAACATACCGTGTCGTACTGCCGATCCACCGGCGTCTGAGCCGGGTACTATCTTGACTCCTGCTGATAAGGCACGTTTGAAGCTGGACTTTGATTCCTCTGCTCTTTCTTCGGCAGTTGTTAATTTATCTTTAGGTTCTTTCGCCATGTAAGCTTGAGTGAGCCGGGCATCCCAAGTAGACATCGTAGGGACCAAGTAAGTGCCTTTCGCGGCCATCAGTTGCGCGGTCTCCTCACTAACGAATGTGCCATGTTCAATCGACGCTACGCCGGCTTCCACTGCCTGATGGGTTCCCTCATAACCCACGCAATGGGCAGCTACCTTTAATCCTGCCGCTGTTGCTGTCTTCACCACTGCTTTTAACACGTCCAGTCCAAGAGTGGGGAATTGCTCCCCCTCTGGTGTCATGCCGGTTGCACCTACTTTGATAAGAGCAGCTCCTTTATGTACTTGCTCTTTGGTTGCCAAAACAATCTCTTCTAGATTAGCAAGTGTTCTGACAAATGAACCCCAAGTGCCAGCGAAAGCTAGCCACTCACCAGCTGCAAGAATCCGAGGCCCCAGTATGGTTGCTGCCGCAACAGATTTGGCAAATGGTATGTTAATACCGCCCTTTGCACCAACGTCCCTTGCTGAAGTTACTCCGGAAAGCAATGCCCTGCGGGCATTACCCACCGCTTTGAGAGTCGCTACTTCAAGTGGATCATTAACGAGAATTTCTGCATTGTCTGGTCCTCCATCGCTGGTGAAATGCTCATGACAGTCGATAAGCCCTGGGATCAACGTGAAGCCGCGCCCGTCAATTTCTTCAGTATGGCTGTGGCTGATAGGATGGCTGGCATCTTCACCTATCCAAGATATGATGCTATTTTCTACCTCAACTGATACTGTCGGGATTGGTTTTGATATTGTCCCGTCGGCAAGTCTGACATTTCTAATTAAGAGACTCATTCATGCCCCCCTTATTTGGCGTGAGCGCTGTTTTATTCTTTGCTTGTAGTCATCGGTATGATCAGGGATACGAAAGTGGTAATGGCTGCGATTGTACCGGTGAAATAGAAGACACTGTCCATGCCGTACATTCCACGTAACCATCCTGCCAATACCGGTGATATTGAACCGAATACAGCACCCCCAGTAAAAACTATAGCAGTTACAGAGCCCTCAGTGCCTCTCTTGGTCGCATCTATAGCGGTTGCTAGCATTACAGGGTTCACTGAGTACAGGAATAACCCGAGTAAGGAAAGAACTACGGTGAATCCCACACCATCTCTAAATATGAGAATTGAATATATCAACACGGATATTGAAGCTAAGCCTGTGAAAATAACTATGCGCCGCCCTATTCTGTCAGCAGCCCAACCCATTGCGGGCGCGAAACCGATGCCAAACAGTGTTAATAAAGATAAATGGTATCCACTCTTGAAGGCAGAAAACCCTAGATCTTCACTCATATATATAACTATGAAGATGTTGAGCGCGTTGTGGGCCATTGCCCGAGCGGTTGTAAGCCCTGTCATTGCGATGAGTGCCTTATTCTTGATTAGGGGTTTTATTGACTCTCGGTAAGTCTTAAATGTGAGGCCCGTTGAACTCATCGCAGGAATGTCTCTATAAACGAGAAAAATAATTGCGGCACTTCCAAGGGAGGGCAAAACCATTAGGAAAGCTAATTGGCGCCAGTTCAAACCATCCCATTCCAGTCCGAATATAGCGAATCCACCCAAAAGAATGCCTATCACTATGGGGGATACGCTGTCCCCGATGGACCCCCCCATTCTGTGGACGGCAAGCGCCGTAGCGCGTTTGCTTGGATAAACGGCAGCAAGTGTTCCGAAGGCTGGTGCGTGCCAGAATGAAGTGCCGATTCCTGTCACGGCGACTCCGAGAACGAGTAGCCAGTAATTTGATGCAGCACCAATTAGAAAGTAACCTATTCCAAGTGTGCTGAGGCTTGAAGCCAAAATAAGCGCAACTTTACTTCTCCAGATGTCAGCTACTATTCCAGATGGAATGTTCATTCCAGCACTAAAGATAGTTCTGATCGATCCAATCAAACCGATATGCACGTCGGTAATTCCTAAGGTTGCCTTGATTGACGGAAGGAGCAAAAGGAACGCCTGTTGGTAAAAATGCTTTACCGCATGACCTGCGGACAGACCTATCATGAAACTTGCAGAAGGTTCCTCTACAGGAGAGGGTTTTTCTGGTGAGTGTGGAACAGTATTTTGTGTCAGAATGCCGCCCTTTATCTCAGCGGATTTAAGTAATAGTGGGTCAGATGTGTACAGGTCCATTATGATTATAATCTATTGCGTACGCCCTTTGCGCGTATCTAACTAATATATGCGAAGGAAGTGTTATATTAGCCCTCAAAGGGCACTTCAATAATTTGGTGATGGAATATGGGTGATCGATTTAGAGGAAAGGTGGCTCTCGTTACTGGCGAGGACCATGATTTAATCAAGGAGATATCAACTCTCTTCGCTAGCGAAGGGGCTGCAATAGTGGCTAACTGTAGCCATTCCGAATGGGTGGAGAGGATGGTTAGTGAGATCAATGCAGTTGATGGTGTGGCAAAGGTCGGCCACTTTGATTTAACTTCTATGGCAGACGCTGAGTCTCTCTTAAATTTCACTGTAGATTCCTTCGGAAAGGTAGACGTGTTTGTGTCTGGCATTGAGATAAGAGATGGTGGGTCAGTTCTAGATTCCGTGCCAGAAAAGTGGGATGAAATAATTAGACCGGTGATGAAGAATGTGTTTGCGACCACCAAGTATGTTTCTGCTCATATGCGCACGCAAAATAGTGGTCAAATAGTTAATATAATAAGGGATAAAAAGATCCATCATGATATCAGTGTCACCAATTCAATTATCACTGAGGCTATAATTGGATTTACCCGTACCACTGCACTCGACATGGAGAAATATGGCGTAGGATGTAATGCAGTTATTTCGGACCATGCAAGAAACGCTGCTTTGGTGTCAGCCTATATTTGTAGCAATCTTGTTACTCCAGGAATCAGTAGCATATTTCGGGTTGATGAGCAAGAAGTGTCTTTGTATTCCGTTCCTGCTATCGAACGAGGAATATATAGTTCCGACATTTTTTCTGTTGACGAATTAAATTATTTAGTGCCGAAGTATCTTTTTGACGGGGAAGAGTTAAGTTGAAAAAATCATTGGAAGGCAGAGTGGCAATTGTTACTGGTGGTGGTGGTGGTATTGGAGGTGAGGTTAGCAAGTGGCTGGCTAAAGAGGGCGCAGCCGTAGTGGTTAATGACGTAGGTAGTGACTTGAGTGGTGGTGGGTTCTCAAGTACACCTGCCGATGGGATTGTTTCCGAAATAATTGGTAGTGGAGGGGACGCAGTGGCCAATTACGATTCGGTCGCCCAGCCTGACGGTGCCAAGCGCATTGTAAATGCAGCTATGAGTATGTTTGGAAGACTGGATATAGTTTGCCATGCCGCAGGGATAGTTCGTGACAGGATGGTATTCAACATGTTGGAGGAAGAATGGGACGATGTTATAAATGTTCACCTGTACGGAGCTTTAAATATAGTTGCTGAAGCTGTTCCCATTATGAAATCGCAGTCGTATGGACGAATAATCTTGTTTTCTTCTGTTTCAGCTTTGGGTAACTTAGGGCAGTGTAACTACTCTGCCGCTAAAGGTGGGCAGATTGGTATTGTGCAGGGGCTTGCAGATGAGCTTAAGGTCGACAACATAACTATTAACGCTGTTTTTCCAGGTGCAGATACGAGGATGACTGAAGGGATGTCTAGTACGGCTCGTGCATATATTGAACAATGGGGTGTTTCTGCTGAATCATCCGATGCACAAGGGATTAGATCATCAGTAAGAAATGCACCTAAGGTAGCATATCTTTGCACTGAAGCGGCTGCCAACATTACTGGCCAAGTCATTGGCGTATTTGGCCCGCCAATGACCGTATATTCCCAACGAGTTCTGATGAGAAAGTTGTATAAGAGTAACGCTTGGCAATTTGATGATTTAGACTTTGCCATTGGAAGTTCACTCAATCGGAACATACCGGAAAGTAGGCTTGGTGGTAAGTATGAGCAAAGATAAAGACACGGTGAATGAAGCCAAGGCTCTGGAGATCGCTTTAGTTGCTGCGAGGGAATCCTCAGAAGTCCTGAGAAAGATATTTAGAGCGGATGGTTCAGCATTAGGGGCTTGGATTAAGGATGATGGGGGCCTCGTCACCGACGCAGATATAGCATCGGATAGGGTAATAGCGGAAACGCTTAGAGTTGCTGAAGTAGCATCCTCAATTATTTCGGAGGAAAGCTCTGAATATTTTGAAGACTCCGATTTAACTTGGCTCGTGGATCCTTTGTGTGGGACAGTTCCATTTAATACAGGCCTTGCACATTGGGGAGTGAGCATTGCATTGAGGCAAAAAAATGAATTGAAAATAGGGGTGCTAACCTTGCCTGCTCAACAGGAGCAGTTGACGGCGGTCTCCGGTCGTGGCGTGGCGAGGAACGGACAACTTTGGTCTGCTTCCCCTCCGTTGGGAAAGCTCGCAGAAGTTGCCATTGCCTTAGAGATAGACGGTGGATCAGAATGGAAAAGATTGATGAGTGGGCAATTGGATTGGCTTAGTGGTGTTGGTCAAGTTAATTCTTTCGCGTCTGCTGCTTTTCCATTATTGCAGATATGCCTTGGGCGACTCGCGGGAGGAGTTTTTTATAACATATCTCCAGTCCATTTGGCAGCCGGATGCATTATTGCTAAGGAGTTGGGAATAATGTTTACCGACAATTTAGGTGAACCTATAAGGTGGGATCAGAATAGAGCCATCCCTGTCGTGGTTGTAGGCTGGCCAGAGGTGCATAAACAGATGATGGAAATCATTAATAAGGATTAGAGCACTACAGTTCTTCAATGAGCTATCATTCTGTATAGAGCCCGCAACTGGAGGATTATAGCGATTACTGAGAGACTGCTTGTTGCGGTGAATGTCACTCCCCACTAAAATTTGATCTCCGACAGGTGTAAAGATCACGCACCTGTTAGCTAAGCCTGTTGTGGACGCTGTAAGGGGACGCAGTGTCTATATCGAAAACTTTGAAAGGGAGCCAAGATTTCGATGGCAGGTCGAATGTAACGAGCGCCGTAAATTTACCTCCCTGACCATAAGCTCTGGCTTTTTGAAGATGGGACGAAAGGTTAGCTTCAGCTTTAACTCTGATTGCCTGGCCATTTCTTATACACTGTTCTTCTTCCACGTCCATTTCGATTGAAGGCATATCCAGGACAACATAATCAGACGGAATTATTAGGTCCTGCCACGTATTTTTTGCGAAAGAATCTTGTACTGCATCTAGGGACGTCGCGTTCTCTATATGAAAAGGTCCGGTCTTCAATCGGTGTAATTTGGACAGGTGCCCTCCACATCCTAATTTTTCACCTAAATCTTGCGCTAGGGATCTAACGTAAAATCCTTGTGTGCATTGAACAAAAAGAGTTAGCTCTGGGGATGCCCATTCCATTATCTCTAGCTTTATCAACTCCACTTTTCGCGGGGGGACCGTAAATTGTTTTCCACTTCGAGCCAATTCATAGAGGCGTTTTCCTTGGAGTTTCAACGCGCTAAATGGGGGAGGCCTCTGATGAGTTTCAGTTCTTAAATGCTCCAATGCAGATTCGATAGTTTTTAGTGTTACATTTGAAGGATCAGATTTTGCAGTTATCTGGCCTTCCCGGTCGTAAGTATTTGTGGATATTCCAAGGTGCACGGTTCCCACATATTCTTTATGGCTGTTAACTATAAATTGGGTTAGTCGGGTTGCTTGGCCAACGCAAATTGGCAACACGCCGGTGGCGGCTGGATCCAGAGTTCCTGCGTGACCTACACGTTTCTGAGACGATAGCCTTTTTATTCGGCGTACTACTTCTGTTGAAGTGAGTCCGATTGGTTTATCAACGTTAAAAATCCCATTTATTGCTTTTATCAATACAGATGCCCTGGAGGTTTTATGTTGTCTATCATATCAAGAATATGTGAGCCTTTTTCGATTGAATCATCAAGTCTGAAAGATAGTATGGGGATGTATCGCAAAGACAGTCTCTTCTTTAGCTCTCTATGAAGAAAACCTGAGGCTCGTTGCAAAACCTTTATAGTTGTTTCGCGTTCTTCACGATTTGTCATCACGCTTACGTAAATTTTAGCATTACGTAGGTCTGTAGACACTTCGACACGAGTCACACTCACTAACAGGGGCAATCTAGGGTCATTCATTTCCTTAGATAGTAGATCGCTAAGCTCTTTTCTCACTAGCTCATTCACTCGCTCAATTCGCCGTGTCATGGTCCATCCTTCACGATTCTTGGCTGATCACTCGATTTAACGTTCATTGTCACCTAGTACATCTATTAGTTTTTCGATCAGTATTTCTGTTCTGGCATCGTCAAGATTAATGGGATGAATTATTAAAGTGTTCTCGTGAAGCAATTTTTCGCTAACGAAAACCCCAGGAGCACCAAGTTTAAGTTTGCGACTTGCTTCAAATCCTGACATTTTTAATGCATTCGTGTCCAGTATAATGTGTAATAATGGAAATTGATCATCTTTCGGGATAATCAATTTGGGTTCTAATTTTAATCCAGTTAGTCGTTTGGCAACGAGTTTTAAATATCTTTGCTGAACTTGATAATTTGGACGATATTTTCCTGACGAGAAGAGCTTCAATGCCGTTATTAGGCCAATTATCTCCTCTTTGGAGATTTTGAATCCCCTCCCAATGCCGTGCCTAGGTATTCCTATTATGTTGCTTTTGGGGATGAAGTCCTCTGGGGGGTCCCATATATCGAAATACTCGTCCATATCCATGTTTTGAAGGGCTACAGAGGCGATGTAGTCACGCCGACCGCACAATATGCCACTCGATTGCGGTCCTCTAAGTCCCTTTCCTCCACTGAATGCCACCAGGTCCGCGCCTAGTTCAATGAATTTTGTAAGGTTGGTAACCGGGGGAAGCTGCCCCGCAGCATCTACTAGTACAGGGAGTTTATATTTGAGAGCCATCTTGATAATCGAAGTTAACGGAGGTTCGCTGGTCGGAGTGGCGGTGTAGAGTATCCCTACTGTGTTACTGTTGATTGCTGCCTCAAATTCCCAAACCTCAGTTCTTCTTACCCCAGCCCCTGATAATTGTTCGTTCATACCTACTTCGGTGAGTTTTCCTCCGGCGACTCTAATGGCATGGTCATATCCAGTTCTGTGTTCTCTTGAGACCACGAACTCATTTTTCATGCCAGTTGTATTAGGTAGCCTCTCCATTAAACCAGGATCGAGGCCTGCTATTATTGCTGCTGCCCCCAAAGTCAGGCTGGCTGATGCACCGGAAGTAACATAACCAGCTTCTGCACCGGTTATTGTTGCAATGAACCTACTTGCTGCGGCTTGGAGATCTGTCATAGACACCGACGATTTGGCGGCTTCAGACATTGCTGACACTACCTCTGGTGGCATAAGAGCTCCGCCTACGCGCGTTGAAATCCCAGCAACGTTGATTATTGTCCTTACACCCAATTCTTCATATACGTTAGTCATAGTTGCGCCTTATTCTAAATCATGACAGATGGGATGGCAGGTTCTAAATCATTGTAGTTATTGTCGAAAAGAGTACTTTGTTCACGACACAATGCTCATGGTAATGTTACAAGTGGAAAGTGGCCACTTTAGGTTTCTTGTATTCAGAATACTAAAACTAACAGCGCTTGCTATAGCCAGAGAAACACCACCGCTTATACCAGTACTCAAATGTCCAGTAATAAAGCTTAGAATTACACCAATGTAAACACCGAAGAGTATCGTATAGATAATATCTGAAAGAATTGCACTTCTTGTCTTACCATTCATTTAAAGATTAGACCTATTTATATCTAGTAAATTCTTAATGCCTGACCTGGTGTTTAGGTATGGGCTTTGGCAAGTTTCTAGGAGACTTGTTCTTGCCTGTGCAACTCCAAGCTATCGCCTTCTTTAAAATCGTTGAATCCGTTCAGTACTACGCCGCCCTCATATCCTGTAGATAACTCGCGTACGTCGTCTTTGAAATGTCGCAGGCTGGCCAAGAGGCCGTCGAATATCACCGATCCATCTCTTGAGATCCTTACGGATGAGCTTCTAAGTATATGGCCATCTGTAACGTACACTCCTGCGATGTTCGAGTTCTTACTGCGCTCAAAAACGGTACGTACGACTGCATGCCCATCTATGATCTCTTTCATAGATGGGGCGGCCATTCCTTGAATAACATTTTGTATTTCATCCAATAGTTGATAAATAATACTGTAAAATTTCACAGTAACTTTTTCGTGATTTGCTACTCGCCTAGCGCTTGGTTCTATGGGTGTGTTAAAACCTATGATTATAGCGTCTGAAGCTAGAGCTAAAAAGACGTCACTTTCGGCTATGGATCCGGAAGAGGTGTGTAATATTCGAACTTGCGTTTCTTCGGTGCTTAGTTGTGTAAGAGCGTGGCTAATAGCTTCAATACTTCCTTGCACGTCAGCTTTTATCACTAAATTCAGGTCCTTCATTTCCCCAGTTCGTATTCGGCTAATCATGTCTTCGAAGCTAGTCCTGTTGTTAGGCTTATTCTCGCTTTGGTGGCGCGAAATTAAATCTCGGGCTTCTTTTTCATTTTGCGCCACCAAGAAAGTTGCCCCAGCTATGGGCACATTACTTAAGCCTAAAACTTGGACTGGAGTCGACGGAGGAGCTGCGTCTATTTTCCCCCCTGTGTAGTTCATGAGGGATCTTATTTTTCCTGTGTTCGGGCCAACAACCAAAATATTTCCTAGACTTAGGGTTCCGCTCTTAACTATAAGTGTGGCAACTGGGCCACGACTCTTATCCAATTTGGCTTCTAAAACGACACCTCTTGCTAAGCCTTCTGGGTTGGCTTTAAATTCGGATATTTCAGATACAATGTTTATGCTCTCAAGGAGATCATCTATACCTTCCCCAGTAAGTGCTGAAACAGGCACCGCGATAATATCTCCTCCCCACTCTTCGATGAGGAGGTCATTTTCAGACAATTGCCTCTTAACTCTTTCGACATCGGAGTTAGGCCGGTCTATTTTGTTAATTGCTACAATGATCGGCACGTTAGCAGCTTTGGCATGATTTATCGCCTCTACAGTTTGAGGCATTACCCCGTCGTCCGCGGCTACAACCAGAATAACCAAGTCAGTAACTTCTGCCCCGCGAGCCCTCATGCTGGAGAAAGCCGCGTGTCCAGGAGTGTCTATAAATGTGATTAAATTCTGTCCGTATATAGCTTGGTAAGCACCTATATGTTGAGTGATTCCGCCAGCTTCTCGTTCAACCACTTTAGTCTTTCGAATGTTGTCAAGCAGAGTAGTTTTACCATGATCCACATGTCCTAAAATAGTTACCACGGGCGGTCTCGATTGGAGTAGGGAAGCATCCGTCTCGATGTCTTCTATCTTAGTCTTTTTTAAGTTTTGCACATCGAGTGGGGCTACTTTATAACCAAAGGCAGGTGCAATAGATGAGGCCGTAGCAAAATCAACCGCTTGGTTTATGTTGGCCATGATCCCATTTCGCATAAGCTGCTTCATCAGATCTATGGGGCTAACCTTAATCATTTCTGCAAAAGTCGATATTGTAACGGTTTCTGGCAATCGCACGACCCGGACCTTAGTAGAGGTCTTTTTAGGTTCAGACTCTGTGCTTTCTGTTGTAGTGTTATTTTCCTTTTGCTCTTCCATTAGACTTGCCTTGTAGTTACTTAATTCAAAGTTTTCGAAAAAACCAGAAGAGTTTCCTTTTCCTCCGGAGTGATACTTGTCTTTAGAGAATGGTCCAATCTCCCCTTTTTCAGACCGGTTTCCCAGCACTTAGCAGTTTTGCAAAGATACGCGCCGCGACCAGAAACTTTTCGCGGACCTAGGTCTACTATTACCCCATCAAGAGGTGTTTTCGCAATTCTCACCAATTCTATTTGAAGAGCTTGTTTCCCACATGCCAAGCAACGTCTGACTGGTTTGTGTCGTTGCTGCATTAACACTACCCCCTCTTCATGATTGATGATTACTCACCTGGTGAAAGCTCCTCCTCTGGAGCCCTTTTTCCGTTTGACGGACGATTTTCCACGGCGCCTACCTTCATTAGCTCTAGGCACCATAATATCCTCAGCAAATCTGATCTGAGATCCACCAACCTTGCTAGCGAGTTGAGGTACTTTCCATATATCATCTGTAAGAGGAATTTCTTCTACCTCTTCTTCCAATTCCTTGTCATCCTGCTCTATCCACTCTTCTTCAATCTCGATCGTCTCCGACGCTTCAGTGTCAGCAGTAGATGTTTCCTCTGTTTGGACTGAGTCTCCTTGATCTACATCGGAAGCTTGAGATGAATCTTCGTGTATTTCTTCCAATACTTGTGTCTTATCCACCAATTCTAGATCAACCTTCTCTTCTGAGGCGGGTGTCATTTCTGAGATAGCTGTATCGGATGCTTGCGATTCGTCTGTCGCTGCATCAGCAGAAGCAGTTTTCGGAGGGGATTTTTTCAGCCTTTCAAGCTCAACGTCTGCCGAACTGAGAATGTCTATTTTCCAGCCAGTCAATTTTGCAGCTAGTCTTGCATTTTGTCCCTCTCTGCCGATAGCTAACGAAAGCTGCTTGTCTTGCACAACGACTGTTGCATTATTTCCTTCTTCACTCAGTGAAACGTGCAGCACTTGTGATGGGTTTAGTGCATTTGATATGAAAGTACTTGGGTCACTGTGCCACTGCACCACATCAATCTTTTCGCCTTGCAATTCGTTGACCACGTTTTGGATGCGTATACCTCTAAGGCCTACACAGGAACCCACAGCATCAACGCCTTCCTGAGTTGCTACTACTGCAACCTTGCTTCTGGAACCAGGTTCGCGCGCGATCGCTTTCATTTCTACTATGCCGTTATGGATTTCTGGAACCTCTATTTCGAAAAGGCGTTTCACAAGGTTTTTATCTGACCTGGACACTATGATCTCAGGCCCCTTGGCTGTCATTGCCACTTCAACGATGTATAGTTTCAGCTTTTGCCCTTGTCTATATCGCTCTGTAGGTACTTGCTCACGTTCCGGTAGTATCCCTTCCGTACGACCGAGATCTACAATTATCTGACGTTGCTCTAACCTTTGAATTGTGCCCGTTGTAACGTCTTCGGCACGGTCAGCGTATTCCGCAAAAACAAGCTCTCGTTCTGCCTCCCTAAGTCTCTGCATGACAACTTGTTTGGCGGTCTGCGCCGCAATACGTCCAGCAAGGTTGTGCGCAGACTCGATTTCTATTACATCACCAATCTTCGCACCTGAGTTGAGCTTGAGCGCACTCTTAAGATCAAGCTCTGTTTTGTCGTCTTCGACTTCTTGAACGACATCCATAAGTACGAATACCCTTATGTCGCCCGAGGCTGGATTTAGCCTGACCGATATATTTTGTTCGGCAGCCAAGTTGTCTTTTTTATAGGCGGATGCAAGCGCAGCCTCAATGGCATCGAGTACCATTTCTTTTGGCAGTCCTCGTTCGGCTGCTAACTGTGTTAAAGCGATGAGAAAATCACTTTTCACGGCTACCCACCTCCTGCATATTTTGTACAAGCTCAGCCCCAACTCAACAAAAAAGTGGGACGAACCCACTTTTACATTCAAACCCAGTCGAGGATGTTAATCTACATCGGCATGATTATAGCACTCAGAGCGTTCCCAAACAACCCGAGATCTACCTTCATAAACCAGCTGGTTCAAACGAATTTGATATGTGATCAATTCGTAATGGAAGGCATCGGCTCTTTGAATCCGAAGCCGGTGAGAGGGAAGAGTATCTTCTGGTCAGATCTTATTGTGCCGTCATAAACGAGCCTTTCAGCGGCAGCTAAAACTGTGGCTGAAGTCGGCTCTACGAATAAGCCTTCAAGCCTGTTAAGGTGCCCTTGCCATTTGATAATTTCGTCATCAGAAACTGTTACAGGTCGCCCGCCGGTACCCCGACATGCTTCAATGAGCTCGTCGAGTCTAGGAGGATTGGCAATTTTTATACCTATCGCCACCGTGGACTGCGATGAGAGATCTGGCGACCACTCTTTTTTATGAAATGCAGCTACGAGTGGCTGAAATGCGAGCGATTGAACTGCGTGTAGGCTTGGAATTCGCTCGATTCTTCCATCTTGAAGCATTTCTTCGAAGCCCCATAACATTCCTAGTAGTAGGGAACCGTTACCGACTGGAACAATTATATGATCTGGGATCGAACGCATTTGTTCTGCAATCTCGTACGCTATAGTCTTGTTACCTTCTATGAAATAGGTATTCAAGTGGTAACTAAGATTCAAAGTACCAGATTGAGAGCAAAATATTTTCATAGCGTTGACTGCATCTTGCCGGTTGCCATTCACCCAATGCATTTCGGCTCCGGCTTGCATAATTGTTTGAACTTTTCTGTTTTCGTTACTTTCAAAGGCGAAAGCTGCAAAAGTGATACCTGCTTTAGCACAGTACGCGGCTAGAGAATGACCTGTATTGCCCCCCCCGATCTCAGCTATTTTGTCAACGCCTGTCTCTTTTAGGACAGACACTTGTATTGCGTTGCCGCGATCTTTGAAAGCGCCAGTTGGGTTCATGTACTCTAATTTGGCGTGTATGCTATTAATGCCTAAGATTTGGCCAATTCTCGATAGGGACACTATGGGAGTGTTGCCTTCACCCATAGTTACTAGATTATGGGAGTTACTTAAGGGTAGCATTGGCAAATATCTTGCCATTCCAGTCAGCTTAGAGTTGATTCTTTTTGATGCGACAGAAGGCGTGTCATACCTAATTCTCAAAAAGCCATTACAACTCTGACATGTTGTTCTGTACTCGGAATTGTCGTACGTTTCTCCACAGTTTGTACACGCCAGATCAAAAGACATATCGAACCTCAGTTCTATAAGATAGACACTATGATACTACTCTTGAACAAAAAAACCGGCGGACTCTCCGCAAGCACAGAGTCCGCCGGTTGAGAACGTTTCTTACTTGTCCTAGTAGTCCATCGGAGGAGCTGCCGGCATTGGCGGATCTCTCCTAGGAATTTCTGTGACCATTGACTCCGTAGTGAGTATCATAGTAGCGACGCTTACAGCGTTTTCTAGGGCTGATCTAGATACCTTTGCTGGGTCAACGATACCCATTTCGAACATGGACCCAAATTCGCCGATTTCGGCGTCATAGCCGAAATCGTCCTCGCCCTTGAGTATTGCATCGAGTATGACTGACCCGTCAGTACCAGAGTTATTTGAGATTATTCGTATGGGTTCCTCAAGAGATTTTCGGACTATACGTACTCCAGTAGTCTCATCGGGGCCCAACTTCAACTTATCTAGTGCTCTCGCGGCGCGTATTAAAGTGGATCCGCCGCCAGGGACAATGCCTTCTTCTACTGCAGCACGAGTAGCAGAAAGGGCGTCTTCTACACGGGCTTTCTTTTCCTTAAGTTCTATTTCCGTTGCGGCACCAACTTTAATTATGGCTACTCCACCTGAGAGCTTTGCCATACGCTCTTGCAACTTCTCTCTGTCGAACTCGGATGTAGTCTCCTCAATTTGCGCCTTGATCTGCTTGATTCTTGCTTGTATAGCAGCATCATCGCCTCTTCCTTCGACAACTGTAGTGTCCTCTTTAGTAGCCACTACACGCCTGGCGCGACCGAGGTCGTCGACTGTAACGGACTCTAGCTTTCGACCAACTTCTTCGCTGATCACGACTCCGCCTGTAAGTATTGCGATGTCTTCCAACATGGCCTTCCGCCTGTCTCCAAAGCCCGGAGCTTTAACCGCAAGGGCACTTAAGGTGCCTCGTAACTTGTTAACGACCAAAGTGGCCAGAGCTTCTCCTTCCACATCCTCGGCTATCACCACCACGTTCTTGGTAATTTGCAAGATTTTCTCTAAAGCTGGAAGTAAGTCGGATACGGCTGAAAGCTTTTTATCTGTAACTAAGATATACGGATCATCGGTTACTGATTCCATGCGATCTGCGTTAGTTACGAAATAAGGGCTGATATAGCCGCGGTCAAACTGCATTCCTTCGACCTTCTCAATTTCATCGGTGATCCCTTTTGACTCCTCGACAGTAATGACCCCATCCTTACCTACATCGTTGACGACCTCAGCTATTAGCTCGCCTATAGCTTTGTCGTGAGCAGCGAGAGTAGCTACCTGGGCTATTTGATCTTTGCCTTCTACAGGCTTGGATAGTTTCTTGATTTCTTCACGCAAAGTCTTCGCGGCTTTATCCATGCCTCTTTTTAGGACCATGGGATTAGCACCTGCGGCCACATTTTTGAAGCCCTCAGTTACCATTGCTTGCGCTAGCACCGTGGCCGTTGTCGTGCCATCTCCTGCGGAATCATTTGTTTTGCTCGCAGCTTCTTTTAGGAGTTGAGCACCCATATTTTCAAAAGGGTCTTCAAGCTCAATCTCTTTAGCTATGGTGACACCATCGCTACATACTGTGGGTGGACCGAATTTCTTATCTAGTATTACGTTGCGACCACTTGGGCCGAGGGTTACACTCACCGCGGCAGCCAAGGCATCTATTCCCTTTTTCAGGGAGCGCCTAGCCTCCTCACCGAAAACTATCTGCTTCGCCATTGTATCTCCTTAACTTTAGTGAGAATGATTGATTAGCTTTATGATTACGCGATCGTTGCTAGAATATCTGATTCTCTAAGTATCAGATAATCAACGTCGTCCTCTTTCAGTTCGGTTCCTGCGTACTTCGAGTATACGATCTTGTCTTTGACCTTTACTTCCATTGCTATACGCTTGCCATCATCTCCGATTCTGCCAGGACCAACCGCAATCACTTCACCTTTTTGTGGTTTTTCTATTGCTGTATCTGGAAGCACCAAGCCACTCTGAGTAATTTCTTCCCCTTCAAGAGGTCGAATTACAACACGGTCGCCCAGTGGATTAAAAGTATCTGCCACACTTGCCTCCTTAACTTGTCTTGTGTTGATCAATATAACGCTAACATTCTGTTTGGCAGAGTGCTAATGCGAGTAAGGATGGTATTATCCGGAGTATCTATTGTCAAGGGCGCAGGGGCTGCGTGTTAGAACCGTGAAGTGACGGTAATTACTGGTTAAGTGAGGTAGTGGTTTGATTGTCATTCTAGAATGTATACTAGCGACATTAGATTTAGACTTCCTTTGAAATATGCAAATATACAAGAAGGTATTCCGGCCTTTACTATTTCGTTTTTCCCCAGAGCACGCTCAGGCTGCAGCTGATTTTTTCCTAAAGCAATCATTTTTTAAGAGTGCCTTATCACACTATTTTGATTACTTTAATCCGAGACTTGCAGTGTCGGCAGGCAACGTGACCTATCCGTCGCCTGTAGGCGTAGCTGCAGGCTATGATAAGAACTGTAGGTTTATCGATGGCCTTTTGTCTCTTGGGTTTGGATATGTTGTTGCTGGCACAGTGACGGTTCAACCACGGGCTGGCAACCCTTCACCTAGGCTTTTGAGGTTACCTTCCCGAGAAGCCATTATTAACGCTTTGGGTTTCCCTGGAAAAGGATTAAAGTCGGCCAAGGACTATTTGCAGGATGCCCAAATGCGCCAGCGAGGGAGCGGCAAACCTATAATTGTCAGCGTTTCCGGATTGAAGATTCAAGAGTTCGTGGATTGCCAGAAAACATTGCAGCCTTTTGTGGATGGTGTGGAACTTAACATAAGCTCTCCTAACACTGAGGGTATTCGAACGTTCCAGGATCCATACAACTTTGAAGCATTGATTCTTGCGTTGAATGAGAGTCGAATAAAACCTCTTTTGGTAAAAATGCCTCCCTACTTTGACGAATTGGGCAAAGAGCGGATTCTAAGATTGGTTAGCATTGCAGCTAAAGAAGGAGTAGATGGCATTACTGTTGCCAATACTCATCCAATAAAAGAGACTAAATTGGCAGTGGGGCATGGCGGCTTGAGCGGAAAGCCACTTTTGTGGAAAACCTTAGAAATGATAAAAGAGATACGCTTGGAAGTTGGAAAGGGTATGGCGGTGCACGCTTGTGGGGGTATATTTACGTGCGAAGATGCAATTGAGGCAATTAGGGCCGGTGCCAACACTGTGCAGTTACTCACGGGTTTGATTTATGAGGGCCCCAGCGTTGCCAAGAATATTAGCCTTGGTTTAATCAAATACATGGATCAAAAAGGCATAAAGACTGTTCAGGATTTAGCCAAATAAGAAGTTTGTTGACCTAACAACTGCAGATGGATAAACTTGGGTGCCTTCTTGGGCGGTTAGCTCAGCTGGTTAGAGCGTCGCGTTGACATCGCGGAGGTCAGTGGTTCGAGCCCACTACCGCCCACCATATATTCGAAGTTGGCTCAAGCCCATTCAAAGCTGTGTGGATTTCAGGGTATTTATTTAAATAGGGCAAGGAAACGTGTCTCGTAATACTCGAACAATCCCCACCTTAGTAATTCCCTGTGCAGTATGCTGGGTTCCAATCCGGTTTTTACTTGGCTAAATAGTTCGTCTATTTTATCAATTACACCTTTTGGCACATCAAGATTCGGCACTGGATCTAAGAGACCCATTGTTGCCATTTCTCTGGCATTTGAAACTGAAGAACTTGCTGTGAATTCATATATGAATTTGAATAGGGAGACATCCCACAGTTCATCTAGCCCACTTAACACGACTGCCATTCCGACATCTCTTTGGTCAAGATCTTGACTTATTTTTTCTGCGACACCCTCTACGTTGCCGTCAACGATTTCAGTAGTGCCTGGGTTATTGCTGTACTGGTACAACAGCCCTGCACTGTTGACCCCGAATTTATCGGAAAGGTATTCCATGTACTCTCTGGCCTCGGCACTGAAACCTCCAAGGTTAAGCATATAGCTAGGCGTGACTATATTTGGTCTCTGAGCAGTCACTTGCCCGTCTCTTACTACGACTTCGTTAGCTTGCGTTTCTAGGTCCTTATATATTGGTTCAGTTACGATGTAATATTTTAGGTTTGTTGTGCCGAAAGTGGCAAGTTGTTGTCTGGGCGTTCTTATGACCCGGGTTAAGCCTACGGCCCTAGCTATTCTGTGGAAGTCTTCATACATATTTGTTTATAATTGCGATATAGCAACAAACTAATAGTTTACTTCACCTTGAACTTTGTATAAATAGAGAAATGGACTTCGTAGATATAAAAAACATTTTTGAATCGGAATTGGTCAGGGAGCTAGGTGCCGAACACCCGTTTAGAGTAGTAGGGACTGAAGAATGGACGAGTCCGTGCGCTGGGGAAGGAGGTGAAATGCACTTGGAAGACCAACCTAGGGCCTGCTTTGACTGTAAGACTATCCATATTCCGGAAGGTGATTACAATGATTTCACTGAGGCTCGTATCGAAGCCTCCGTTGAAATGATGCTGGAACATCTTGAAACTGGATAGGATGATCTGGACTTGTTAATGCTATGTGCAAACCCTAGAATGATACGCGAATGTGATGTGTAGATGACATCTTTTATTATGGGAAATGAAATCTCCTATAGTTACATCAATTTCACGTCGGATATTGCCATACCTCACATAGGTGTATTGGCTATTTTATAAGGTGACTCATTGCTACAAGACGACCAAGAAACTACCTCAGAGAATAGTGCCTACAATAGTAGTGTGTATCGCCTACGTCATTCTACTGCTCACGTTTTGGCTGAGGCAGTATGCGAACTTTTCCCTGGGACCAAGCTTGGAATAGGACCGCCGACTGACGATGGATTCTACTATGATTTCTTGGTGCCTCGCGCCGTTACAGTAGAGGATCTCCAGGTTATCGAAGAGCGCATGCGATCGAGTATCGAAGCAGGGCTAGCATTTAGTGGTCGCGAAGTATCTCGGGAGGAAGCCAAGGACATAGAGAAGGATCAGCCCTTCAAGCTTGAAATTATTGACGAATTATCCGAGACAGAAACCGTAACTTTTTATAGACATGGATCTTTTGAGGACCTGTGTAGAGGCGGGCACACCGATTCAACCGCAGAGATAGTGGCCTTCAAGCTTCTATCAGTTGCCGGTGCGTATTGGCGCGGTGATGAGACTAGGCCGATGCTTCAACGTATTTATGGCACAGCATTTGAGTCTCAAGATGATCTTGATGCCCACTTGATTAGATTAGAGGAAGCTCAGAAACGAGATCATCGTCGCCTGGGCTTAGAACTTGACTTGTTCTTGATGGACCCTATCGCTCCAGCTAGTCCATTCTTTTTGCCGAAAGGCACTGTTGTGTATCAGTCGCTAGTTAGATACGTACAGGATCTTTACCAGAGAAGTGGCTACCAGGAAGTTATAACGCCACAGATATTTGATACGGAACTGTGGAAGCGCTCTGGTCACTACGATAACTATAAGGACAATATGTACTTTATTCGACACGAGGATCGTGAGTATGGCTTGAAGCCAATGAATTGCCCAGCGCACGCTCTGATCTATTCTTCTAGATTGCGCTCGTATAGAGACCTTCCCATTCGCTTCGCCGACTTTGGCAGATTGCATAGGTATGAACGTTCAGGAGTAACGCATGGGCTTACCAGGGTTCGTACTTTTAGCCAAGACGACGCTCATATATTTTGCACGCCTGACCAAGTTGCGGGGGAAGTTCGTACTCTTATTAACATGTATCAGCAGACATATTCGTTATTCAAGTTTAAAGAGGTGAGAATCGCTTTATCTTTGAGGCCTGAAAAACGTGTTGGATCTGACGAAATATGGGACACGGCCGAAACAGCTTTAAGAAGAGTCTTGGAAGAAGCTGATTTACCGTTCGAATCTGTGACGGGTGAGGGTGCTTTTTACGGACCCAAAATCGATTTCTTTGTCCCGGATGCGTTGTCTAGGGAATGGCAGCTGGGTACTATTCAACTTGATTTCTCACTGCCAGAACGGTTTGATTTGGAGTATGTCAGTGACGATGGATTGAGGCAAAGGCCTGTTGTTTTGCACAAAGCGATGATTGGATCTCTAGAAAGATTCATGGGCATTTTAATTGAGCATTTCGCGGGTGCTTTCCCAGTTTGGCTGGCTCCTGTCCAAGCTGTGATAATCCCCATAGCAGATCGACACGCTGAATATGCTGAACATATCAGGAGGCAGCTGTCAGATGGGGGACTTCGGGTGGAAGTGAATGATCGTAATGAGCGTATGAATTCGAAGATACGCGAAGCGCAACTGCAAAAGGTGCCTTACATGTTGATAGTCGGAGATCGTGAAGAAGAAGATAAAACAGTGTCTGTCCGACTCAGGTCTAACGAAGATATGGGTTCCCTAGCAGTGGGCCAAGCGGTGGAGATTATTAGGGAAGCTGTGTCAAATAATAGCTAAAATGCATCTATCTTATTGGGTGTCCCCGGAATTACTAGATCAACGTGATCTTTGGGTTTGATTTGATCAATATACCAATCTTCTGCGGCCATCCATGGGCCCATCCATTCTCTATTTAAATAGCCTCTGGCGTTAAGACGACTTAACCTATGGGTTTTTGGCGTGTCTACGTAGATCTTTAAGTCATAAAAAGATCTGAGAGATGGCAGCATGCCGAAGACCCCCTCAACTACTATCACTGGAGCGACAGGAATTTCTACATGAGCTAAAAGCCTATTCTCAATCCAACCGTATCTTTGATAAACGGCAGCATGGCCTCGAGCGATTGGTATAAGCAAATCATTCCTTAGCCTTTTCCAATCGAATAGCTTGAAACACATTTCTTTGGGGCTCAATCGCGAGTCTTTTGTTAGATGATAGGGCTGATAGAAATCATCTAGTTCTATGTGGGTAGCGTTCTCGACCCAATGTACAATTTGTTGTGCTAATGTGGACTTGCCTGCTCCAGCTAGACCGTCAATTCCGATCACTACACTGGCAATGTTCGTCGACTTCAAGTCGATAATGTCGGTAATTTTACTCAATTCAGTTTTGCTGAACATTATTTGAGCCTTGTTTTTAGGATCCAACAGTTGGCATTGTGTATAGTACGCTATATAAACATGTTGATGAATTAAATAGTTGGAAAAGATTGCTTTCATGGTCTAAATCTGCACCTTTACTGCCTGAAGCCGCTGTGATATATTATTCCCCTTTGAAAGGAAGGTAAAAAGAGAGGTGACCGAGAATATCTAGGCAGTACCGGGCTAATCGAGCTATACGTTCCGCCACGATTCGCTTAGTTGATGAAGATGGCCAGCAGTTGGGTGTGATGAAAATTCAGGATGCGCTGGTGCTAGCACAGGAGCGGGCATTGGATTTGGTTGAAGTGGCTCCGGGAGCCGACCCTCCAGTTTGTCGCTTGCTAGATTACGGCAGGTTTAGGTACGAACAGGCGAAAAAGGAAAAAGAGGCGAAGAAATCCCAGAAGTCTGTTGAGTTGAGGGAAGTAAGGCTCAGACCTAATATTGGCCAGCATGATTTGGAAGCTAAGGAACGCATAGTAAGAAAGTTGCTGGATACTGGAGCTAAAGTTAAATTAACAGTACTTTTTAGGGGTCGTTCGATAACTCACCCTGAGCTTGGAGTGGCGCTTTTACGAAAGGTTGCAGAGTCCTTGCAAGAAGTGTCTAAGCTTGAAAAGGCCCCCTCTATGGAAGGGCGTATGTTGAGCATAATTTTAGCTCAGTCGAAACTTGGCACCAAGAGTCAAGAAGTGGTCAGTAAGAATAAGGAAGAAACAGAACTTGTAGGTCTTTAAGAAAAAAGTATCAATGCCAAAACTAAAAACACATAAAGGTGCCAAAGCCAGATTTCGATTTTCAGGGGGCGGTAAAGCTTTACGAATGAAAGGTATGAGCAGCCACCTTAGAAGGAAGAAGTCAAAACGAGCCCGCCGTATGTTTGATGACACGGTGTTAGTTAGTAAAGCTGATATTCCTAAGTTACGGCGTCTGATTCCTTATTCCAAATAGGGAACCGCTTACCCGCGGCCCGTACGAGTATTTAAACGACATGAATATGTGCCGAAGGAGATATATTGGCTAGAGTTAAACGAGGTGTAACTAGGCATCGCCGTCATGCTAAGGTGCTCTCACTTACTAAAGGTCATAAGGGAGGAAGGCATAAGCTTTTTAGGAGGGCTCAAGAGTCCTTGAATAAGGCGATGGCATATACTTACGCTCATCGGAGAGAGCGTAAGGGCGATTTTAGACGCCTATGGATACTGCGGATAGCTGCTGCAGCTCGTAATGGTGGTTTGCCTTACGGTGTGTTCATGCATGGATTGAAACTAGCCAATGTGCAAGTAGATCGGAAGATATTGGCTGACATAGCGGTCAGGGACGAACTAGCTTTCTCGGAGCTCGTGTCCACTGCCCGAGAGCATGTGTCTCCCTAGCACAATCTGATATTCCTGTTGGCTGTCTTACGGACCACTCTATCGTGGCTATTCGGAAGATGCCGGCTTTGTTGCGAGCCTAACTGGATAGATTGGACAATACTATGCCGTAGTATCTGTCTCCTTTTAGCATCCTGTATATTTTCTCTGGAGAAGGTAGGCTTGGATTGGTTGGGTCAGTCCACATTTCTTGAAGGGCGTCTACGAGTTTGTTGATTGAAATGGGCCCATACTTGCGGATGAGGAGTATTCGAAACACAGCTTCCAACATCGGCATTCCATGACTAATGAACCCTGGATCTTTCGAGCAGTGTCCCGTAATCTGCTTGAGGTGGCTTTTCGCATCAATATCTAAGCCTTGGTTTGGTTCATTAATTAGTTCACGCCAACATGAAGCACATCGCCTATGCAGGAGTAGCAGACTGATTGATCTTCCCAGTGTTTCGAGATGATCAACATCAACTTTAACAGTCGCCTCCATGTATCTTGATCCTTGGTCCTCTTTTTCTTTAACTAACAACTTTCCTCCCTTCATCATTTATTCGACTTCTTCCCAGTCAAGCATTTCAATCTTGGCAATGTCGCCGATTTTCATTGCACATACAGTTTCATCGCATATAGCTAGGCCATTGGCTTTGGTCATTGACGTAAGTACGTTTGAACCTTGGGGCCCTGTTAGTTTGGCATAATACTTGCCGTTTTTCTTACTTACAATTGCTCTGGCGTAAACTCGTCGCCCGTCTGTGTTGATTATTGGGTCTTCAAGAAATGCGTAAACGTATGGTTTGGTGAGTTTTGTCTTTCCCATCATTTTCAATATTGCCGGCCTAGCTAATTGTTCGAAAGCTATCATTGCACTCACGGGATTTCCCGGCAACCCGATAAGTGGTATCTTATGGTTATCTATACTGGCTAATTCTCCAAAAGCTATTGGTTTTGCAGGGCGCATTCTCACTGACCAGAAGGTGATGTTACCACGTTGTGTCAAAACGTCTTTCACAATATCGTAGTCCCCTTTAGACACTCCTGCCGATGTAATTAGTAAATCAGTTGCAATTCCTTTGAATAACATTGAATCTATAGATTTGAAATTATCCTTGGCGATGCCAAGGATTTTTGGAATTCCACCGTACCTTTTCACAAGGGCTGCTACGCTATAAGTGTTACTGTCATAAATTTTTCCATAGATCAAACTTGTGCCTGGTTTTGCTAGCTCGTTTCCAGTCGCCAGTATCCCGATTAAAGGCCGCCTCGTGACTGTTATAGAGTCGTAGCCCAGAGATGCCAATACTCCAATCTCGGCAGCTCTTATCACTGTGCCGCTTCTTAGAATCAATTCGCCTTTTCTAACATCTTCTGCAGCAGGTCTTACAAATTCTCCTTTAGAAAATTCATGGAACACAGACACTTCGTCTACTGTTTCGTCGCTTTTTTTTCGAACTAATTCATCGGTTTCTTCGAACGGGACAACCGTGTTTGCTCCTAGCGGTAAAGGTGCTCCTGTCATTATCCTAATAGCGGCACCCTCTGGTAAAGCCACTTTGGCTATCTGTCCAGCTGCGATACTTCCTACTACCTTGAGTGTGATTGCGTTATTAGGGGAAGCACCCTTGATGTCTTGGTGCCTTACGGCATAGCCGTCCATAGCGGAGTTTTGAAAAGGTGGTATGTCTAGCCCCGCATAGATATCTTCGGCTATGACCTGACCAAGCGATTCCATAAGATGGACGTCTTCATGGTTCAGAACCTTCACCAAGGCTAGAACCTCATTTCTAGCCTCTTCGACAGATAGCATATCAGCTGTATATGTGTCATCATGATGTTGATGAGCCATTGGTCTCCGTTGAATCATCTTTTTCTTTGATCTGTAAAGTAGTGTCTATCCCGCTTTTGTATCTTCGCAGATGGTTTTCACTGATTCGGTACGCTTCCGAGGCTTTTTCAAGGTCACGTCCCACTTCAACATATTTATTGTTAAAGTAGTCGAAATGTTTTTGAATTGCCGCGAGATTTTTTTGCAGATCCCTAGCAATTCTTGACATCTCCAAGTTCTTTATACCTAACAGTATCACTTGCAGGAAAGCGTACAGGGTATTGGGACTGACTGGGATCACGTGGCGAGACTGCGCATATTCCAGAAGAGAGGAGTTGTTCGCAGAGCGGTTATTATCGGCAATGGTTTCATAATATATTGCTTCGGATGGTATAAACATAAGTGCAAAGTCTGAGGTCCCATACTCAGGTTTCACATATTTTGATTGGATACTAGTTACTTGCGTTCTGACCGCTCGTTCAAATTCCTTCCAATATCCTGTCTTTTCTTCCTCGGACTCAGCACTGATATATTTCAAATAAGAGTCCCGAGGGAATTTCGAGTCTATTGGTACTAATACATCCCGATATTTTATTGCACAGTCCACCGCTTCCCTGCCGTATAGTATGTGTTGTCTGCCCCACATACTTTTTGGCAGTGCTTTGTCGAGCATTTCTTCTAAAATCATCTCGCCATAATTTCCGCGTAGCTTTGGGCCTTGTAATAGATCTTTCAGTGACTCACCAATTTTTTGCGTTTGTTCCTGTTGTTGCACTATCCGGTGCAAATTTTCCCCAAGATCGTTGAGAGACTCCATTGTACGTAGGGCATGGTCGGATATTATGTCTTTGGCTTGCCCGATCTCATCAATCGAATTCTGTAATTCTTTGTTCAATCCGCTAGATTTTTGTCTGAGTAGCACTATAATCAAAAGGCCGGTAGCTAAAATAACAGTTGAAAGTATGAGGATGTCAGTCATATAGTGAAACGAGCTAACTACGCAGCTCTACTCCTACTTCTTTAACAAGTCTATTCATTATTTCTCCTTCAGCATCCGAAATCACTTTGGAAGTTAACGTACGATGTGGTGATTTGAAGTGGATACGTAATGCTATTGATCGTTTACCTTCCGGTACACCGCTCCCTACATAAACGTCGAAAATTGTCACATCATTTACCAATTCATGATCTTTGATCAAAGACTCCAATCTTGCCGCGGGGACGTGGAAATCTGCCAGCAAGGATAGGTCACGGTAAGATCCTGGAAACCTGGGTATCGATTCGAATCGAGATGTTTCTTTAGGTAGATGTTGGAGAATAGTTGCAAGATTCAACTCAAACAGTGCTACTGGCTCACCTGGAATACTTAGTTCCTCTTGTATATCTGGTCGTAATTCCCCTATGACTCCTGTTGTCACTTCATTAATCTTCACATAGGCGGTTCGCCCTGGGTGAAAATTAGGGTCTTCGCCTGCCACGTATTCTACTTCAAGTTCTAGGCCAGACATAAATGACTCGACGACACCTTTTGCATCAAAAAAATCCACCTTGCCTTGTTCTCCAACCCAAGACAAGGGTGCCCTTCCTCCCCAGAGCGCCCCGACGGCCATATCCCTTTCCTCTGGTAAGTCATCTTTCCGCCTCAGATAAACCCGGCCTACTTCGAAAATACCTATTCGGTCTTGTCCGTACCGCTGATTCATCTCTAGTGTCGCCAAAAGGCTGCCTCGAAGGGAAGTTCTCAAAAATTCTTGTTCTGGAGACATGGGATTTCGCAATCTCAAAGGTTTCGTTTGTTCGACTTTTTTGGTTAGATCTAGGTTTCTTTCAGCAGTAATTGAATAGGAGATTATTTCTTGTAGCCCAGCGGAAACTAGAAGATCTTTTGCCTTTTCTCTCAATTCTCTTTCGGGCTGTTTTTGGTGTTGAGGTATGCTGGTGGCCAAGAAAGTCGCTGGGATACGTTCATACCCAGTAGTCCTTGCGAGTTCTTCAATCAAATCCTCTTCGATTGATATATCACTTCGCCAGTATGGAATGCGCACGCTTATTGAATTCTGGTCGATCAATGTAATGTTAAAACCCAGAGAAGTGAGTACCTTTTTGATCTGATTTGTTGATAGAGCAACACCCAAGACTTTTTTAATACGGTTAATCTCCAAAATGACGGTGGACTTGTCGGACTTTCCAGGGTGTGAGTCTAATATCCCTTTAGATACGGTGCCCCCAGCCAGTTTTTGTATTAGCGCCGTGGCTCTTTTTAAGGCCGCCGAGGCTAATTCTGAGTTGAGGTTCCTTTCAAATCTGTATGAAGCTTCCGTCTTAATTTCAAGCGACGCAGATGTTCTACGTATGGATTCTGGCTTAAAGTTTGCCGATTCAAGTAAGACATTAGTGGTGCTTTGGGAGACTTCTGTTGCCGCACCTCCCATCACGCCAGCAACCGCTACAGGTTTGGTTCCGTCTGCTATTACCAGCATGTCGTTAGTAAACTTGCGATGAATTCCATCGATAGTTGTTAATGATTCTCCATTTTTCGCACGGCGAACTAAAATAGTCCGTTTGTCTAAAGTGTCGAAGTCAAATGCGTGTAATGGTTGCCCATACTCGAGCATTACGTAATTAGTGATATCTACTATGTTGTTGATAGGGCGGAGCCCTACTTTAGTGAGCCGATCTTTCATCCATTGAGGTGAAGCGCCAATGGTCACCCCGCTAATGAGACTCGCGGTATAACGTCGAGCTAAATCAGGGGCCTCATTCAGAAGAGTGCAGGTTTGTTTGATTGTCGGCGACTCCTCATTGTACGAAGATCTAGGAATTTTTACCTCAGCGCCATTTATGGCAGCCACCTCGTACGCGACGCCTAGTAGAGAAAGCCAATCCGGTCTATTAGGAGTGACTTCGGTTACTATTATTGTGTCCCCGAGATATTCAGACAACGGGGTACCAGTTGGGGCATTTTCATCTAGTATAAGAATCCCAGAAGCATCTTCCCCCAGGCCCAACTCTCGTTCTGAGCAGACCATTCCTTCTGACAAAAAACCGCGTATCTTAATCGCCTTTAGAGTTTGTGCCTTCTCAGATTCTGGGTTTTTCAGCTTGGCGCCCAATTTTGCGAAAGCTACCTTTTGACCTTGAGCCAAGTTGGGTCCACCACACACTACAGTGATCGTTTCTTGACCTAAGTTCACGGTAGCCAATCTGAGCCTATCGGCATTTGGATGAGCTTGTACTTTATCCACGTGAGCGACAAAAATGTTGTCCCATTCTCGCCCTATAAAACTGACGTCACTAGTTTCTAAGCCAGCCATGGTCAATCGTTGACCGAGCTCTATGGGTGTCATGGTGACATCGACGTATTCTTTTAGCCATTGCAAAGGAATTTTCATAATGGTTCAATACCCAACAACATATTGAAAACACCATTATACTGACCATGAATCAATTAGTCAGCTAATGGAGGACATTGTGATCTATCGCACTCTTGGTAAGACAGGACTAATGGTGTCTGAGGTTGGATTTGGCTGTGGCAATGTAGGAGGGTTGATGGTTCGAGGCTCGTTCGAAGCGCAAGTTCGGGCTGTTGAAAAAGCCATTCATTCGGGAATTAACTACTTTGATACCGCCCCGAGCTATGGTGACGGGTTATCTGAGTCCAACTTAGGAAAGGTTCTTACTGAGATCAAACCGAAAGTGTTTGTTGCAACGAAAATACACTTACGGGGCGCGTTAAACGATATCAGTGGCAATGTACGCAGATCTTTGGAGAGTAGTTTGAAGCGCCTTGATCGTGACTATGTAGACGTTTTTCAACTGCACGATGGTATAACGGAGCGTGGCGGTGGTGGGCTTAGTGGGGAAACGATTGGTATTTATGATGTCTTGGGCAAGGGTGGAGTGGCGGACGTATTCGATGATTTAAGGTCTGAAGGATTGGTACGCTTCACCGGATTTACGGGGAATGGTGATACAGAAACGCTTCACTCAGTAGTAAAAAGTCGAAGATTTGAAGTTATACAGACTTTCTACAATCTGCTTAATCCCAGCGCAGGCATGGAAATGCCTGATGGGTTTAGAGGACACAACTTTAGGCAAATCATCGACAGGGCAGCCGGTCATGGTATGGGGGTTGTGGTCATACGTGTAATGGCAGCTGGTGCTATAGGTGGGCCGATCGCTCGTCAAGGCTATGCGTCTCCTACGATAGGCAGCTCGATGGTTACGGATTCTGGCTATTTCAGCGACGAAGAGAGAGCCTTGAAGCTCGACTTTCTACTTGGCGGTGATTTATCGACTAGACCAAAGGCTGCTGTTCGTTTTGCTTTAATGCATACGGGTGTGTCTACTACTCTGGTGGGTTTTTCCGGGGAAGACCAGATACAAGAAGCCGCTGTTGCAGTAGATGCAAATCCATTTTCAACTGAACTTATGGTCCAACTTCACGAATTTTGGAACGACACAAGTGTGTAACTTTTCTTTAACTTTGTGAGGTGCACTCCAGCTCAGCTTAGTTGATGAAATTAAATTTGGAGGGTTAAGAAATGGCAGACATTCTAATTACTGGTGGGACGATTATCACCATGGATCCGAATCGCAGGGTTATAGATGACGGAGCGATAGCCTTGGAAGCTGATCGGATAGTGGCTGTCGGGCCAAGGGAGGAAGTGGAATTAAGCCATAAATCAGACCGTGTTATAGATGCGGCAAAGAATGTAATTCTTCCTGGTCTAATAGATGGGCATGGTCATGCGGGACATGCCTTGATGAAGACCATAGGACATGGACCAGCTGGCATGTGGGGAGATATTGTCGATTACGTATATGCGGAGGGCACTGATGAAGAATTTTGGTACGCCGATGCCCTTCTGTCTTCAGTAGACAGGCTTAAGAATGGTACTACCTGTGGAGTGACCTACTTTGGGGGAGGCACCATGATAATGCGCACGGACAAGCCTGTTTATGCTGACAATCATTGTGATGCTGTGAACCAGGTGGGCGTTCGAGAGTTTATTGCAGTGGGCCCAAGCAATCCCCCATACCCCAGAAAGTACGTTTCGTGGAGCAGTGGCGCAAGCGAATCAGAAATGGTTGGCTTTGATCAGTATCTTAAAACCAGCGAAGAAATTATTAATACTTGGCATGACAAAGGCAGTGGTCGTATTCAAGTATCTATCATGTCACCTGTGATAAATCCCTCTCGCGCTCCTTACAAAGACATGAGTGCTAAAGATATCAAAGACCAGTCGAAAAGAGCCCGGGACCTCGCATATAAATACGACTTAATATTCACTCAGGATGGGCATGACACAGGTACCGTAGAGTTTGCACATCGCGAATTGGAAATTCTTGGACCCAAGTGTTTACTTTCTCATTCGACAGGACTTACAGAGGAGGAAATTAATATTTGTAGTGAAACCGACACTAAGATTGCCCACAATCCAAGTTCTGGCAATTCGTACCCATCTAGATGCCCAGTGCCCGAGTTGCTTGATTCTGGAGTGACTGTTGCATTGGGATCTGATGGCTCTGGTCCAGACATGAATTACGATATGTTCCGACACATGTACGTTTGTATGAGACAACATCGTGGTGAACAAAGGGATGGCACCTATATGCCCCCAGGCAAAGTGTTGGAAATGGCTACGATTGATGCCGCCCATGCATTGGGATTGGAAGATCAAATCGGATCTCTCGAAGTTGGGAAAAAGGCTGACTTAATTTTGATTGACATGAATAAACCGCATCTTTACCCGTTGAATATGCCAGTACATCGTGTGGTTGGTTTTGCTAATGGCCAGGATGTAGATACCGTAATAGTTGATGGACAAGTGTTAATGCGCAACAGAATACTGACGGTAATTGATGAACAAGCAGTTCTAGAACGATCTCAAAATGTGACAGAATTAATGCTAAAAAGAACGGGATTGCATTCCAAACTAGAAATCCAACCTGGATTTTGGGGCTCTAGCAAGTATCCCGTTTGAACAACGGAATCTTGATTGGCTAAATGCTGCTAGACCTGGTTTAGGAACCTAAGGTCGTTAGTATAGAAGTGTCGTATGTCGTCTATCCCATACTTTAGCATTGCAATTCGTTCGGGCCCCATTCCGAAAGCAAATCCGGTATATTTTTTAGGATCGTAGCCTACTCCTTGTAGCACATTCGGATGGACCATACCTGCCCCCAGTATCTCAATCCAGCCACTTTCTTTACAGATGCGGCATCCCTTGCCGTTGCAGGAGAAACAATCTATCGACATGTCAACTCCAGGTTCGACAAATGGGAAGTAGTCGCATCGGAATCGTATTTGTCTATCTTGACCAAATATGCGTTTGGCAAACTGATAAAGCGTCCCTTTTAGGTCAGCGAAAGTTATGCCTGTGTCTACTGCCAACCCTTCTACTTGATAGAAATGCCACTCGTGAGTGGCATCGCTTGCCTCGTAGCGATAACACTTACCTGGGACTACCACTCGAATAGGTGGTTCATTATTTTCCATAACACGGGCTTGCATAGGAGAAGTGTGAGTTCTCATTAGCATGTTACGCTCTTGGGATGAGGGATCTGCCCAATCAACCCAAAGAGTGTCCCACATATCCCTCGCGGGATGCTCGCTGGGAATATTCAGCGCATCAAAGTTGTAGTGTTCCCACTCTACCTCAGGACCCTCAAGCACACTGAATCCCATAGAAGTGAATGCTTCCAAGATTTCCCTGAGAATTCGAGTGGTCGGATGGAGTCTTCCTATCGCCATTGGCCTACCAGGCAAAGTTATATCTATGCCGCCCTCCAGGAGGGATCTGGAGTATCCAGCTTCTTTTAGTGCCTGTTGCCGCCCATTTAACTTTTCTTCTAGGAGTTTTTTAACTCGGTTGGCTTCCAATCCCACAACTCTTCTGTCATCGATGGGCAGTGAGGATAAATTACGAAGTAGCATGGTAAGCCGACCTTGTCTTCCCAAATAGGCGACTCTCCACGATTCTATATCGGCTTCACTAGCCGCTGATTCCAATTGGGAATCAGCTTCTTTGGCAATGTAATTGAGTTGTTCTAACAAAGAAGGTTTAGGCATAAGCGATCTCAGCATCCAAACACGACAATTCTAGGCTTGGATATTCATACGGGTCAAGTAGTACTTAATATTTTAACAGTCTGAAGTTGCCGATCCATGGTCTCGTCAACGTATGATCAAATTGTGAACTCAACCTTGTCAATAATGCTTGCTTAGGTACTGTAACGAGTTTTGTCGAGGCGGGTAAAATCGTGAATGGTATCTATCCAACGTAAAGTCGCAGATCTAGATCTCATAGCCAGTGAATGAGTTTGCGCGCCATTAGCGAAAAAGTTAACTCCTCTTAGCAAGTCGCCAGAGCTCGCTCCAGTCGCTGCGAAAAATACTTCTTCTCCAGCAACCAAGTCCTCAGTAGTATAAACTTTGTTCAAATCAGCACCACCAGTTATGGCCTGGTCTCTTTCGTCGTCGTTTCTTGGCCACGCCTTACATTGAATCTCACCGCCGATACAACGGATTGCCGCGGCTACAATCACGCCCTCAGGGGTGCCACCTATCCCCATTAGGGCGTCAACTCCACTGTTAGCCATGGCAGCATGTATTCCGGCGGCAACGTCGCCATCCGAGATTAGTTTAATTCTGGCCCCAGCAGTCCTGATATCTTCCAAAAGTCCGTCGTGTCTTGGGCGATCAAGTACCACCACAGTTAGTTCGCTGATTCGTTTCTTCTTTGCTTTAGCTATGTTTTTCAGATTTGTGTTTGCCGACGCATTAACATCCACATGTCCCTTGGCTTCTTTCCCGACGGCTATTTTATTAACGTACATAACTTCCTTTGGGCAGTTCATTGCACCGCGCTCCGAGAGAGCAATTACGGCTATAGCTCCTGGAAGTCCCTTAGATAGCAAGGTAGTTCCGTCAATGGGGTCTACCGCTATATCCATTTGAGGACCCGATTTGTCCCCGATTAATTCGCCGTTAAATAGCATTGGCGCTTCATCTTTTTCCCCTTCTCCTATAACAACTATTCCGTCCATTGAGAGAGATCCCAAAATGAAACGCATAGCGTCGACAGCAGCTTGGTCGACTAGTTCTTTGTCGCCTTTTCCCGCGTGCTGTGCAGAAGCTATAGCGGCCGCTTCGGTAACTCTTACGAGATCCATTGCGAAATTACGGTCAATAGCTGGGTGGATATTCTTCATAATCGCCCCTTTATGAATCTAAAGATTCTCCTTTAGGTGTGCCAAAGTAAGTAGCCTTAAGTATATCAAGAATTAAAGGTTGTTTTTAACCGTATATATCGTGATAAACTTATCGAAAAGTGCGATGTTTAATCGACCATCTGTCTCGAGTTAAAGCTTCTAACTCCAGATCATCAAAAGAGAGGCACCCATGAACAGGGAAGAACTGCAGGCAACAGCTCAAGCACTTGTAGCTAAAAGTAAAGGCATTGTTGCGGCTGACGAAAGTGATTCTACTATAGCCCGCAGACTGAAAAGTGTGAACGTCGATCCCACCGAAGAAAATCGCAGGTCTTGGCGCCAGCTGCTTATTACCGCTAAAGGGAGTGGCAACTATATAAGCGGCATAATCTTATTTGATGAGACAATCAGACAGAGCACGGATGCCGGCCAAACGTTTGTAGATGCGTTGAAAAGTGAAAACATCATCCCGGGGATAAAGGTTGATAAGGGTGCGAAGGCGCTAGCAAACTCGCCAAATGAAACCGTTACTGAGGGATTGGATGGGTTGAGAGAGAGGCTTCAAGAGTATTATGAGCTTGGCGCTAGATTTACGAAATGGCGTGCAGTTATGACTATAGGTGATTCAATCCCAACCTCTTACTGCATAGATGTAAATGCTCATGCTCTTGGTCGCTTTGCTACTCTGTCACAAGAGGCAGGGCTTGTCCCTATAGTTGAACCTGAAGTGCTCATGGATGGGGGTCACGATATAAAACGTTGCTTTGAAATAACCGAGGCTACTCTCCAGAGAGTGTTTGAAGAGCTACATAGCCAGTCTGTTTTCCTTGGCGGAATGCTCCTTAAGCCCAATATGGTCCTTTCTGGCTCAGAAGCCTCCGGCAGGGCGAGCTCTCAAGATGTTGCAGAGCATACGATTGATTGTTTTAAGCGCACGGTCCCAGCTGAAATGCCAGGCATAGTGTTCCTTTCTGGAGGGCAAAGTGATGATGAGGCGACGGTAAATCTTAATGCAATTAATCAAATGGTTGATTCGGCCACTCCCTGGCAACTCAGCTTTTCATATGGTCGTGGATTACAAGCTACTCCGCTAAAAATATGGAGTGGGGACAGTTCCAAAGTGTCAAACGCGCAACAAGCCTATTTGCATCGCGCTAAGGTTACCAGTGCAGCCCGTGACGGAGTTTATAAACCGGAAATGGATAAGGGCTAGGCTGAAGTATAATTTCGTAAACCAATGCTTGTCTGTCCTGAGGAACAACTCCCGTAACTGTGCAATTTAAGCTACTTATAGGAACGAATAATGATGGAAAGGTTAAGGAGTATAGTAGACTCCTTAGCGATCTCCCGATTGTTTTTACAACCCCACAACAGGAACGAATTATTAGTGAACCCAATGAAACTGGAGCCACTTTTTCGGAAAATGCTCTCATTAAAGCGGAATATTATGCTTGTAAGACTGGACTACCGACTTTAGCAGATGATTCAGGACTTGAAGTAGATGCGCTAGAGGGTGCGCCAGGCATATATAGCGCTCGTTATGCTGGTGTTGCCGCTCCTGACAACGAGAATAATGATTTGCTACTTAGCAATCTTAGTGATACCCCTTGGAAAAGCCGTATGGCTAGGTTTAGTTGCGTAATCGCATTGGCGATCAGTGGTCATGAGCCAGAACTTTTTGAAGGAACTTGCGATGGGTACATAGCAAGGGAAATCAAGGGTGCTAACGGATTTGGTTATGATCCGTTGTTTTATTTTCCAGCCCTTGGCAAGACTTTCGGCGAGATAGATTCTGATTCCAAAGATGCCGTTAGCCATAGAGGGATCGCTACAAATAAACTGTTTAAAAGATTAAGATGGCTATTAATATGAAATTCAATGAAATAGTTTATGGATAATTACGTTAAACGACAGGGTCTAAGAGACACTTTCGGAAGGCCACTGACGGATCTCCGAATTTCTGTAACAGACAGATGTAATTTCCGATGTACCTATTGCATGCCGAATGAGATTTATGGAGAGAGATATAAATTCCTATCCAGAGACGCGGTACTGAGTTATGAGGAGATAATAAGAGTAGCCAAAATCTTTGTTCAGCTCGGAGTGACTCGATTACGGCTCACAGGTGGGGAGCCGTTACTTAGACCTAATATTGAAGAACTGGTCAGGGATCTAGCTGCAATATCAGGTGTTGATGACCTTTCACTTACTACCAATGGGTATAGACTTGGCAAAATTGCGGGAAAGTTGAAGAGGGCTGGACTCAAGCGTTTGACCGTTAGTTTGGATACCTTGGACGATGAAATTTTTCAACGGATGAACGGACGACAATATGGGACACAACCGATTTTGGATGGTATTCAAGCTGCTGAAGAAGCCGGCTTCATGCCCATTAAGATTAATACAGTTGTACAAAAAGGAGTTAATGATCACACGGTCGTTGAATTAGCTTCATATTTTAAGGCTAGAGGGCACATAGTGAGGTTTATAGAATATATGGATGTGGGGAACAGAAATGGTTGGCGAATGGAGCAGGTCGTGTCGTCGAAAGACATACTTCACCAGTTAAATGAAGAGATGCCTCTAGTCGCGCTAAGTAAGAACTTTCCCGGAGAAGTGGCAGCCCGATACAGATACGCTGATGGGGAAGGGGAGTTAGGGCTTATTTCTTCTGTTACAAATCCTTTTTGCATGGACTGTTCACGTGCGAGACTTTCAGCTGATGGAATTATCTACACGTGCCTATTTGCTAGCTTCGGACACGATCTGAGGACACTAATAAGGTCGCAGACTACCGATGGTGACATAGTGAAGTTCATTACCCGAGTTTGGAGTGCGCGTGAAGACCGATATTCTGAAGAGCGTGGAGCCCATTCGAAGCAGCCTGCGAAAAAAGTAGAAATGTACCATATTGGTGGATAAATACGATTTATAAAAGCCTAGTTCAGTTTACTGAGGCTAATAACATGAACCAGTTTTCAACAACATTGAGCTCAGATCAAGTACCTCTGCTGAAACGGTGCTTAGAAAACCTTGATTTCGTTTGCGAAGAAAAGAACTCTGTTTTAATTGCCAAAAACCAAGGTATCAGAATTACTGTTTACAAAACTAACAAAGTTCTTTTTCAGGGCGCTGAAACGGATAAGTGGGTTGTCAAATTAGCTGCTCAGGGCTTTATCGAAAAAACACCTTTGCTTAAAAGCGCCGGTTTACCTCAAGGGTATTCGGGTCCCAGGATTGGATCGGACGAGAGTGGGAAAGGCGATTATTTCGGTCCTTTGGTAACGGTAGCTGCCTTCGTTGATAGTGAAAGCGAATCTAGGCTGAGAGATATCGGTGTGCGCGATAGCAAAGAATTGTCAGACAAGGCGATAAAGGTGATGGCAGCAGACATTAAGAGTTTGGTGACATGGAAAATCGTTACGGTTGGCCCTGAAAGGTACAATGAACTTTACGATAAAATGAAAAACCTCAATAAACTCCTTGGGTGGTCTCACGCAAGAGCATTGGAAGACGTGTTGAATGTAAAAGAGTGTAATCTTGCGATCACTGATCAATTTGGTGACGAAAAATTCGTTAGAGATAGCCTTATGACTAAGGGAAGGGAAATAAATCTCATTCAGATGCCGCGAGCTGAATCTGACATTGCGGTTGCATCTGCATCAATAATTGCACGCGAGGCATATCTGACAGGGCTTGAAAGCTTAAGCCGCGAGATGGGGATTGATGACTTGCCAAAGGGAGCTTCTTCAAAGGTTATAGATAAAGGCATTGAGATAGCTACGAAGTATGGGTTTGATAAATTACGATATGTCGCTAAGCTTCACTTTAGGACCACTATCCAAATTCGGGCAGGAGTAGGATTAGTTTAATGGCAGGTAAAGTAGATAAATTTATTGGGCTTTCACATGTTGATGAGGAAGGTAGAGGTCAAATGGTGGACTTAACTGATAAAAAGACCACCTTACGCGATGCCGTCGCGGTAGGCAGTGTGTACATGAAGCCAGAGACACTTTTTTTGATTAGAGAGCGAGGAATCGAAAAGGGGGACGTTTTGGCAATTGCTAGAGTCGCTGGGATAATGGCGGCCAAGCAGACATTTAACTTGATACCATTTTGTCACAACATACCACTTAGTCATGTTTCTATCGAGTTCAGCTTGGATGACGCTAGATCAGCGGTGGAAGTTACGGCTTTTGCCAGTACAAATGCGAACACTGGGGTTGAAATGGAAGCGTTAACCGCGGTAACGCTGGCCGCGTTGACGATTTACGATATGGCCAAAGCTGTAGACAGGGAGATGAAGATCGGAGACGTTCGGTTGATTAGCAAGCGAGGCGGCCAGAGCGGCGATTTCCACTCAGACTCGTAGACTTACTCTAAGTTTAGTCATACGAAACACAGCTTTAAGATCCCAGTTTCAAGTGTGTTGCCGGTAATTTTAGAACGGCACCTACTGGCCGGAAACTTTTTGTTGTGCTTCGAGTACTTCTATGCCGTTTCGCACGGTGCTAAGAAGTCTGTTTACCTCTTCCTCAAGTTTGTATAGTTGCTCTTGCGCGTACCTATCAGCAGACGTTCTTTTTGTTGCAGCTTGAGTTTCGGCGACATCTAATATTTGCTGAGCCCTTTCTTCAGCTTCCTTTGATATCGCTTTCGCCTCTTTTCCGGCTTCTTTAACGAGCTCTGTTTCCCCTACCTTGGAACGAAACTCAGTTTCAGCGGACGCCCTAATGCGTTTTGCTTCTCCCAAAGACTGATTGAGCAACTCTTCTCGTTTCCTTATGACTTCATTAGCTGTAGATATGTCCTGTGGAATTGAGACTCGCAATTGATCTACGAGTTCGAGAAGTGTCTCAGAATCTACGAAGAGTTTCTTACTCATAGGGACTCGTATGCCTGAAGTTGCCAATGATTCTAATTTATCTATAATGCCGAAGATTTCGATGATATTCCCCTTTCGAGTTATTTTATTGTGCCTGAGCACTTAGTTTACTTTTCAGAGCTTGGGCAACATCCTTTGTTACAAGGTCAGTTATATCGCCTCCAAAACTGGCTACCTCCTTTATCAAAGAAGAACTGATTGATTGATACTCTTGACTGGTATAAAGGAATATAGTGTCTACTCTGGGATTCAGTTTTCGATTCATCATTAGCATTGCCACTTCATAATCTAGGTCGGTAATGTTCCTGAGCCCACGGATCATGAAATTTGCGTTGATCGACCTGGCGAATTCAACTAGGAGACCACTAAATTTTGCAACCTCGACATTTTTCATTCCTGCCACGGCGCTTTGACACAATTGTAGCCGTTCGTTGGTAGAGAAAAGTAAGCCTTTGGATGGCGTGTCAAATACAGCTAGTACGAGTTTCCCTGCAATCGATGCCGCCCGTTGCACGATGTCGAGATGCCCCTTAGTTATCGGATCAAAACTACCTGCATAAAGACCTAAAGTCATGACATTGCCTCTCTGTAAAACGTTAGCATTGTATCTCCGTACCGTCGTTCCGAATATTTTTCCAAGATTCCATAACTTTGCTGTGGGACCTGCTGTTTACTGTGTTCCAAAGCGATCAGACCTTTGTTTGCCAGGAGAGTTGAATCTCCCAGTTTCTCCATCGTTTCGTCTAGATCAGGCCGATTGTAAGGCGGATCTAGGAGTATTATATCGTAGGGTCCTTTCAAGGTAGTGATTGCTCTGCCGACGCTCAATCTTCGCACCATTCCTTTGCCATCTAAGGTTGTCTTTCTTAAGTTATCTCTGATGGCACGGCATAGGACAAGATTCATTTCTACAAAATCGGCAAGCTCGGCGCCGCGACTCAGCGCCTCAATTCCGAGAGATCCACTTCCTGCGTATAAATCTAATACCCGAGCTTTCATCAACAAATTTGATATCACCTGAAAGAGTGCTGAGCGCACTCTATCTGAGGTCGGTCTGAAACGAGGAAAACGCGGCACTAGAAGCTGAATTCCACGTGCCTCGCCACCCGTTATACGCATCTCGTCGGCTGCTTTCGCATGACTCTTAACATGCTAGATTTTACATTTTTTGACGATAAAGGTCAATCTTGGGGTCTGCGTCCCTGCCTGTGGGTTTGCTCTAAATTTTCAAAGATTGTCAGTCGCTGTTGTGGATTTACTAACCTTTCTTAACGAGTTAACTGATTTTGGGCAAATTGTGGTGTGCTCGATGGCGTGACTTCGGCAAAGCCAGCGGTTGGTTGTTTAAATAATTATGCTTGACACTATTTTAAAACCGCATCTACAATCTCAACGGGCATTAATTAAATGCGCAGTCGTGAAGACTAAATAAGTTAATGAGCTACGGCGAAACAGAAGCTTACTTAGAGTGCGGCTTTATGCGCGCAAATGCAAACTACTGGCCCAGTGTGCCGATGGCACTTTCCGTACCGATTTTTCATTTCAAGTTAAGAATTTAGATTAATGAGTTGGTTATGAGTACAAGATATATTTTTGTGACAGGCGGCGTTGTGAGCTCCATAGGCAAGGGCATTAGCGTAGCTTCTATTGGGCGGATTTTGAAGAGTCACGGCATATCGGTTTCTGTAATGAAATTGGATCCCTATCTCAATGTGGACCCTGGCACGATGTCGCCATACCAGCACGGAGAGGTATTTGTTACTAAGGACGGATCTGAGACGGATCTAGACTTGGGTCATTACGAACGCTTTATAGATATTGAGCTTACAGGGTCGTCCAATATAACTGCCGGTCAAATTTACAGTCTAGTGATCGCTAAGGAACGTCGAGGTGACTATCTTGGAGGTACTATACAAACGGTCCCGCACGTTACAGATGAGATAAAGGAACATATTTTTAACCTTGCCTCTGAAAGTGGCGCCGAGGTAGTTGTGGTTGAAGTGGGTGGCACCGTAGGTGACATTGAAGGTCTTCCTTTCCTAGAAGCCATACGTCAAATCAGAAAGGATGCCGGGCGCGACAACGTTTACTATATACACGTTACGCTGTTGCCAAATATGGTGACCACTGGAGAACTTAAAACAAAACCCACACAACATAGCGTCAAGGAGTTAAGAAGTATCGGGATCCAGCCTGATGCAATCATCGCGAGAAGTGACTTTCCGGTTTCGGATGCTATTAAAGACAAGATATCTCTCTTTTGTGATGTTTCTCGCGATGCCGTGTTTGCTTTGCCAACCTTGGATAACGTCTATGAGGTTCCACTTGCTCTTGAAGACGCAGGTTTGGGCTCGATTCTCTTACGGTCTCTGAATCTTGATCGTAAACGAAATGACATGTCCAATTGGAGAATACTTGTAGATAGAATTAATTTGGAAAGGGAGAAAATACCGATTGCGGTGGTGGGTAAATACGCCGAGTTGCCGGACTCATACATTTCTGTGAAAGAGGCTCTTTCCCATGCAGCCCTTGCTCACGATAAGGATATAGAAATCTCGTGGATACAATCAGAGGATATTGAGAGGTATGGGACGGAAGACTTACTAGCTTTTGCGAAAGGCATAGTGGTTCCTGGTGGTTTTGGGCCTAGGGGAATTGATGGAATGATTCAGGCCGTTAAATATGCGAGGGAAAACCTTGTGCCATATTTCGGATTATGCCTTGGAATGCAGATGATGGTGGTGGAATATACTCGCAGCTTGTTAGGTTATTCCGACGCAAATTCTACGGAGTTTGATCCAGATACTAAACACCCAGTCATAGATTTGATGCCAGGACAACTGCAGGTAAAGCAAATGGGCGGCACAATGAGGCTTGGTATCTACAAGTGTCAACTAGTTCCAAATACTCGGGCGGCAAGGGCCTATGGTAGATCCGAAATTGAAGAACGCCATCGGCATCGTTACGAGTTTAATAGTACATATCGATCACTATTAGAGGAAGTGGGCTTGATCGCTAGTGGCTTGTCTCCCGATGGACGACTTGTAGAAATCAGCGAGGTGGAAAACCACCCATTTATGCTAGGAACGCAGTTCCACCCTGAATTCTTGTCGCGTCCACAACGTCCCCACCCTTTGTTTAGGGATTTCCTAGAAGCGACTCAGGAAACTATTCGTAAAGGAGACCAACGGCCATTACCGTTGATTCGGAGATAATCCAACGGTGGACGATTTTCTTGACGTCTGATATAATTCAGCAGCTTCGCCTTGACTCCCCTGTGACTATACCCATATTAGTGCCAACCCCCACCCGCGAAGCCTATGATGGTCGGTGCAGGAAGTGGCGACGTTGCTAGGAGCAGATCCAGTAATAAATACTAAGGATGACTGTCTTAATTAACATGAGGACAGATACTCTCGACCGGAACTGTTGCCCTGGCTACTGGAATCGTACAAAGACAAACTTACAATTCTATTTAATAATGACTAACTCTACTTTGAGCAAATCTTAAACATTCTCTGAGGTGATCATTCTTGACTACAAATGCTACTGTCCAATTATCTGAACTGGAAACCAAGACAAGGGATGAGTTGGCGGACTTGGCAGATCGTATCTCAGGGTTCAACGTAGAAGCCATTGGGTCTCTTGGCAGAGACGAGATACTACACAGGATCGTTGGTTATTTCGCCGAACGGCACGAGAAGGGAGATAAATCCGAGCCTAATATAGTGGCTGACGGCGTTTTGGAGACAATGGGTGACGGGTACGGATTCTTGCGTCGAAATGGTGAACTCAAGCCAGGGCAACGCGATGTCTATATATCCCAATCCCAGATAAGGCGATTTGGGCTTCGTACTGGTGATATGGTCTCGGGTCAGATTAGGCCTCCCAAAGAAGCTGAGCGGTACTTTGGCCTAACAAGAGTCGAAACCGTTAACTCAATTGAGCCTGATCAGGCCAGAGGTAGGCCTACCTACGAAAAACTCACGCCCGTTTTTCCTGATTCCCATATGAAATTAGAAACGGCTCCCACTAACCTTTCGTCAAGAATCATAGATTTGGTCGCACCCATTGGTAAGGGGCAACGTGGGCTCATAGTGTCGCCTCCTAAGGCTGGCAAGACTATGCTGCTCAAAGAGATAGCGCATGGCATAACTTCGAATTATCCAGATATACACTTGATGGTTGCCTTGATTGGGGAGCGACCTGAAGAGGTCACCGATGTTCGGCGATCAGTCGCTGGTGAAGTTTTCAGTTCTACTTTTGATGAGCCCGTGGAGGATCATTGCCGCGTTGCAGAATTGGCACTTGAACGCGCTAAGAGGCTTGTAGAAGGAAAGAAGGATGTAGCTATATTGCTTGATAGTATAACTAGGCTTACCCGTGCTTATAATCTGGCTGTACCCACTAGCGGAAGAACACTTTCAGGTGGCATAGATCCTATCGCGCTTTATCCCCCAAAGAAATTTTTCGGTGCCGCACGTAATACCGAAGGCAGTGGCAGCCTAACAATAATCGCCACTTGCCTAGTGGAAACTGGGAGTCGAATGGACGATGTGATCTATGAGGAGTTCAAAGGCACTGGAAACTGGGAACTCCATTTGGAAAGACGCCTTGCGGAGAAAAGAATTTTCCCGGCGATAGACATCCAAAGAAGTGGTACCCGTCGCGAAGAGCTTTTATTGAGTGAGGCAGATTTGAAGCAAATCTGGCTGTTAAGACGCATGGTTAGTATGAGTAGTTCCGATAGTGGAGCCAGTTCAGACGTAACTGAAAGAGTTATGGGAATGTTATCTAAGAGTACAAGCAACGCGGATTTCCTAACTAACTTACACAAACTCGCACAAACTTAAAGCGTTAATAAAGTATTTTACCTATTAACTACACAATTTCTCTGTCGTACTCAATGGTTGGCAGACTTACTTTAGGTGGCCTTTTTGTGGTTTACAAGAAGGGGCAAAATCACCCTTAATCGCCTTCTAAAGCAGTTATGACGATTAAAATTCTGTATTAAGCAGTATTTCCAGCATAGCCCAGCTTGATAGTTTCTTATAGAATGTATCTTTAAGATTTCTCCCATTCTCGATCGTATATCACTTCCAAAATGACCTTGTCAGGCTTGACAAGGTAGCCTTATTTCAGCTATCCTCCCCTCACGGTTTGGACACTCAGTGACGGTCCTAATTATTGAGTAGGGACGTTGCTGCCGAATCTCTGTGAGTGAAGAGGGTTGTCTTGTTCCGGTGGCTGTCGAAGACGGTCAAAATGGAGCGTTGCTATTGACAATCGAGAGTAAATCGTGAAAAATGTCTTGGGTTTGACCTTGCCAAGGAGTGGAATGAACTCGCGAGAAGTTCTCCTTGTGAAAAATGGAATAGACCCGTCCCGGGCGCCCCGCTTGGCGGAGCCCCGGTTTGTTATGTCTAAACAACGCATCCCAATTTCGGATATCCATAAGGGGGTAGGAAGTGAATAAGCGTTTCAGTTTTCTTTCTTTAATTGGAGTTACGGCGCTGCTGTTAGCCGCTTTAGGCGCAGCGAGTGCTTTAGCCGCTCCGTCAGGAGTGGTTGGTACCATCGCAATGGATACCAGCTGGTCTGACTTGAGCAAGACCGTTAAGATAACGGTCACGGACAGTGATGTTAACGTGCCTGTCCTCCAGAAGGCCGAGGTCGCTGGTAGGGGGGGGACCGCTGCTTATACATTTGCGGCTATCTCGCCTATAACGGTCTACCCGAACACAGCTCCTATAGCTGACTGGGCTGGAATTGTTGAGGACGCGACGCTTAGCACGCCTGTGACTGATCTTACAGCTATAACGGCGGCGATTAATGCTCTAGGTGGCACATACACCGGCACTATGACTAATGCGTTGGTCCTGGCTGCGGCTGGTGCGGCAGATGTTGACGCACTCAACTCAGCCCGAGAAGCTAACGGCCTGTCAACCAATGACGTGATTGTTGTTGGAGACCCGGCTGACAACTTGGTAGGTCTTTCAGTTGTAGACATAGGAATGAACACTGTGACCATATCCAAGACTTCTGGTACTGGTGACTTCGCTTTGATTTACTTCGGTTCTGAAGCGAATACGACCACCGTGACTCTCAAGAGCACGTCGGACCAGACTGGTTTCTCAGTCACTCTTGCAGAGACCGGCTTGAATACAGGCGTCTTCACTGACACCTTCACGCTGGCTACTGCGTCTAATGCCTCGTCTAACCCCCAAGTGATAGCAGCTGGTGACGGCAACGTCATAAGCGCTGTATACAAGGATGTTAGCGAGGGCGGAGAATCCCGCACTGCTACCCTGAATGTTGAGTTGACTTCTCCAGAGGCCACCGGTCTTACTCCCGTCAAGGCAACAGAGACCAACTCTGTGACGACTGTTCTTGCCGGTGACGTGACTGATGCACAGTCAGGAGTAAAATCAACCACCATTAAGTTCTACATTTCCCTTAATGAGGGAACGACCTGGAAGGAAATTAAGAACGATGCTTTGACCTCGGACGATAGCGCTCAGGGCTTCGTCAACGGTGAATACACCTTGACAACGATCACCGGTGGTAAAAGCGCGTCAGTCCAAGTAGATCTGACCGCCGCTGGCGATGGAGATTACGAGTGGTATATGGAAGCCAAGGATGATGCCGGCAACACTGGAAAGAGTGATGTCGATACCACCACCGCTGCGGAAGGTGCGGCCGATCCTCATACGTTCACACTGGACCGTGCGGCCGTTACACTTAGTTCTACGGATCCCAATGTTATCCTCGGACAGTATTGGGACGCTTCTAAGTCAGGTAGTGCCCGTCTGATCACAGATGTGACTAAGGGCAAGACCACGAGCATTCGCGTCATCTTTGACGGTGCCATTGATGGTGACTCAGTAGCTGCTGCGGACTTCACCGTTGACGGTGTTGCTGCAGTCGCAGCTGACTGGCACTCTGGTCAGACTGACAGTGTGTTCCTGACCGTCGGTGCGAAGGGTCCATCTGCTACCCCCAAGGTAGAAGTGGCCGCTGGCTCGATCGAGGACGCTGCTGGTAACGCGAACACCGCGGTTTTGACCAACAGTGCCGCTGCTGACGGGCTTGCACCAACCTTCACTACTACAATAACTGCTGAAGGAACAGGCGTGCCTGTAAGTGACGATGAAATTACGATACAGGTGGAAGCCAACGAGACTTTGCTGACTAACCCGGTCATTACGGTTGGGGCAGCATCTGGCAGTAGTACTTTGATATTGTCCACGGCTGCAGCGCCTGCAGGAGGTATGGTGGACTCAGGTTCCCTGACGTTCCTCGGTACCAACCAGTGGAGTAAGACAATCGACGTGGATGCGTGGCTAACTGCCCGCGGACTTGATGACGGCGCCTTTGTAATTAAAGTTACCGGTACTGATACTGCTGGTAACGCCGGAAGCGGTGGCGGCAATGATCCTGCTTCGTCAAGTGCGATCATGATAGAGATGGACGACAGTATCCCGGCGCCATCCGTGACTCCCGCTAACGGCACGGATGTGACCAGGAATGACCCGTTCGTCACGATCAACTGGACTGGTGAAGCTAGTGAGTACGATGGTGACACGCACAAGGCAGTTACCCTAACGGTACTAACGTTGGATGACGCTGATGTGTTAGGTACGGAAGCTACTACCGATAACCAGACCTTTATCTTGTCGACGAGCGGCCTAGCCCTTGGCGACCACGATCTTGAGATCAATGGTACTGACGATGCAGGTAACACTTTGGCCTCAAACGCCTCTGTTACCTTTACGGTAAAGGCGACCCCGGACGTTAGCATACCTTTGAAGCCTGGAATGAACTTGATATCCTTGCCAGGCGAGCCTGCTGACTCTGCTATCAACAGTGTCATAACTGTATCCGAAGTTAAGTCGGTGACTAGTTATCAGAATGGTGCATGGCTATCTGCAACACGTGATGCAGACGGTACCTTGAGTGGTACTCTGTCGACAGTTGACGGATCATATGCATACTGGGTGAATACCACGTCATTTAGCCCGATTAAGGTTAGCGTGCCTGGGCAGGGCTTTGATGCCCCACCACCGGCAATCAACCTGTCGGCTGGTTGGAACATGGTTCCAATCACGGTATTGGGTTCCCAATCACCTGGTGACACCGTGTCTGCTGATACATACTTTGGTAGCACATCATGGGTGACCGCTTACACCTACGACACGCAAGCTGGAACGTGGACTAAGGTCCTACCGAACAACTTTGCGACAGTAACTGTAGGCGCAGGGTATTGGGTCTATGTGACCGCCGCTGGCATACTGGTTTCGTAATAACAACCAGAAGTCGATAGTAAAAAGAAGAGGGACTCCATTGGGGTCCCTCTTCTTTTTAGGATGGTTCAGAGTGTGATTGAATTAATTGAAGGCACTGGAATTATGCCCGAAGTGGTTTCAAAGGTCTCAGATGCTGGAAGCGTTAAAGGGAAGATCGGTAGGGAACATGCGATGGATAAACTACGAAACGCCAGTGTGACTTATTCCCGTTATGTGTAACCTTATGGTTCTGTAGTTATTATTGGGCCGCTCTGATGAGATACTCAACCCCGATTTTCAGTGTTCGGTATGTTTTTCAATTAATGGATGATATGCTTGGCAACTCGTATGGGTGCAGGCATGAACTATTTTCCCTCGATGAAACATTGTAATCACCATTCCTTCCAAACCCACAAAAGTATTGTTAAGCCTGATACGATATAAATTGTTTACATATGGGGTTGTGTGATCGTGGCTATTAAGAAAGATTATTACGAAATTTTGGACGTTCTCAAGTCGGCTTCTGACGAAGACATTAAGAAGGCGTTTCGTAGGCTAGCGCTTGAGCATCATCCTGATAGAAATAGTGACCCGCAGGCCGGCGAACGATTTAAGGAGATTAACGAGGCCTATCAAGTGCTGATTAGTAAAGAGAAACGATCCGCATATGACACATTTGGACATGCTGGGTTAGCAGATTCGACGGGGACTGGCAGCGGATTCGACGGGTTTGAAAACTTTGGTGGCCTAGGTGAAATTTTCGATACGTTTTTTGGCGGCTTTGACACTCAATCTAGAGCAAGGAAGCGACCAAGGAAGGGGGGTGATCTTGAGCTCGCGGCCACACTTAGTTTCGAGGAAGCAGCCATAGGGACAAGTAAGGAATTAACTCTATCGCGTGTGGAAGCGTGCGAAGCTTGCCACGGCAGCCGAAGCGAAACCGACTCGACGCCGGAGACGTGTAGTACATGTCGAGGGACTGGACAAGTGCAACGTGCTCAGAAGAGCCTATTCGGGCAATTCGTGCAAGTGGTTGGGTGTCCGACATGCCACGGGGAGGGTGAAGTTATTGAGGTACTTTGTCGGCAATGTCGTGGGCGAGGTGTTGAGAGGAAGACGGCTAGTTTGGGTGTAAATATACCCGCCGGAGTCGGAGATCGGACCCAAATCCGCATACCGGCGCAGGGCGATATCGGTTCGGATGGAGGCCCTCGTGGAGATGTTTATGTGTCACTTAATGTTAAGGGCCACAAGGTTTTCGTTAGGGATGGTTCTAATTTATTGCTGAGCATTTCTATAAACTTTGCTCAGGCTGCTTTGGGAGATACGGTTGAGATTCCCGTATTGCAGGGGAACACCAATTTAGTAATACCAGTTGGTCTACAGACAGGGACGGTTATAAGGATTAAAGGCCAGGGTGTCGCAAAGCTTAACGGAGCTGGAATTGGAGATCTCCTCGTAAATGTCAATGTCGCAACTCCCAAGGCTATTAGTAAAGAAGAAAGGGAGTTGTTTGAACAATTAAACGGGACCCTTGTGAAAGGTACTGTTATTGAAGAGGCGAAGGGATGGGTTGACCGATTAAAGGATACTTTTGGAAAAAATGCCTGAAACCTCATATAACAACGAATGAATAGAGCAAAATGGATTGAATTGAGCGTGACGACAACTCCAGAGTTTGTTGAGCCAGTCTCGGAACTTTTTAGACGTTATGGAGATAGGGAAGTTATAGTTCAGGAAGAAGGAGATTGGGATCCCGATAACGATCATGACGTCGATAAGGTTCCCCATACGGTGGTTGTTATGACCTGTATCCCGCTAGATGTTACTGCTGATAGTCGTAGAGCGATGATAGATATAGGAGTACGTTTAATATCCTATTTGCAGCCAGGCATATATTTGAAGCATAAGGTGGTTAGTGAAGAGGAATGGGAAAACAGCTGGAAAGCACAGTTTACCGTTTATAGAATTGGCGAAAGACTTATTATTAAGCCTACATGGCACAACTACGATCCCTCGGCAGACGATATAGTGATCGAACTCGATCCGGGAATGGCCTTTGGTACTGGCCATCACCCTACCACCAAATTGTGCTTGGAACAGATTGAAAGATGGGTGGTTCCTGGAATGCGCGTTTTGGATTTAGGAACTGGTTCAGGCATATTGGCTATTGCAGCAAGTAAGTTTGGTGCGCAGTGTATAACTGGATTGGACACAGATGAAACTGCGATTCAAGTTGCCTCGGCTAACGCGGTTCAGAATAATGTTAAGAACTTTAATCTTATTCACGGTACGATCCCAGCCGTGAAGCTCCCAAAGGATTCTTTTGATTTGGCTTTGGCAAACGTTACGGCTAATGTAGTCATATCTTCTGTTGAACCTTTAGCTGAAATTTTAAAAAATCAAGGATTGCTCATAGCTTCTGGGATCTTATCTGAAAGGCAACTTGAGGTCGAAGATCAGCTTAGAAAACGATTTTTGATTAAGGAAAGTTTTGCGGATGGAGAGTGGCTTACGATATTGGCTACCAAGAAATGACCACCATATTGGCGAAAGTGCCAATTAAAGGTTGTCGTTCTACTCTGGTTGAGGAGTTCTAGCCAAGAGTTCTTTTGCGGCGGTAGAAGGATCGAGGCCTTCAAACAGAATCCGATAGACTGTTTTTGTTATTGGCATATCGACGTTATACTTGTCAGCCATTATTAAAGCGGCAACTGTACTGTCTACACCTTCAGTCACGTTATGCATACTCTCTCTTATTTCTTCTACAGTTTTTCCCCTACCCAATTCTTCTCCGAGGTATCTGTTACGACTTAAACTGCTGGATGAAGTTGCCATAAGATCTCCTAAGCCAGCCAGCCCTGCAAAAGTCATTGGGTCCGCGCCAGCATGTATTCCTACTTTGGTTATTTCTGCCAGTCCTCGAGTAACAAATGCGGCTTTTGCATTGTTCCCGTAACCTAGCCCGTCGCAGATCCCTGCGCCTATGGCTACAATGTTTTTTAATGCACCCGCAAGTTCCACGCCAATCACATCGCTGGTCGTATATATTCTGAAAGTGTGGGTCATTAAGGCAGATTGTGCGGCAATGGATAGGGCAGTATCATTCGAAGCCAGTACGGTCAATGCTGGAACGCCGTCGGCTATCTCCGTTGACAAATTTGGCCCTGAAAGTACGCATACACGAGAATTCAAAGGAGGACTAAGTTCTTGTTCTATTATTTCACTCATTCGGAGGCCTGAATCTGATTCTAGTCCCTTTGTGGCGCTTATTATCACTGTACTTGGGTTCAGGTTAATTTTTATTCCTTGGAGATTAGACCTGAAAGTTTTGGAAGGTACGGCGATAACAGTAAAATGGGATTCTAGGAGAGCTTCATTTGCATTAGTAGTAACGACAAGATGTTTTGGAAAATGGAATCCAGGTAGAAGTTTTTTGTTTTCCCTGTCTAAATTCAACCTGTCGGCTTCCTCTTGTGATCTGGCTAGCAGAGTAACCGAAAGGCCTTTTCGTGCCATAATTATCGCGAGGGTTGTGCCCCAACTAGTAGTGCCTACAACCCCTATTCGATTTAAGTTTGTTTTCATATTGTTTATTTAACAGAAAGCACAATTAGTCTTTAGAGTGCATTTAACTCCTTTCTACGACCCAAGATTCCGAGAATGCCAATGATGAAGTGGCGAGTGAATTCGAGTACTGATCGACCAAGAAGGTTTCACCTTCAGCTCGTTCCCCATTGATCGTTATTTGGGCTCCAGCCGTCGGTATCATGCAAGCGTACACGCCGTGAGGACGTCCTGGGCGACTATGTGGAGGGTAATCTATTATATGAGGTTCTTTAATATCGTACCAAGTCATCAAAATTTCATCCTCTTCAGATGAAATGGTTTCAGTCCAATAATCTCGGATATCTCCATGAGCATCAAATTCTGCGTCTATTATTTCCAATTGTTCATCGCCGAATGGTTCGTATTGTAACTTTGCTATATCTCTTTGAAACCATCGGGCCACTTGTATATTGTCGGCATATATGCGGGGAATCGCATCTGTTAGTGTACTAACTATGAATAGCACATTTCCGCTACCGTGTGGGGAGAATATTACCTTCCACAGGCTTGTGCGAGTGGTCAACTCACCGTCAGGGGAGTGCGCAAGCCTGATAAAGGGGTTTTCGCCAGTGAGGACGACCTCATTGGGGTCAATTCCGAAAGTCATTTAGCACCTCGTCACTTGTCGTTACGTTGATTCTACTGGAAACAGCAAGAATAAACCAAGTTTTTAGGCTTTAGGGTCGGAATGACAAGCGTCTTTCAGTGCCGTCTATAAGGCGCCGTATGTTTTCTTTGTGCCGCAGTATAATAAGCGGTCCTGCGATCATCGTATACGCAAGATACTCCCAATGGGTCATACCGATGAATGCTAGGATGGGCATTGTGATTATTGCCGAGACCACTGCCAAGAGAGACCCCAAGGATACGTATCTAGTGATTAACACAGCTGGGATAAAAGCTGCACAGGCGACAACAGTAGAAATTGGCGCTAATACAGCTAGTGCTCCGACTGCAGATGCGATGCCTCGTCCGCCTTGAAACCTGCTAAGAATTGGCCAATTGTGACCGATTATGACTGATAAAGCCGCTAACCCATCTAGTAGTGGCTCGTCACCGAGAAGCTTGGCCGCTATCGTCGCCAAAACTCCTTTAGCGACGTCCAATATAAATACCAAGGCGCCCAGACGAGTTCCAAGTGTTCTCAAAACATTAGTTGATCCAGTAGACCCACTTCCATGTTGGCGCACGTCGATTCCGCGGGCCAACTTACCAATTATCAGGCCCCAAGATACGCTGCCTATTAAGTATGAACCTGGAATCACTAACCATTGAATCTGAGATTGAATATTCTCAAACATTTCTGCTCGACCTGCTCTTAAACTGTAATTTCAAGTGGGACCATCGAAACCCTAATCCCTCTCTTAGTCGATTCTCCAGATATCTTCTGTAAGAGAAATGTACTAAGTCCGGATAATTTACATAAAAGGTAAATGTTGGTGGATTGATACCCTCTTGTAACACTTTGTGGACTCTAAGATGACGCCTACCCCTATTTGGTGGAAGATGCTTTGACATTGCGGAAATTACTTCATTGTTAAGTTTTTCTTCTTCCACTTCCTTTGTGAGGTCGTCAAATACCATTATTGCTGCCTCAATTGCGCTTGATATACCGTTTTTTTCCAAGGCTGACACAAATCTTATTGGTGCGTACGGCATGAATTTGAAACGCTCTCTTATTTCAGTGATACAATCCGATGCGGTGACCCCATTCGCTTCAGCAAGATCCCATTTGTTGACAATTATTACCACGCCCTTAAATGCATCGGTTATCTGTCCTGCTATATGCGTGTCTTGGGCCGTTGCTAACTCAGTGGCATCCATCACAAAGAAGATTACGTCGGCTCTGTCAATCGACCGAACAGATCGCAAGACACTAAATTTCTCTATCCCAGGGACGACTTTCCCCCTCCTCCTTATTCCGGCGGTGTCTATGAGCAGCAGTCTTTGATCAGCGTATTGGAGTCTTGTGTCTATAGAATCGCGCGTAGTGCCGGGGATATCGCTAACTATAGCCCGTTCTTCTCCTAGTAGGGCATTCAACAGTGAGGATTTCCCAACGTTGACCCGACCAATTATAGCTAATGACAGTGTCTGAGTATCTTTAGATGCTTCATCGGTTTTCTTTGGAAGTTGTTGGGAAATTGTGCTCATCAGGTTATCTATGCCTAGGTTATGGTGCGCACTTATCGGCATAGGGTCACCGAGTTTAATTCCATAAAATTCAGCAGTGTTTTGGGCAAGTTTAGTATTATCAGCTTTGTTTACAGCCATGAAAATTGGCTTTTCAGATTTCCTGAGCCTCTGTCCTATGGCAAGATCTAAGGATGTTATACCATCACGGGCGTCCGTCAGAAAAATGATGGCATCGGCCGAATCTATAGCCGCCTCTACCTGTTCTTCAACCTCTTTCGATAATCTTATGGACTCGTCATAATCCAGCCCGCCTGTGTCCATTATTATGAACGTTCGATCTTGCCAGATGACGTCAAGAGATATCCGATCCCTAGTGGTTCCAGGTTCTTCTGCCACCACCGCAACTCTATGTCCAACAAGACGGTTGAAAAGAGTGGACTTTCCGACGTTTGGTCTGCCGACTATGGCTATAATGGGCTTGTTCATTAAGAATTCACAAAATTAGTATAGTATTAAGTTGAGCGCTCGAGCAGGTGTGCGAAAATTGCTTTTTGAGCGTGGAGCCTGTTTTCAGCTTGGTCAAATACGACTGATCTCGGATCATCCAGCATGTCAGAACTCACTTCTTGACCTTGATGTGCTGGCAGCGGATGCATAAATATCGAACCTGGTTTGGTCAAGTCCATAAGCTGTGGAGTTATCTGGAAATTTTCGAAATCTTTGTTTCGTTTGGTTGATTCATTTTCTTGGCCCATACTCGTCCACACGTCTGTATAAATAACCTCTGCTTGAGTTATTGCTTCCTGAGGCTGAGAAACCTGATGAATTAGAATCTGCCCATTAGATGATCTACTGTTGGCTTTTTCTACCACGGTTTTTGGCAGCTCGTATCCTATTGGCGACGCTATAATGAATTTTGACCCAAGAGCAGTCGCAGCTAATGCAAGACTTGAAGCCACGTTATTCCCATCTCCAATGAAGGCAATGGTAGGTCTCTTGGATAGTCCGATATGTTCTTCAATGGTTAGCATGTCGCCTAGAGCCTGACAGGGATGCTCCGAGTCAGAGAGTGCGTTTATAACAGGAATTGAGGCATGCATGGCTAGCTCTTCGAGGGTATTGTGCTTGAATACTCTGGCGACAATTGCGTCTACATATCGAGATAAGACACGAGCGACGTCAGAAACGGCTTCTCGGCCTCCTAGACCGACTTCGTCCTTACCCAAGTAAATAGGATGCCCGCCCATTTGCCGAATACCTACATCAAAGCTAACTTTGGTTCGAAGCGAAGGTTTTTCAAAGAGCATAGCTACGCTCTTCCCATGCAATGTGTCACTGAACTTTTCGATTTTTAGCTTTGACGCAAGAGTTACAATATGACTGATGTCATTTATAGATAGGTCACATATGGATAAAAGATGAGTGCTGCTCACGGTATCCTCCCATAGGCAACAGTATAAGCCCGAGTTCCGTGTAGTCAATTGTGAAGAATGATTTCCGGTTGATTAAGTTTATATGTGAAATTTGCCTTAATATAAACGAGACGTCAAATGCTTCCCGCAATTTGAAAGGCCTTGCCTTCCGTAGCTATTGCTGGCGCCACTACCATTTCTGCCTGCTGTAATTCCTGTATGCTTAGCGCCCCACACATTCCCATACACACTCTTAGCGCACCAACCAAATTTTGTGTCCCATCAGTACGGCTAGTAGGGCCGAGCAAAAGTTGGTGTAGTGTTCCTTTTGTACCAGTGTTAATTCTGGTTCCTCTGGGAAGAGCCGCGTGAGGAGCTGCCATTCCCCAGTTAAATCCTTTTCCGGGAGCTTCTTCGGTTTGTGCAAAAGGAGTGCCAATCATAACTCCATCTGCTCCAGCCACTATTGATTTGCACATATCCCCACCAGTTCGAATTCCGCCATCCGTTATTATTGCAACACGCCGCCCAGTTCTTCGGTAATATTCTTCTCGAGCGGCACTGCAGTCGATCGTAGCTGTCACCTGGGGTACACCAACACCAGTTACCTCTCGTGTGGTGCAGGCTGCTCCTGGGCCAACTCCGACCAGAATCGCAGCAACTCCTGCCTCCATGAGCTCGAGAGTCGCTCCATAGGTCACACAATTTCCAACCATAACTGGGACATTAATTTGCTCGACTAGTTCTGATATCACCAAGCCATGATAGCTTCTCGATATGTGCCTAGCTGTGGTGACGGTAGACTGTACCACCAAAATATGGGCTCCGGCCTCAACTGCTACAGGCCCGAGTCGCTTTGTATTTTGTGGTGTGAAGGAAACGGCGCAGATAGTACCAGATTTATGAATTTGTTCGACTCGTTCAGCTACCAAAGTTTCCTTTATAGGCGCTTGGTACAGACTTTGCAAAAGTCCGGTGACCGAGCTTGGCGGAGCCTCGGCGATTTCGGCAACTTTGTCCGCTGCATCCACGTACCGAGAATAGAGGCCTTCCATATTTAGGACGCCAAGTCCGCCCATCTTGCCAAGTTGAATTGCGAACTCCGGAGATACCACTGCGTCCATGGCAGAAGCTATAATTGGTATTGGAAATTGCAAGTCTCCTATCTCTAAGCTTAAGCTAGCTTGCTCTGGATTTACAGTTATCATGCCGGGTACTATTGCTACGTCTTCAAATCCGTAGGCATACCTAATCTCTTTCAAAGTACTGATCATTTTCACGCTCTGTCACTCAATTTGACCGAGTATAGCACTGCCGTATGCTGCCCTCAAGCATTCTTGTCGTAGATTTCAAAACCGATTGCGTACTAATGCTGAAAGCCCGTTCTACCGGACGAATTATTGTTGACTGCTCAATGTCTGCTTGCTAGGATAAACTTGCCGCCTACCGTTAGGAGGCGAGTATTTGGATGGTTAAAATTGAATCGCCGCTGGGATCAACTCAAGACCGAGACGGCTGAAGCTATAAAGGCAAATCTTTAAGCGCCCCCTCGGTAACGTTGCGGGCGTTTTTGTGTTTATGGGATCACGAGAACTGAAGGGCATATCGGGGATTAAGATCGGTCATGTCACTGACCTGAGGAATGCAACTGGTTGTACGGTTGTATTATCCCAAAGAGGAGCCGTTGGTGGAGTAGATGTCAGAGGCTCGGCCCCAGGCACTAGGGAGACGGATCTTTTAAGACCTGGCAATCTGATTAATGAGGTTCACGGCGTTTTGTTGAGTGGAGGCAGTGCATATGGATTGGATGCCGCTGCGGGAGTAATGAAATATCTTGAAGAAAAGCAAGTAGGCTACCGAGTAGGTAAAGCTTTAGTCCCGATAGTTCCAGCTGCCATAATATCCGATTTGAATATAGGTAACCATGAGGTGAGGCCCAACGCGCTAGATGGATACCGAGCCTGTGAGGCTGCTAGGTCCGATAACCTAAGGGAAGGCTCTATTGGCGCTGGTACGGGTGCTACTGTTGGCAAGGCATTTGGCTTGGCCAACGCTACTAAAGGTGGTTTGGGTATTTTTAGCCATGAGATTGAACCCGGGTTAATAATTCTCGCTTTGGTAGTAGTTAACTCTTGGGGAGATGTTGTTGATCCTGGCACAGGTAGGATTGTGGCCGGACCACGCGATAGAAAAAAGGCAGGGTTTATAAATACCATGGACTCGATGGTAAATCCTGAATCAACATTGGACTCTAATGAAATAGGCGCTGGTAACAATACCACCATCGGGATTTTGATCACTAATGCGGAACTTGATAAGAGCCAAGCTAACAAGTTGGCCGGTAGAGGGCAGGATGGAATTGCGCTTGCAGTCAGACCTGCCCACACTATGGCCGATGGCGATACCGTATTTACTTTGGCAACAGGTAGATGGGATGGTGAGACCGATCACAGGTTACTTACCAAGATTGGCTCAATAGCTGCCGTCGTGATGTCCAAGGCAATTGTTCGAGCTGTTAGCAATGCTGATGGCTTGGAAGGAATACCTTCGGTAAAGGAGCTCAACGTTGAGAGTTAAGTTTGAGCGCGTTGGTTTTCTGGGAAGCGGACGCATGGGTAGCGCTTTATCTTTGGCAATGTTCAACGCTGGTTATGAAATTGAAATGATTGCTAGTCGTTCATTGGCCGCTGCAAGTTCTTTGGCTTCCCAAATAGTAGGATGTAAAGCTACTGATAACTTTGCTGATCTTCAGGAACGATGCGATTTAATATTTTTGACTGTGCCAGATCACGCAATAACTGGAATCGTGAGTGATTTTCAGTGGAGAAAAGGCCAGGCAGTGATACATTGTAGTGGAGTTTTGGGGACGGAAGTTCTCGAAAATGCGAGGGTACTAGGTGCTTATGTTGGCGCCGTGCATCCACTGCAAACTTTTTGTGGCAATATGTGTGATTCAGAACATTTATTAGGTTCTACTTTTACTGTCTCGTCTGACGCAGGTCTTCATGATTGGATTATAAGACTGGTAGAAACCCTCAAAGGGAAAATCGTTTCAATATCCGCTGAAGACAGACCGCTTTACCACGCATCTGCTGTTATGGTTTGTGGTTATCTGACAACATTATTGGAAGGTGCTATCCAGATGTGGGCAGCAATGGGATTCGATAGTAATGAGGCTATCGATGCTTTGTTTCCATTGATCCAATCTACGTTACGGAATATAGAAATGGATGGACTTGAGCGATCTGTTACTGGTCCTATACCCAGAGAAGATTTCGATACTATAAGGTTACACTTAGGGGCGATTCGGAAGCGAACACCACAGTTACTTCCACTATATTCGACATTAGGCCTTGCAATGGTTGACTTAGTTTCAAGATTAAGTGGGACTGAAGATCAACACAGGGCAATGTGGCATGATGTTCTTGTTGGTAAAATGGGATCAGACTCAGCATAAATAAGAGGTGCGAAATGCGTATCAGAGTTCAACACTTTAAAGAAATGAAAAAATCCGGCAAAAGAATTACCGCTGTGACTGCTTACGACTACTCAATGGCACGACTCGTAGATAAAGTGGGCATTCCCATGATTCTCGTCGGCGATAGTTTGGGTAATACGATGTTAGGGTATAAATCAACAGTGAGAGTTACTATGCCTGACATGCTGCACCATACTAAAGCTGTGGTAAGAGGTGCTAAGAATTCCATGGTAGTGACTGACCTTCCATTTATGTCATATCAGGTAAGTATTGATGATGCGTTGAGAAATGCAGGGCGCATGGTCCAAGAAGGGGGTGCCCATGCCGTGAAATTAGAAGGGGGAGCTCGATCAGCTGAGACTGCCAAGCGAATTGTAGAAGCTGGTATTCCAGTCGTGGGTCATATCGGATTAACACCTCAATCTGAGCACGCTTTTGGAGGATTTAGAGTCCAGGGGAAAGATTTGGCAAGTGCTCATGCTTTGCTTGACGATGCCGTTGCACTAGAGAATGCGGGTGTGTTTGCTATTGTTCTAGAGGCCATACCAGTGGAGTTGGCGCGTGTAATTACTGATAGACTCGATATCCCCACCATTGGAATTGGTGCTGGGCCAGATTGCGATGGTGAAATCCAGGTGATAAACGATATCTTAGGACTTACGCTGAATTCTCGAAAGCACACGAAAGAGTACGCTAGTTTGAGTCAAGTTATTGAGGAGGCTTTGGTCGCTTATCTAAATGATGTTGAACAAAGTAAGTTCCCATCTGATGATCAGAGTTTCCATGTAGACGAGAGATTATTGGCCGATCTCCTCTCTAAAATATAATTTATGCGGATCATTGAAACTGTTTCCTCCATTAGGCAGGTAAGCCAGCACATAACCCGTCCACTTGGATTAGTTCCCACTATGGGATATCTCCATGATGGGCATGTGTCTTTGGTAAATCGTGCCAAATCGGATAACGACTCAGTAGTAGTTTCAATTTTTATTAACCCCAAGCAATTTGATTTAACCGAAGATTTAACTGGATACCCGCGTAACTTACAAAGGGATATCAAAATACTGGAGGATCTCGATGTTAACTTTGTTTTTGTACCGGAAGTAAGCGAGATTTATCCGGAAAATTACGCAACTTACGTAGACGTTGGTGAAATGTCCCGTAAATTGGAGGGTTCCAGTCGTCCTGGGCATTTTCTTGGTGTGACAACTGTTGTGACAAAATTGTTTAATGTTATCCGACCAGATAGGGCTTATTTTGGACAAAAGGATGGACAGCAGGCTGTTATAGTCAAACGCCTTGTCAGAGATCTTAATTTCGAAACTGAAATAGTGATAGTGCCCACCGTACGTGAATATGATGGCCTTGCAATGAGTAGCCGCAATTCGCGCCTCACGGAGCAGCAAAGAGAAGCTGCCACGGTAATTAACAGGGCTTTATCCGAGGCGATTTACATGTGGGAATCTGGCGTGACGGATTCTGTGACTCTGCGACGTACAGTTGAGAAAGTGGTTTCTACGGAACCATTGGCAAAGCTTGACTACGTCAGTATATCTGATGTTGATACTTTGGATGAATTGAACAATGTTTACAGCGAGGCGATGATATCGGTCGCTGTTTGGTTTGATAATGTTAGGTTGATAGATAATAAGGTAATTGGAGGGAACAGGCTGGAGTGAGGATATTACTTACAAATGATGATGGGATCAATGCTTCTGGTTTAAGAGCGGCAGCGGAGGTTTTAAGTCATATATGCAAAGTGATAGTTGTAGCGCCAGACCGAGAACAGAGTGGTAAGGGCACGTCTATAAGCCTAAGCTCCCCCTTGAGAATTTCTAAAGTGAAACGTATTGCTGCGGGCGTACCGTCATATGCTGTAGAGGGGACCCCAGCGGACAGCGTAATATTGGGGCTCGATCAGATGGCTAAAGACGTAGATTTAGTGGTTTCCGGTATTAACAGTGGTGCTAATCTGGGTGAGGACATATTTATTTCGGGGACAGTAGGGGCCGCACTTCAAGGTTACTTTCGAGGCTTGCCTTCAATAGCTATATCTGTCGGATCTCTTCATCCACCTACTTTTCATGCTGCAACCGTGATACTCGCTGCTATCGTTAGGCAAATAGAGAAGGAAGGCTACTCGAACAGGTTGTTACTTAATGTGAACGTCCCCTCTATCCAATTCAGTGACATTTGTGGTATTGATGTAACTCGTTTGGGTGGCCGAGCATATACTGATGTTATAACTACCGGAGATGATGGAAAGCAAGAATATTATTGGATAGCTCATGGTACTCCTGCTTGGCACTTGGTAGAAGGAACAGACATCTGGGCAGTAAGAAATAACCGGATCTCTATAACTCCCTTACATTCGGATCTGACCGATGGGAAAAGATTAGGAGAAATAAATAAGTTTACTGATAAATTGCGAGGTTCTTTTGACGCAAGTTGATAGACATGACAGTCATTGGTATATGGCAATTTTTATCAAGTTATTGAAAACTGAAGGCTCATGGACAGCGGGCTGACATTTTAGTGCTGATTAGGCAAATGCTTATTTGGAGTTAAAGATATTGAAAGTAATTAATCCCAAAGTCAGACTTCGAGATTTATCGCCTCAACAAAGACGGGTAATACGCGGTTGGTGTATGTACGATTGGGCGAACTCAGCTTTCTCTACTAGTGGGACGGCAGCAATATTCCCTGTTTACTTTGTCGTGATTTTCAAAGCTGCAATGGGAGATAATACAGATTTCTTTGGTTTCTCGATGACTGGAAGTTCGATTTGGAGCTTAGGGGTAGCACTATCGACAGCAATAGTTGCCGTTAGTAGCCCCGTTCTGGGCGTGATAGCTGATCGTGCAGCTATTAAGAAGACGCTTCTTTGGATTTACACCATTGCTGGCAGCGCATTTACGGTACTAGCTTTCTTTTCTGTTTACACCTCACAGCCTTGGATTTGGCTGGCTTTGTCGTTTGGGTTGGCTAACATTGGTTTTTCGGGAAGCTTGGTTTTTTATAACTCGATATTGCCTCATATAGCACCGAAACACCTATTAGATGATGTGAGCAGCCGAGGTTTCGCATATGGTTATATAGGCGCTGGCTTACTGTTGGCTATCCACCTTGCCGCAATATTTGTATTTTCTGGCACCGAATTGGAAGATTTCATTACGCGTCTCTGCATAGCAACCGTTGGTTTTTGGTGGTTTGGGTTTGCAATTTGGACTCTGAAAACTGTTCCAGAACCACCTATATTTAATCCCGTTCCTGGTTTGAATATATCTAGTGCGTTACGTTTGGCTATCAAAGAACTAGGAAAAACCTTGCGAGGTATAACTAAGTTTAAAACACTTTTGATTTATCTCGTGGCGTATTTGTTATTTAATGATGGCATACAGACGGTGTTGGCTATCGCTGGCGCCTACGGGGCGGATACTCTAGGTATAACTTTAATATTCAATATGATGACCATATTGATAATTCAGTTCATAGCAGCACCTGGGGCCATGCTGTTTTCTAGACTGGCTTCTTGGGTGCGTACCAAGCCAGCACTGATCGTTGGAATGATTGGATGGTGTGTAGTCGTCTTATTCGGAGTTGGAATTGCTCCGCTCGTTCCGTCTAGTCAAAACGAATTCGACTACCAATTTAAGTTTGATCAGCCTACAAATTCATATCTAGTGATCGCCGCTCCTAATTTATCAGGATCAGAGCCCGATACGATGTGGGAACAAAATCATGGTGATTTGCAGGAAGCTGGCTCGATATCTGTAAATCAAACAAGGATTTTATTCACCGAAATACGTGAATCTGCAACTGCTAGATTTAGTGTGTCGATTGTCGAAGGACCTCTAGCTGGGCAGACGTCAGTCGGAGCTAAACATGTATCCTCCATGGGCGAAGGTCCTTTGGACTGGTGGCCTTTAACTTTGAGGACTGTTTTCTGGGAGCCTCTTGGCCTTTCATCAAGCTTTCAATGGCTTATTCTAGGAGCTTTGTTGGGAGTGGTGATGGGTGGTAGTCAGGCACTTTCAAGAAGTCTTTTTGCACAGATTATGCCTGAAACTAGAAGTGGGGAATTTTTCTCTTTCTTTGGATTCATGAGTCGTGCTTCAACTGTTATAGGCCCGACCTTGTATATTTTATTTACGGGTCTATTTGATACTAGAGTGGCTATCTCGTCTTTGCTGGTTATAATTGTTGTGGGCACCGTTATGTTGAGATGGGTAGATGTGGACGCTGGCAGTCGATTGGCAGATCTGGAAGATCAGCGTAATCGTGCTTAAACGAGGAAGTAGGCAATTTAGATAATAGTGGGGATATAGCTCAACTGGGAGAGCGCCGCGTTCGCAATGCGGAGGTTGGGGGTTCGAGTCCCCCTATCTCCACCAAAGCGTGATTCATGCCCCTGTAGCTCAGAGGATAGAGCGATGGTTTCCTAAACCGTGCGCCCGGGTTCGAGTCCCGGCAGGGGTACCACGAAACATAAGTATCAATGTATTGAGGAGGACCTAAACTCTGGAGTTTTTGAATCGGTATTCCTTCGTTGTTTTTGGTTTGGCTGTCATTGCCTTGTTCACGTTCGTTAGTTGGAGCTTCTTTGGCAAGAAGCCAGCCATTTGTATGAGTTTTATTACCATCACGCTTTTGGCCATATTTCAATTAATCATGAGTACTGGCTCGAGCACGGATTTCACCATTCAGGATTTCAATGCGACTGTCCTTAATGGAAGACCCACGGTTTTGATGCTCTATTCTAATCTCTGAATTGGCTGCCTTTCGGCGAAGCCTGACGTGGACAGGCTAGAAAAACAACTCAGCGATGTTTTTGACTTTATCAGGGTCGAGACTTCTTCCAATTTGGGCAAGTATGTCAAGGAAAGTTATACATCTACAATAGTTCCTACCTTTATTGTTTTGGATCGTGAAGCTAAAGAAAAGCTGAGAACAATTGGTAGAGTCCCTAGATTGGAAACATTAGTATCGCTAAGATTGTGATTCGCTATATGTATTAGGCAGCGTATGAATTTATAGTGAAAAGCATAATTCTCTTAAATGTTGACTAATACATATGTCTAATGCTACTATGCCCTGTAGCTCTGCGCATGATTCAAGACGCCTGTCTGAAATCCATTAAGTTTATTGGTTATTAGACCTTTTTTCCCTAATTAGGGAGGTGAGGTTTTTTTGTCGTTGTTAAGGAGAGTGAACGTTCATGGTTGATTTGGCTTCAGCACCACTAAATTCGTCAAGCCTTGAAAAAAGGTCATACGCTCATATATCACAGATATTGGACGTTCCTAACCTTATCCAGATACAGACTGATTCATTTGAAAATCTGAAAAAAGACGGAATTAAGGACCTTTTTAAAGAGATTTTTCCGATACGCGATTTCACCGGGGAGAGATTTGAGCTGGATTTTATTGATCATGAATTTCGAACACCGAAGTACAACGAAAAGGAATGTCGCCAAAGGGAGATTACTTATTCGGCTCCTCTTTATGTGACCGCAAGGCTAACAATTAAGGAAACTGGGGAAGTTAAGGAGCAGCAACTCTTCATGGGAGATATTCCCATGATGACTATAAACGGCACATTTGTAATCAATGGCGCGGAACGTGTAGTTGTCAGCCAACTCGTGCGCTCTCCCGGAGTGTATTTCACTATTGAGCAAGATGCGACCACTGGGAGACGGCTGGCCATGGCTAAGTTCGTGCCATATAGAGGGGCATGGCTTGAGTTTGAAACTAGCGCCAGGGACGTAATATCTGTCAAAGTTGACCGGAAGAGGAAAACTCCAGTAACAACCCTGTTGAGGGCGATAGGCATTTCTACTGACAAGGAACTGTTAGACACGTTCAAGGATGTTGACCAATTACCAGACCATCAGTTTATTAAAACCACTATCGAACGAGACTCGGGAGTTAAGGACAAGAATGAGGCCTTGCTCGAGTTCTACAAACATTTGCGCCCGGGCGAGCCACCTAGCCAGGAGAATGCCGAGGCTCTTTTGGATAACCTGTTTTTTAATTCTCGTCGTTATGACTTGGGCAAAGTAGGTCGTTATAAGTTAAATCGGCGTCTAGCTCTTACACTACCAATTGAAACTAGGACTCTAACTAAGGAAGATATTGTTAAGGTAACTAAGATCATAATTCAGATCAACAATGGTTCCCAACGCGTGGATGATATAGATCATTTAGGCAATAGAAGGGTCAGGGCCGTCGGAGAGTTGATACTAAACCAACTCAGAGTTGGTTTAGTTAGGATGGAGCGTGTGGTGAGGGAGAGGATGACCATAAACGATACAGAACAGGCAACTCCGAGCGCGTTGGTAAATGTACGTCCAGTCGTAGCATCGATTCGTGAATTCTTTGGAGGGTCGCAATTATCTCAATTTATGGATCAGACGAATCCACTTGCTGAACTAACACACAAGCGGAGACTGTCGGCATTAGGACCGGGAGGCCTTTCGAGGGAACGAGCAGGTTTTGATGTTCGTGATGTCCATCATTCTCACTACGGTCGGATTTGTCCGATTGAGACACCGGAAGGACCTAATATAGGACTCTTGGGATCTCTAGCCACTTATGCAAAAACTAACGAATTTGGATTCATAGAAACGCCCTATAGGAAAGTATTCCATGAAATATCCAGTAAGTCTAAGGATCTAGAGGGTCGTTTGCTGCAGGATGATGTAAGAGGTGACGACGGAAAGATTCTTGCCAAATCTGGCCGTAAAATTACCAAATCACTAGTAACTAAGCTGAACGCTTTACCTAAATGTGATATTTCCGTACGGGCTTTTGTGAAACACGATAAGGACGAGATCAGTTATCTGGCTGCGGACGAAGAGGAGGCATACATAGTTGCTCAAGCAAACACGTTGTTGGACGATTGTGGGCAATTTGTTGAAAATCGAATTGAAATTCGGCAAGGTGAACGATTTGCCGTAGAACAACCTGATCAGGTTGACTTTATGGATGTTTCACCGATGCAGATAGTCAGTGTTTCAACAGCGCTTATTCCGTTTTTGGAACATGACGATGCCAATAGAGCTTTGATGGGTTCCAACATGCAGAGACAAGCAGTTCCTTTGGTACGACCCGAAGCTCCAATTGTGGGTACTGGCATGGAGCGTAGAGTGGCTGTTGACTCTGGTCAAGTAGCGCTTGCGACTTCCGACGGAGTAGTAACTTCTGTCGCTGGTGATCGGATAGTAGTCACTGATGTGAATGGGGAAGAACATGTTCACGACTTGTACAAATTCGTGCGTAGTAACCAAGGCACTTGCATGACTCAGAATCCGATCGTTGACAAAGGCGACTTAGTAAAACGTGGTGACCCGTTGGCAGACAGTTCGTCCACTGATAAAGGAGATTTGGCTTTGGGTCAAAACGTTTTAGTAGCGTTCATGAGTTGGGAAGGTTATAACTATGAAGATGCCATCATACTTAGCGAACGACTGTTGGAGCAAGATAAATTCACGTCAATTCATATAGAAAAGTACGAGTCAGAAGCTAGGGATACTAAGCTTGGACCTGAGGAAATCACTAGAGATATTCCTAATGTTGGTGAAGAGAGCTTGCGCAATCTAGATGACGACGGCGTAATACTGGTTGGAGCTGAGGTGGAGCCTGGAGACATCCTTGTAGGCAAGATAACCCCTAAAGGTGAAACTGAGCTAACAGCGGAGGAGAAGTTACTTCGAGCCATATTTGGTGAGAAGGCTAGGGATGTGAAAGATAGTTCCTTACGGGTCCCACATGGGGAGAGAGGGAAGGTTATAGATGTAAAGATACTTGACCGAGAAAATAAGGATGAATTGCCTCCAAGTGTCAACAAGCTAGTAAGAGTTTGGGTAGCTCAAACACGTAAAATTGCGGCCGGGGATAAAATGGCTGGACGTCATGGGAATAAAGGCGTTATTTCAAGAATTTTACCAGCCGAAGATATGCCATATCTTCCAGATGGAACTCCCGTTGACATCATATTAAACCCGATAGGGGTTCCTTCTAGAATGAACCTTGGACAAGTGCTTGAAACACACATTGGCTGGGCTGCAAAGTCTCTTAATTACTCTGTAGTGACCCCAGTGTTTGATGGAGCTGAAGACATCAAAATACAAGACGCACTAGCTCGTGCTTGGTTTGTGGAGGAATCTAAACTTTCTTTGTCGAATGGGCATTTCACAAATGGTGCGTCAAATGGAAATAAAGTTAGTACGGAAGTTACGGAATGGCTCAGCGATAGAGGTTATGATGCTCAGGAAATTTTTGATGACAGGAAAACGGGTTTTGCATCTGATGCCTGTGTCAAGATTTGGTTGCAAGAAGAGGGCGGAGTTGATACCTCAAAGTATGATGCGCAAGCACTACGAGATAAGGTACGTGTACTAAATATGGAAGGGAAGAACGTCCCTCCTATTTTTGGCAAGACGACTCTTTTCGACGGTAGGACTGGTGAACCCTTCGATCATCCCGTGACGGTTGGTTACATTTATATGATGAAGCTCATACATCTAGTCGAAGATAAGATTCATGCCAGATCAACGGGTCCATACTCACTGATTACGCAACAACCATTGGGTGGTAAAGCACAGTTTGGAGGTCAGCGATTTGGGGAAATGGAAGTTTGGGCTCTAGAGGCATATAGTGCTGCGCACAACCTCCAAGAGATGCTCACTGTAAAATCTGATGATGTAGTTGGCAGGGTGAAAACCTATGAATCTATCGTCAAGGGAGAGGATATAGTTCAGCCTGGTGTCCCAGAATCTTTTCATGTACTTCTAAAGGAATTGCAAAGCTTGGGTCTGTCAGTGGAATTACTCGGTGAAAACGATGAGGGGGTTGAATTGCCATTAGGGGATGGTGATGCATCCTTTGGTTTTGGAGATTACGGTGTGAACGAATTAACCGCGCATCAAAATGCCGTAGATAAACAAGCCCAGTCTGATGGCGAGGATTCTTTGGATGGCGATCAGCCGGCCGATATAATAAGCGATGTTCCTCAGCCAGATTTGGAGCGTGATGTTGAAGAGTTGGCTTCGGCTTTAAGCGGCGATTCTGAGTTGGTTGAGCCGCTCGAAGAAGTTGTCGGCGCCGAGGCTGACAGCCTTGAAGATGCCTCTCAAGAAACTGAGTAATGTAACGAGACAATTGTATAAGGTCTTTGTATTTAAGTAAGGAGAACTCAAAAGAATGGTAGAAAACGACGATTTCAGCTCAATGAGAATCTCGTTGGCATCGCCTGAGCAGGTGATGGATTGGTCATATGGAGAAGTAACCAAGCCTGAGACTATAAATTACAGAACCTTGAGACCTGAAAAGGACGGACTTTTCGATGAGAGAATTTTTGGCCCAACCAAAGATTGGGAATGTTTCTGCGGCAAGTACAAAAAGATACGCTACAAGGGCGTGATATGTGATCGGTGTGGTGTTGAGGTTACTAGGGCCAAGGTGAGACGGGAACGAATGGGGCATATTAAACTTGCTGCTCCAGTGGCTCACATTTGGTTTTCTAAGAGCACACCTAGCCGACTCGGACTTCTTTTAGACCTTTCCCCTAGGAACTTGGAACGTGTTCTTTATTTCGCCCAATATATAGTTATATCTGTGGATCATGACCTTCGCGATGAACTTCTTGAGGAACTGAAATCCCAGAGAGATACTGAGATCGAAAAATTACAAAATCAAGCTGGCAGCTCCGACTCTGAAGATGAGGCGTTATCCCAAGGAGAATCTGTTCAAAAAGAGAGCGATGAAACTCAAGTTGACGTAACTGAACCGGACACTTCAGATATTGAAGGTGCATACGAAAGTGCAAAGCAACGGATATGGGACGTATTTCAAAGTAAAATAGATAACCTAGAGGATATTAGACCTCTTCAGCTTCTAACGGAGAACAAATATAGGGAGCTGAGAGAAAGCTTTGAATCTATATTTGAAGCTGGTATGGGTGCAGAGGCGATTATTAGAGTTTTACAGAACACTAATCTGGTTGAACTTAAAGAGTGGCTTCAGAATGAGTTGCGAGTAAACGCGGGGCAGCGTCGGAAAAAAGCCATCAAGAGGCTTCGAGTGGTGGAGGCGTTCCGGAAGAGCGAAAACAAAGTTGAGTGGATGATACTCACGGTTTTGCCTGTACTTCCACCCGACCTTAGGCCGATGGTACAGCTTGATGGAGGCCGATTTGCCACTAGTGACCTGAATGATCTTTATAGGCGTGTGATTAATAGGAATAATAGACTCAGACGGCTATTGGATCTTGGCGCACCTGAAATCATAGCAAGAAATGAAAAACGTATGTTACAAGAGGCTGTAGATGCGTTGATAGATAATGGTAGACGGGGCAGAGCCATATCTGGAAGCCACAATCACAAACTTAAGTCATTATCTGACTTGTTACGTGGAAAACAAGGAAGATTTCGACAAAATCTTCTCGGTAAACGAGTAGATTACAGCGGGCGTTCAGTTATTGTTGTTGGCCCTGACCTTCTGATGCACCAATGTGGATTGCCTAAAAAGATGGCTTTAGAATTGTTCAAGCCTTTTGTGATGAATCGACTAGTTCTTGAAGGCCATGCACATAATATAAAGAGCGCAAAGCGCATGATTGAACGAGTTAGGCCTGAAGTATGGGACATCTTAGAGGATATAATCAAAGACCGCCCAGTGCTCTTAAATCGAGCTCCTACGCTCCATCGCTTGGGGATACAAGCGTTTCAGCCGGTTTTAACTGAAGGTAGTGCGATTGAAATACATCCACTGGTTTGCACCGCTTTTAACGCTGATTTTGATGGTGATCAGATGGCGGTCCATGTCCCACTTGCTAAGGAGGCAGTACGAGAAGCTCGGCACATTATGATGAGCACGAACAATATGCTTTCTCCTAGTTCGGGATATCCGATAGTTACTCCCACTTTAGACATTGTTTTGGGCTGCTATTACTTGACCCAAGTAGAGAATGGACTTAAAGGAGAAGGAAGCAAGTTCCATTCCCGCGAGGAGGCAACATTAGCCTATGATTATGATCTAGTCGACCTTAGAGCTGAAATACAAGTGCGTGGATCGGATCAGGAGGATGGATGGCTTAGAAGCTCTGTAGGCCGCATATTGTTTAACGAAATCCTTCCAGAAGAGATTGGTTTTAAGAATCAGGTTATGGATTCTAAGAGCTTGAGCACTCTTGTGGCAGAGTGTTATAAGATTCTCGGTAACGCTGGTACAGCGCCAGTGCTTGATGCAATAAAGCGACTAGGTTTTCATTATGCTACTAAGTCTGGTGCGACTATAGCCATTAGTGACATAGAAGTACCAGCTAAGAAGCAAGATCTAATGGCGGCCGCTAATAGCAGAATCGAAGAACTGGAAGGACAATACTTATCAGGGCTTATTAACGAAGATGAGAGATATGCTAAAGCAGTGTCAATATGGACCGAGGCCAGTGATCAAATGACTGATTTGATCACTGAAGTCTTACCGACGTATGGAGGGATATACATGATGGCTGTTTCCGGGGCCAAAGGTAATATCGCTCAAATCAAGCAGATGGCTGGTATGCGCGGACTAATGAGTAATCCTAGGGGTAAAATTATTGATCTACCTATAAGGTCAAGTTTTCGCGAAGGCCTTAGCGTTTTGGAGTATTTTATTTCCACCCACGGCGCGAGGAAAGGTCTTACTGACACAGCTCTGCGTACAGCTGAAAGTGGATATTTGACTAGGAGATTGATAGATATTTCTCAGGACGTCATCGTGTTGGAGGATGACTGTGGCACCATTGACGGTGTTTGGATTGAAAACGTTCCGGAAGATACTATGGCCCCACCGCTTAACAACCGCATTGCCGGTAGGCGCCTTGCATTGCCATTAGCCGATCCAAAGACCGGGGAAATCTTGCTAGATTTTAATATGGAATTGAATGATGAGAAGGCTAAAGACATAGTGGACCTAGGAATCTATCGAGTATGTGTTCGATCTCCGTTAACTTGTATTGCTAGGCGAGGTATTTGTCGTTTTTGCTACGGACGGAGCCCTGCTACCGGGAAGGATGTATTGCTTGGCGAGGCAGTAGGAATATTGGCTGCTCAGAGCATCGGAGAGCCTGGCACCCAACTTACAATGCGGACTTTCCACACAGGTGGTGTAGCTGGTATAGATATCACTAGCGGCACTAGTGGTCTGCCAAAAGTGGAAGAATTATTTGAGGCACGTTCGCCAAGAGGCATGGCATTGTTATCAGAGATTGACGGTAAAGTAGAGCTGGACGAAGACCTCGATGGCAGACGGCTCAGAGTGGTAAATTCTGAGCAATTTGAAGAAGAACATTCATTGCCAGAAGGTTACAAGTTAGCGGTGGCAGATGGTGATTGGGTTGAGTCTGGTATGCTACTTGCCAAGTCGGAAGAGACAAAGAAGAAAGCTTCTAGCAAAACGGGTACCGAAGAGGCGCTTTTGAGCAACATTTCTGGCCGGGTTTCGATTCGGCGTCGAAAAATAACGGTGAGCTGGGAAGAGCAAGAGCAACGAGAATATCTAATACCCCATTCTGCCAGACTCATTGTATCTGAGGGTCAGGAGGTTCTAGCTGGAGCAGCGTTAACCTCAGGATCACTCAGTCCACAAGATATTTTGCGTATTCTTGGGAAAGAAGCTACCCAGCGACATTTGGTTAGGGAAGTCCAGGCCGTTTATAGGACTCAGGGTATTACGATTGATGACAAGCATATTGAGATAATAGTGCGCCAAATGCTTCGTAAAGTTCGAGTTGATGGGATAGGCGATACAGAACTATTGCCTGGGGAACTTGTGGACCATTTCGTTTTTGAGGATTTGAACGCTAGAGTCTTGGCCGAAGGCGGAGAGCCTGCTACCGCCAGTTCAGTCCTTCTCGGTGTTACAAGAGCATCCTTAAATACGGATAGTTTCTTGGCTGCGGCTTCCTTTCAGGAGACAGCACGTGTTCTGACTGAGGCTGCAGTGAATGGTGCGACCGACAATTTACTTGGACTGAAAGAAAACGTGATAATTGGCAGGCTCATTCCGGCTCGCCTTGATAACACTGAGGAAGGCAGGATCAGGCTTGGGCTTCCGTTGATACCTGAAGAACTGCGATTAATTGATGGGACTTCGAAAGGTTTTGATGATAACAATGGGCAAGACGAGAAGGCAGAAGGTCTTCGACCTGAGGACCTTGGTGTAGTCGTAGACTTAGGAACCCAAGAAAAATCATCGAAGGCTGACCCGGTACCTGATTCCCCTGCGGATGAAGGGCTTGAAGACGATACAAGTGCTGTCGAATCCTAATGACTTGTGCCGCATAAAAGGCTTATTGACTGTTTTAAAGGATCAAAATGCGATTTGCTGCTAGTAGTCTTTCTGGCATGAGGTTGCGTAAGCATGGTGTGTCATCAGCCGCGTTGACTAGAACAACGGTTTTTGCTGTCAAGTGGTCTAATATAAATGGGTGGATGCTACCACTTATGTTTGTCAGGCCGATAATATTCATTGGCAAGAACATACTAGATGTTCAGCTGGATGGGGAATTAGCAGACAACGAGGCTTTGGCTCCTTTGGTGCATCAATATTGTCATGCGCATCAACGGTTACAGTGGGGCTTTGCATCCTATATCTGGCGCCATTTATCGGCCAGATTAGTTGCCAGATGGAAGCCGATTCACCATCTTCAAGTTGAGCGCGAACCTCATGAAATGATCAATCATGTGTACGATTATTATCAGCCCGGTAGTGGAGGCGTCACAAATAGCTAACGTGCTTTTAGTTTAAAAAATGGAAGTTAAATGAATTCGAAAACTGAGAGGAATCGAAATTGTATCCAATAGATTTGAGTGGCAAGAATGGGATTGTGTTCGGAGTTGCTAATGACAAAAGCATTGCATGGTCGATTGCTGAGACTTTGCATAAAGCAGGGGCTAATTTGGCACTGACATACCAAAATGAAAGATTGAAGAGTCGGGTGGCGAGGTTGGTTGAACAGTGGGACAATGTTACGTTATGGGAATGTGATGTCACGGACTCCAAGCAAATTGGTGAAGTTTTCCAAGAATTGAAGGGACGGTATGGCTCAATTTCTTTTGTGGTACATAGTGTAGCATTCGCTAACCGAGAAGACCTACTAGGAGCGTTTTCTGAGACATCTCGCGAAGGATTTATGAAAGCGCTTGATGTCAGTGCCTATTCTTTAATTCCTATAGCTAAGTATGCCGCGCCTTTAATGGTCGAGGGTGGAAGCATTGTGACTATCACATTTCACGCATCGGAGAAGGTGTATCCCGGATACAATGTAATGGGGACAGCTAAAGCAGCCCTTGAAAATGAAGTGAAACAGCTGGCCGCGGAGATGGGCCCTAACGAGATACGTGTTAATGCCTTGTCGCCAGGCCCTCTGGACACATTGTCTGCTAGAGGTATTGGTGGATTTCTAGATATGAAACACGTGCACGAGCAACGATCTCCGCTGAGGAGAAATACCACCCATGAGGAAGTTGGGGACGCTGCACTGTTTCTATGCAGCCAACTCTCGAGTGGTATTACTGGCACCATTTTGCCTGTGGATGGTGGGTACCATATCATGGGCATATGAAGACTGCTACTTCTTCGCTTTCGAGTGATTGCATGCCTACGAGTCGAATTTTTGGGCGAAGGTTTCTTAGGATACTCTTAGCATTTTTAGAGAATTTCCTTAAAGAATGTTTATTAACTATTGGTAAGTTAGAGATGGGCGATAGGAGAGGTATCCTAACAGGAATACAATTAGTTCATTTTTCGGAACACTGAAATTATGGCAAAAGTAATGGGTTTCTTGATCGATATCTCTCTCCGGTGGCGATGGGGCACCGTTTTCATAGCCTTACTGGTAGTAGCCTCCGGAGTATATTCGCTCAATCGGCTCCAAGTTGAATTATTACCAGACATTGATTTTCCAATTGTTACCGTGGTTACGGCATACCCTGGAAGCAATGCAGAGCAGGTTCTTTCCGATGTTACTGATCCGATAGAAACTTTGATATCGGACTTTGCAGGAATACGTACTTTACAATCCACGTCCAGCCCAGGGCTTTCGTTGATAATTGCGGAGTTTGAATTTGGCGAGGACATGGCTAATGTCGAAAGTTTACTTACTGATACGTTATCAGGCATTAAATTCGTAGATCTCGTTCAGCAACCTAACGTTACAAGAGTCAACCCGGATGAAATACCGATACTGCAGGTAAGTATACTGAAGCAATCTGGGCTTAAGGATTTAGTTCCACTAATCGAAGGAGAAATACTTCCGGCTTTAAGATTAGTGAATGGCGTTGTAAGTGCGGAGGTTCCAATCAAAGCGCTTGCTGGTACCTCACTGACCCGTACCAATGGGCAGCCTAGCTTGTCTGTGAATGTGCTGAAACATGCTGACTCAAATACGGTTGAGGTTGTAGATGCCGCAATGAGTCAACTAGACATACTTAAGACTAAGCTGCCTCAAGATTTGGAAATAGTTATAGTCTCTAATCAAGCACCAGAGATAAAGGGATCAATAGAGAGCCTTCAACGTGAGGCTTTGCTCGGCGGTTTATTTGCTATGGGCGTGATTTTCTTACTTTTGGTTAGTGTACGTTCTACGGTTGTAGCTGCCGTGTCGATTCCACTGAGCGTTATGATAGCTTTTGTTTTGATGAATTGGCAAAATATGAGCCTGAATGTTATGACCCTTGGTGGTTTGGCAATTGCCGTAGGCCGCGTGGTGGATGACAGCATAGTTGTATTGGAAAATATATATCGCCATATAAAAATGAGTAAAGGGACTGAGACTAGTATTGTCTCAGCACTGAAAGGCACTAAAGAAGTCTCAGGAGCTATCTTGTCAGCAACGTTGACGACCGCTGCGGTATTTTTGCCGCTTGCTTTCATAGGCGGAATAATCGGAGCATTTTTCTTGCCTTTTGCTCTAACTGTAACTTTTGCACTGATCGCGTCTCTATTGGTATCGCTTACCATAGTGCCAGTGTTAGGAAGCTTTCTGATAAGGACTGGTTCTTCTTCTGAACGGTTGGAGCGATGGTTAAATCGTTTGTATGGCCCCCCGTTGAAATGGGCGCTACAACATCGGTTAGCAACTTTGGTTATTGCAGCGTTGCTTTTCCTAGGAACGCTAGGACTATTCCCATATATACCGCAATCATTTTTGCCAGGTGGTGGAGAAAGTTTGCTATCAGTTGAGGTAATGCTGAACCGACCTATGCCTATTGATAAGATGGTCTCGAGTGGGGGGCCAGTTGCTCAGATTGAGACTGTACTGGGAGGCCTCCGCCAAACTGGCAAGGTTGAGATTTTCAGAGTTACAGCTGGAGGTAGTGACGTTGCTTTTGATAGGCTAGATACGGCTACCGGCGGGCTGATAAGCGTTTTCTTGCGTTTGACGGAGGGTACTGACGCGCGGGAAGTTGCAGATTTCCTCAGATCTGAGCTTAAAGGACAAGATCGTACGGTAATGGTCGAAACTGTTCAAACTAATGGACCTCCGAGTGCAGGATTGGAATTAACAGTAACGGGTAATGACTACGCTAAGGTATCTGGGTTTGCTGAGGCTGTTATATTGGCAATCCAAGATGTTGAAGGATTAGTTAATGTAAAAGGTAATATTGCGATTAGCGAGCAGTTTGGCCGCTATCTAATTTATCGTTACAATGGGAATGAATCTGTACGAATAACCGGATCGATCACTTCTGAAGACACTCAACTAGTTAACACGATGGTAAATCAAGAGATAGATAGATTAGGTTTGCCGGAGGGTGTTACCTTAGGCACTGGAGGCGTTGCCCAAGACATTCAAGAAGCTTTTATAAAGATGGGTATTGCTATGTTGGCAAGCGTAGTATTGGTTTATTTGGCTATGCTGATTACCTTGCGTTCTTTCATCAGCCCGCTGGTCATAGTATTTAGTTTACCCTTGGCTTCGATCGGAGCTCTCGCAGCGCTTTTCATTACTCAGCGAACTTTAGGCTTGCCGGCACTTATTGGTATGCTTATGTTGATAGGGCTTGTGGTAACGAATGCAATAGTACTTATTGCCTTCGTTGAGCAATTAAGGCAACGTGGATACAAGCTGTATGAAGCTTTGATAGAAGGCGGAAAACTTAGAGTGCGCCCTATCTTAATGACGGCTTTGACCACGATATTTGCTTTAATTCCGCTTGCAGTGGTTACTGATCAACAAGCCACTATTATAGGTGCCGAACTTGCCATAGTTGTAATCGGAGGATTAATTACTTCAACATTCTTGACTCTTGTAGTTATTCCGGTGGTGTATAGCTTGCTTCGTCAGGATCGTAGCTAACCAACTGATGCGGCGTCTCATAAGTAACGCCAAATTCCTTTCGACCCAGTGTTCCAGCACAGTCCGCTCGGTAATTTTGGGACAAGCCCCCCCCCATTCTCGTGGAACCATGATAGACTACCGCTCGGTTGATTCCTTTGTAAACTCGGACTTTCGGAGGTATATATGACAGGCAAGACACGCGTCGAAAAAGATTCTATGGGAGAAATGCAAGTCCCTGAAGATGCTTACTATGGTGCATCTACTCAGCGCGCCGTACTTAATTTCCCTATCTCTGATCTTCGATTCTCCCGCAATTTCAATCGTGGCCTGGCACAGATTAAGCAGGTAGCTGCAGAGGTTAACATGGAGCTTGGCCTGCTTGATAAAGACGTAGGCGGCTACATCATTAAAGCTGCCCAAGATGTCATAGAAGGGAAGATGGAAGACCACTTCGTAGTCGACATTTTCCAGACCGGATCTGGTACATCCACCAACATGAACGCGAATGAGGTGATCGCTAATCGTGCCGCAGAAATTGCGGGCCATTCGAAAGGTACACGCGGACCCGTTCACCCTAACGATCATGTGAATAAAGGTCAGTCTTCAAATGATGTGATTCCTACTGCCATCCACATCGCTGCCGCTCAGGCTATTCAAAATGAGCTTGTTCCGGCTCTGAAAAAGCTCCGCGATGCCATGCAAAAGAAAGTCGATGAATTTTGGGGTATCATTAAGACGGGACGGACACATTTGCAGGATGCAACACCCATACGGCTTGGTCAACAGTTTCTTGGCTACGTAGGGCAGACTGAACGTTCAATCGATCGTGCGCAGGAAGCCCTCTATGAACTTGCCGAGGTTGCGTTGGGCGGCACTGCTGTAGGTACGGGTGTCGGCACTAACCAGCAATTTGCCCCAAGAGTTATTGAGAAGCTAAGTGAACTTACTGGTGTCAAGCTCCGGGAGACAACGAACCACTTTCAGGCCCAAAGTACTTTGGACAACGTTGTGTCAGCCAGTGGTGCTATGAACACGATTGCGGTTAGCCTTATGAAGATTGCCAACGATCTCCGGTGGCTAGGTTCCGGGCCTAGGGCCGGAATAGGTGAGATTGATCTGCCGGAAGTGCAGCCGGGAAGTTCAATAATGCCTGGCAAGGTCAATCCTGTAATTCCTGAGGCTGTTTGCCAAGTTTGCGCCCAAGTTATGGGAAATCATGTTGCGGTTACAGTGGCAGGTCAATCTGGCAATTTTGAGATAAATGTCATGATGCCAGTGGCTGCCTACAACCTGATACAATCCATAGAGTTGCTGGCCTCCGTTACCAAGAATTTTGTCGAGCAGTGCATAAATGGCATAACCGCTACCGAGAAAGGTCCAGCTATGGTTGAACAGGGTCTTGCTATCTGTACTGGTCTCGTTCCCGAGATCGGCTATGATGCAGCAGCCAAAATTGCTCAGGAGGCTCAGAAAACTGGCAAAACTGTTCGAGAAGTGGCCCGTGAGTGGACAGAACTTAGCGAAGCCCAACTCGATGAGTTGCTTGACTCAGAAGCAATGACTGAGCCGACGGCAAATATTTCCGCTGGGGGATAATCCAGCTTGGATGAAATTCTATAGCAAGGGGGTGCACAAATGCCAAAGACGACAGTTAGGCCAAGGCTGAGGATGGGGGCACCCACCAATACATCATAGATTTTGATCAGACCCTGTGGGAAGAGATCGTTGAGTTTTCTACAGTCAGCCCAAGAAGTTTGTGCTAGAGGCCGTAGCCTTGCTTATAAATGTAAGAAAGAGTGCACCCTAAGTGCACCCCGAAAGGTGTTGATTCAAGGAGGGCGAATGCCGTACGGATTGACCATAAAACACGACCGTTCCGGTAAACGCCTGGAAGTTCAGTGTGCTCATCAAAACGGTTTGATTTACGTTGTACCAAGTGACGCAAGTTGGGTTTGTGATGAAGAGCATATCCACGCGCACGCACTGGCAGGGTTTCTTGGGGATCTCTCCAATTTGGACTATCCGAAGATAGAAGAATTGATGCAAAAATGGGGACTATACTTCAGGAAAAAACCATTGGAAGAAGATTAATAAGCAACCATTATTGAGTGTCGTGTCTTGTGCTAACTGAGATCACTAATGTTGCTTTAGTTGTTAGCTGGCGTAGGCATTGGCTCCATCCCCATGGGAGGAGACTCAGAGTCAAGCAGACTAATTAAAGCAGCTCCCTCAATCGTTTCATTCGTAATTAGATGCCTTGCTAGTTGTACCAGCTTAGCCTTGTGTTTATCTAGTATGCTTTTGGCTTGTTTATGTGCTTCGTCAATTAGTCTATGCACTTCTCCGTCTATATCATGTGCTGTGTTGTCACTATAGTCACGCTGCTCCGATATTTCCCTTCCGAGGAACACAAGTTCTTCCCTTTTCCCAAAGGTGCGAGGTCCAAGTTTTTCGCTCATTCCATACCTAGTAACCATGTTGCGCGCTATTTGCGTTGCATTTTCTAAATCGTTACTCGCTCCCGTAGTAATTTCACCGAAAATGAGCTCTTCAGCTACGCGACCCCCTAGGGCCGCCGCCATCATGTCCTTGAATTGTGCCTTGGTAAAAAGATGTCGATCTTCTTCTGGGAGAAATCTTGTGTATCCACCCATACCACCACGTGCGACTATGGATACCTTCTGTACAGGGTCTGCGTGGGGCAGTTTGTGCCCAACGAGAGCATGACCTCCCTCATGATATGCAGTGATTTCCTTTTCTTTGTGGCTAATAACTCGGCTTTTCCTTTCGGGTCCAGCGATTACTCGGTCAATAGCCTCGCCAAATTCGTCGAAAGTGACGGTTTTTTTCCTTCCTCGTGCAGCCAATATGGCCGCTTCGTTTACCAAATTGGCCAGATCTGCGCCAGTGAATCCAGGGGTTTCTTTTGCGATAATGTCCAAGTCAGCATCTGGATCTATAGGTTTACCTTTGGTATGTACTGTCAGGATGGCTTTGCGTCCCGCTATATCTGGTAGGTCGAGCACGACACGTCGATCAAAGCGACCAGGTCGTAGAAGAGCAGGATCCAATATATCCGGGCGGTTAGTTGCCGCTATCACAATTACGTTTGTGTTTGAATCGAAACCGTCTATTTCAACCAATATTTGATTCAAGGTTTGTTCTCTTTCGTCGTGACCCCCGCCTAGACCAGCTCCGCGCTGTCTACCGACAGCATCTATTTCGTCTATGAAAATAATGCAGGGCGAGTTTCGTTTTGCCTGATCAAATAAATCACGTACTCGGGATGCACCAACCCCTACAAACATTTCTACAAACTCACTGCCACTAATTGAGAAAAACGGGACAGATGCCTCACCCGCTACGGCTTTTGCTAGGAGTGTTTTACCCGTACCTGGTTGGCCCACTAAGAGAACACCTTTCGGTATACGGGCCCCCAGTGATGTGAAGCGATCAGGGTATTTCAGGAATTCCACTATTTCTTCGAGTTCAGCTTTCGACTCTTCAACTCCAGCGACGTCGGAGAATGTAACATTTGGCTTGTTACCGATTAGTAACCTGGCCTTACTTTTGCCAAACCCCATGGCTTGGCTGCTTCCCCCCTGAGACTGGCGCATCATGAAAAGAAGAATTCCACCAAAGAATATTAGTGGCAAAAAGTTGATTAGTATTCCAAATAAACTAGATAATCCACTAGACCCTTTTATTTCGATTTCCACGCCGCTTTGCCCCGTGATTGCTTTAGCTGCCGTAAGAACCTCCAGAATGCTAGTACTAGGCTCTTTACGAGAAGTAAATTTCGTGCCATCTTTGGTAGTAACAGTCAGGTTGTCACCATCAACTTCAATCAACGTTAGTTTGTTATCTTGGGCCATTTGAACTATGCTTGCTATGTCTTTCTCTTCAACGCCGCTGCTGGATGTAAAGTAGTAAAAGACAGACAGGGTTGCAAGCGCAACCAAGCCATAAATGATAGTATTACGTAACCAAGGTCCTCGCATAAGACTTATCTACATACCTTAGAATGACTATTCTCACTGCAAATAGAACACACATTCTACCCTAAGAGAGACCCTAAGGAAAGTAGAGCAATTTATAGCGACCGACGTTGGCATTAGCTTTTGTTAATATCTAAAATCGATATTTAAACCTATTTGGAGGTAACATTGGATTCAGTAACTGTCTCAGATGCAGCCGAACAATACCTATCCACTAGTAAGGAGAAGGACATTCCGTCAGCTCAACGAGAGTTAGCCAGATTTGTTCAGCAGTGTGGTAAGTATACCGATGGTAGAGATAGAGAGGTGAGTTCTTTACAGCCAATCCAAGTGGAAGAATATAGTGCCACATCTGGGAATTTCGGAGATGAGGGAGCTGTGCGCCTGGCTATAACTAAGCGATTCCTAACGTTTCTGAACAAGGATGGGCTGACTAATGCTAAGCTTGCCAGTTTTGCCAAGGCAAGGCGTAATGGTAGAAAACGAGCTGGTGGCAAGCCAAGATCGGGATTGTTATCAGCACCTAAGCAGTTCACTGCAGAGGGACACAGCAAGCTACTTGCCGAACTTGAGCAATTGAAGGCAAAGAGAGGCAATTTGGCGGAAGCTATACGAGAGGCTTCTTCAACGGGTGATGTGAGCGAGAATTCACCTTTGGATGCTGTCAAAGAAGAGCAGGGCCAAGTGGAATCAAGGATTCGTGATCTAGAGATAAACCTGAAAGACGCAATTATCATGAGTGATTCCGTCAAATCTGGGAAGAAGGCGGTGTCTGCACGCCTAGGATCGCGTGTGGTATTGCTGCAACTGGATACTGCTAAAAAGGCGGAATACCTTCTAGTGGAACCTAGTGAGGCTGATCCCTCAGCTGGAAAGTTATCAGTCGCTTCTCCCGTCGGGCAGGCTGTCTTGAACCATGTGCCAGGTGATAAAGTGAATGTGACGACCCCCAGTGGAAGTGTTCCATACGAAGTTACAAAAGTAAAATAGAAGATGCTTTGTACTTTGTAATTATTTCTTGATTTTTGGTAAACATAACTGAGTGAATTTGGAATCTCCTGCAAAGAATAACCAGCGCTCGTGGATAATATTCTGGATACCTGTGCTACTTGGCATCCCTGCACTTTTGATTAGTTGGTCAGTAGTTTTCACGGGTGGGCCCCATTTGACCCCGCTATACTCTACTGTGATCTTTGGTTTAGGTATCGTGGGCGCAGCTGCGTTGTTGGCTTGGGCTTCGGAGGTTATAGAACTAGACATAGGTCAAGGACTGGCCCTTGCACTAATAGCCTTGGTAGCTGTACTGCCTGAATATGCTGTCGATATTTTCTTGGCGTATCAAGCAGGCAGCGACCCATCTTCACTTTATTCTTCATATGCAACAGCTAACATGACTGGTGGCAATAGGCTCATAGTTGGCTTAGGCTGGCCTTTAGTGGTTTTGATTTACTGGCTTAATAGGAAGAAAAGGGTTGATCTGAGCCAGGCAATATCGCTTGAACTTTCCTTCTTGGTATTAGCTGCGATCTATGCCGGAGTTATCATCATTAAAGGTAACATAACGATATTCGATTCCGTAATTTTGTTTACCTTGTTCGGGGCATATGTCTGGTTAAGTAGAAAAACCGAGCATGAATCAACAGATTTGGTTGGCCCAGCCAAATCTGTCGCTAGCCTTGGAGTTACTGGGCGAAGAGTGGTAGTCGCATCAGTTTTTTCTTATTCTATACTTCTCATACTGTTTTCTACTGAACTATTTGCTGAGGGTTTAATAGAAACGGGTGCTCACTTTGGCATAAACGAGTTCATACTTATTCAATGGCTTGCCCCTCTAGCTTCTGAATCTCCTGAGATGCTAATAGCGGGGTATTTTGCTTTAAAGGGTTCTCCGAGAGCTGCCCTAACTATGCTCATATCTGCGACTATTAATCAGTGGACGTTACTAGTTGGGAGTTTGCCAATTGCATATAGCTTTGGATTTGGTAGTATCGCTGGGTTGCCACTAACTACGGGAGAAGCAATTTCTTTTGTTGGGACTACTGTCCATAGGCAGCAGGTGGAGCTTTTCCTTACAGTTGCACAAACTATTCTCGCGATTTCATTGGTGCTCCGATTGTACGCATCCTGGCAAGGTATGGGACTATTACTGGTCTTTTTCGTCTTTCAACTGGTATTCTCAGGCACAGATCAAAGATTGGCACTTGGCTTCGTCGCAGTTCTAATTGCTGCAACTGTGATTATTGCTGATAGACAACGTCGAGATCAGATAGGGGTAACTTCGAAATACCTATTGACTATGTTGGGTTTAAGATCGAGTTAATAGATCGATCCATTGAAGTAACTGATCTGACATAGATATGGCGATGGATTGAAGAAACGGACGGAAGGTTACTTCTTCAACCATTGAGCCATAGACTCTCTGTTATTCTCTAGCCATTTTATATTGAGAGAGATTCTTTCCAGTGACTGCTCCACAGTTCGACTCGCTGACGGTGTTGGGTGTTCTTTGAAAAAAGTTTCTACGTCCTTCAACTGATCTGGAGTGGTAAACCTACCAGCAATCTGGACCAATCGCATCATAGCAAATCCCCCAGCGCCATATCGACGGTCAAATTCCTCCCAATTGTTTTTTGCGTATTCCCAGGCGATATGTTTGCCTTGCCCGGGATTTGCAGCCAAAATATTTACTAATGACACGCTGTCTTGGGAGCGCACTTCTTTTGAAAGGGCCATCTCTACGGTTTTTTCTAACAGGCTAGTGTCTTTAAAGTTGGATAATGCAACAAGAAGGCGTATTTTTTCTTCTTGAAGATTAGCCTCATTAAACAGTCTTTTTATAGAGGTATATGTGTTTACGTCACCTGATCTGGCCGCTGAAGAGAAAACCGTACTCCGTAAATCTGGTGACAGTGAACTTGGATCTTCAAGATATTTGTGAAACTTTTCTAGCCCGCTCTCGAGCGTTTCCGGGTCGTCAAATATAGCCATGGAAGACAAAACGGTACTACGTAGGAGTGCTCCAAGGTGATTCTCATTGGGACTTTTGTTCCATCCGACACTGTCTGTTATTTTGCTAAAAAGAATCCTGCAAATTTTTTTGTAATCATCGTAAAACGGCTCTTCAGAAATTAGTAATCCAATACCCTGCAAGTTCGACGCAAGATCAGACCATACAGCGTACTCTTTTTCATGTATGTAGGCTTCTGCTAGGTCTAAGAAATCTGTAGCTGGTATGAAGCCTGCTTTAGATAGAGCAAATGCGTCAGATTGAAGTCCTAGCCGATCGGCAGTTGGTAGAATTTGGTCGCTTACCCCGCGTCTCAGCAGAGCCAGCTCATGTTGTTGATACATGACCCTGTAAAAACCAGTCTGCCCTGAATTTACCTTAACCCAGGAATCAGCGTTACGAGCTTCGTTTTGAAGGTCGAAATTGGTGTTCCTAGTGTTCATTGCAAGGGTGACTGGAATGGGTTCATTTTCGATTGAGACTGTCACTGGGATTTCCCATAATGTGGGATCATCACTCGGCCCCGAATATAGAAATTTGTTTTGCGATATTTCTATAGTTTGAGGGTCTTTTCGATTTAACTTAACCTGCAAATATGGGTATCCGGCCTGGTCTATCCAGTTGTTCATCATCGCTATCACCGGCTGGCCGCTTTCCTCCTCTATGGCTTTCCAAAGGTCGGCACCTGTCGCATTCCCATAAGTGTGGTCAAAGATATATTTTTGTAGTCCTTTCCGAAACTTGTCTGGGCCAAGAAATTGCTCCAACATTCGTAGTATAGAAGCCCCTTTTTGATAGCTAATTGCGTCAAATAGCTGATTTATTTCTGATGGGTCCTTAACTGCTTGCTTGATTGGATGAGAGTTCTCGAGTCCATCGAGGCTTAAGCCTGTATTTACATCAGTTGAGATAAATTGAGTCCAAAGGTCCCATTCTGGATATAAACTGTCGACTGCCTTGGTTGCCATCCAAGACGCAAAACTTTCATTGAGCCACAAGTCGTCCCACCAATCCATGGTTACTAGATCTCCGAACCACATATGAGCCATTTCGTGGGCAACTATTTCAGCAATGAGTTGCATTGTGCGTGGGGACGAATTTTCAGAGTCGAAAAGAAGTGCGACTTCTCTATAGGTGATTGCTCCCCAGTTTTCCATCGCTCCAGCTGCAAAATCTGGTATTGCAATGTGATCAAGTTTGTCTAGCGGATAAGGAACACCGAAGTAGTCATTGTAGTAATCTAGAAGACGGGCTGTTATTTCTAACGCGAATTTACCTTGATCTGATTTTCCAGGCGTAGTCCACACTCTTAACAAAGTACCGTTAGGTGTAGTATTTTCTATTGATTCAAGTTCTCCTACTACAAAAGCCACTAGATAAGTGGACATTGTAGGAGTCTCATGAAATGTAACCTGTTTAGTTCCGTGTCCTTTAGGCAAATCGCTCAGTATTGGAGTATTGGATACGGCGGTCAGTTCGGAAGGGATAACAAGGCTTATTTGAAACTTCGCTTTTTTATTTGGTTCATCCCAGCATGGGAAAGCACGTCTTGCATCGGTCGGTTCGAATTGCGTTGCTGCTAGTATTCGAGTTTCCCCTTGGTCAGTTTCGTAAGTGCTTCGATAGAAACCGTGAAGACGGTCATTTAACTCGCCAGAGAAAACTAGTTCCAGAGATGCTTTCCCAATCGGCAGTGCTTGGGAAAAATCAAAAGTTACAGTTTGCCTACTTTTGTCGTAAGTAGTTGCTGTTGACTCTCTTTTTTCTCCTGTTGAAGTTGTGATTAATGCTGAACTCACGTTTATATCGTCGGAGTTCAAAGATAAACTTGTTGTGCTTCTCGTAATTTCAATGTCTATAGTTTCTTCCCCATGAAACACGAATTGTTCAAGATTTGGAGTTAGCGCGATTTTGTATCTCAAAGGATGGGCGTTATCGGGCAATATTACGCGATCACCATTTGTTGTCATCAGAAGTTACCTCCCCCCTCAAATTTGGCTCATCATGCCATTCGGATTAAGGTAACATAAACCAGTTGTATCTTGACAGTCCAAGCTAGCGGTGTTAAGGCTATGTTGGTGGAGCTATAAGCGATAATTAGGGAGTGAATATTATGAAAGCTTTAGTAGTAGGCGGTACAGGCCCTACTGGGCCTTTGATAATTGACGGATTGCATCAACGAGGATATCAGGTAACTTTGTACCATCGCGGGTTCCATGAGCCGGATGACCTTCCAGAAGTTGCTGAACACCTTCATGGCGATCCTTTTACCAGGGAGACTTTTGAGAAAGATATGGAGGGTAAGACTTGGGATATAGTAGTTTCAATGTATGGCAGGCTCAGACACATTGCAGACGTTGTTGCTGGCCGTACTTCAAAATTAGTAGGAGCGGGAGGCCCTAGTTATATCAGGTCTGAGCATTTGACCTTTCCTAAGGGACTAGGGATGCCCTTACCAGAGGATTCCCCTACCTACACTGAAAGAGACCTTAATCATTATGGATTTGCCATTGCCCATACGGAGCGCCGCGTCATGGAGCATCATAACAACGGGAATTTTAAAGCAGTGATGTTTCGTTATTCTTCAGTTTACGGACCACGGGCACCTAGACAATGGATGTGGTCAATCGTTAAGCGGGTTTTGGATGGCCGTAAGCAGATTATAGTGCCTGGAGACGGCAGTCAACTGAGACTTACTTGCTATGCGGATAACGCAGCCCACATGATTCTCTTAGGTTGCGATAAATCGGAAGGTGATGGTCACATTTTCAATTCCGTAGATGAAGTGGGTTATACGGTTAAAGATACAATTCGTATTGTGGCAGAGGCGTTGGATCATGAGTTCGAAGTAATTGATATAGCTCATCCTAAGGCTTACGCTTTGGCTGGCGGTTATTCAAATGAGCGTTCCAGTCAGTTAAGCATATATAGTCTGAAGAAGCTTTTGGGCTATACAGATATTGTAGAGCCGCACGTCGGAATGAGCCTTTCCGCGAAATGGATGGTCGACAATTGGGGCAAACTGGATCATGCTCAGATGCAGGTACTTATGGCAGATCCTTTGAATTATGGAATTGAGGATCAGCTAATAGCTTCTGCTAAGAATTGGCACGATGAAGTAGGAAGCTCAATACCGGAACCTGTTGTGCCAGAGTTAAGTTCCGCTAACGACTGGCGCGGGGTGTTCAACCCTAACACTGAAAGTTGATAATGACCATGAATTAGGCTGTCCCAAACTGTCTGTCTCCAGCGTCACCTAATCCTGGAACAATATAGCCTTGATCATTTAAGTGTGAATCTAGCCCTGCAAGGTAAATAGGCACCTCAGGATGATCTTTTTTGAGGCGATGTATTCCTTCAGGGGCCGCTATAATTCCGATGTATATAATGTGGCTGACTCCCCAAGACTTTAGGAGTTTACAGGCAGCTGAAGCTGAGCCACCTGTCGCTAGCATCGGGTCCATTAATAGACATGCTTGAACATCAGGTTCAATGGGCTTGTTTGCGTAATACTGAACGGGCTCAAGCGTTTGTTCATTGCGACGCAATCCAATATGCCATACTACCGCATCCGGCATCATCTCCCACACTCCTTCTACCATACCGAGTCCTGCTCGTAGAATCGGTACCAAACCTACAGATCCACCAAGGGTAAAACCTTCCGTATTTCCAACTGGGGTTGTTACTGAAACTGTCTTAGTATTTAGGTTCTTAGTTGCTTCGCAGGCCAATAGTAAACTTATCTCTCTCACAAGTTCCCTAAATTTCCTGGGCTCTGTGCCCACTGAGCGAAGTTTAGTGAGCTTGTCCTTTACGATAGGATGAGTTGAAATATTGACACCCGGCTCGCTGATTTCAGACATGACAACCTCTGTATGGCGTAATACGCTGCCAGCTTATCTTAGTGGTGATTAGTTAGGCGACTCGGTTTCAAACGATAACAATGTCGAGTGTAGAAATTATCACTAATGAAACTGAGCGTTGGTCTAATTTTCCCCTTTTAATTTTCTTATGCTTGCCCATGCTAATGGTACAGTTAGCGAGGCCAAGACCATTTTTATCGCGTCTCCTGGAATGAAAGGAATGAGGCCCCATTCGAGTACTTTGTCCCCTGGTACGAAGAACGCTAGCCAGGTTAGCCCCACGGCGTATATTGCTAACTCACCAACAAACATAGCGCCTAGCAATTTGATTAGGCTACGACCCCAGCCTCGTTCAACTAGGTGACCTATCAATGCAGCCGCAAGAACAAATCCGAGTAAGTACCCACGACTTGATCCAGGGATTACGCCACCGGGGGCGAAAACTGGTAGTCCAGCTACTCCAGCCATTAGATAGAACAACATAGAGGCAGTTGCACGTTTACTACCCAGAGCTGCTCCAGAAAGGAGGACTGCGAAAGTTTGCCCTGTAATTGGGACTGCTGGATTTAAGTAAAAGGCTATCTGAGCTGAAAGGCCAGTGAGAGCGGCATATCCGACAATCAGTACAGCGTCTACTGCTAGGTTAACCAATCGGGTGCTTTTTGGAATAATCGCATCTATTAAAGTTGTTTGATTTGTCCCACTATACATTTGAGCCCTCCTGCTTTTCGAATATTGGCGTTAACTTTATCACAATTGAGGTATGTCTAGGCTGGTTTTTTTAATGTGTAGAGGTTTAAAGTAGCCCGATCCCGTAGCTGGCTAATGTCGCAAGTATTAATACCACCCAAGGGGGACATTTAAAAAACGCTAATAGTGAAAATGATGCGAACCCAATGGCAAAATAGTGCGACTGCAGGTCTTGAATTGTAACTAGAAGACTGTACAAAGCGGTAATTAGCAGACCTACAACAACTGCGTTGATTCCCATTAACGCTTTTTGACAACGCTTTGAGCTGCGCACCGTGTTCCAAAATGGCAACGTCGCAGTTACCAAAAGGAACGATGGCAAGAATATGGCGAAGGTTGCCAGCAGTCCCAATAACCATCTGGGGTGTGGCGTTGATATGGCGGTTCCCAAATAAGCTGAAAATGTGAAAAGGGGCCCTGGCACGGCTTGAGCAACTGCGTATCCAGTCGCAAAAGATTCTTTACTGACCCATCCGTTGGGTACTACCTCAGCCTCTAAGAGTGGCAACACCACATGACCTCCACCAAACACCAATGATCCGGATCTAAAAAAGCTGTCAAAAATTTCTAGGGGCTTATGTGCGATTACTTGCAGAATGACTGGCAGACCCAGTAGTAGTGTTAAGAAAATCATGATTGATATTAGCCCGACAGTACGATTTATCGGGAACCGATGGTTGCTAATAGTTTCGCTGTTTCGATCCTTTAACAAAAATAGACCTAGCAGACCTCCGGCGGCTATCACTAATATTTGAGTGATCACGTGCGGTATAAATAGCATTGGGATCACGGCCGCTATAGCAAAAGTTTTCCTAGATCGATCTGGGCAGAGTCTCTTTGCCATGTCAAGAACTGCCACCGCCACCACTGCGACAGCGACAACCTGCAGGCCGTTCAGCCATGATGCTCCTGAAACCGTCTCGCCGTTTATTCCGTATGCGAAGAAAATTAACAGTGCTGTAGAAGGTAAAGTGAAACCGAGCCAGGCAAATACACCACCCATCAACCCTGCCCGCGTTATGCCTACGGCAATGCCTATCTGACTACTTGAAGGCCCTGGGAGAAAATGAGCCAGTGCTACTATCTCAGAATAAGTTTGTGTATCGAGCCACTTGCGCCGCCTGACATATTCATTGTGGAAGTAACCAAGATGTGCAACTGGACCTCCAAAAGAGGTTAAGCCTAGCCTTGTGGCCACCACAAACACCTCTAAAAGTCGCCCCAATCGATTCCACCACCCGACCCATTTAGATTTGTTATCGATTATACTTTCACCTTTATGATTCCTAGGTTGCCTATGGGAATTATATAATAAGTTTTTCATGATTTAGGCAATAGTGTTAACCTAGTACTAGATAATTTTGCACCATTAGACCTATTCTTATTGGAGGATTACATGGCTAAACAGATAGCAAAGCAACAAATCGAGGCTTTGAAGAAATATACTTCTGCGGAAATCTCTGACACGATCCGATTTATGGGTGTCCGAGATTCGACAGAAGGATATCTGGGATACGATGTACGTTGCTTCTTCCCAGACCTGGGCCCAATGGTCGGTTATGCGATAACGGGTATTCTAGATAATCTAACTCCTGATCGGCCGGCGCGGGCCGATGTCCAACGGCGATATCTGGAGTCAATTGATGCTTCGCCAAAGCCCGCGGTAGTTGTTATAAAAGCCGGAGGACACAATAACACCCGGAGCTTGGTTTTTGGCGGCATCATGGCTAACACTGCGAATGCCCTCGGTGCAATTGGTGTTGTGACCGATGGTGGGGTTAGGGACCCAGACGACTTATATGAAATAGGATTCCACACGTTTGCCCCTGGAACTGTTTCTGCGCATGGGACTGGCGCATTTGTGAATATGGTGGATACTGGCAATCCAATTACCATCAGTGATCAGCTGATTCGACCGGGAGATATAATCTTTGCGGATAAGATAGGGGTTATAACCATTCCAGAAGAAGTAATTGACGAACTTTCCGTGAAGGTTGAAGAATTACACAAACGAGAATCTGATCAGATATCTTTTCTCCAGAGCAGCGACTTTTCGCTTTCAGAGTTACTGAGCCGTTCCGGCCTAAATCAATAGACTCCTTGTTCAATAGTGAGTTGATGGTGCGATAGGGGGTCTTTGTGCGATGTCGTAGATACAAATCTCCAAGGCTAAGTAGTAACGTATTCTTGAGGGGATAATTAACCTTAATGCAAGATTCTGAACCTATAAGATTCCGGACTGTTCCTATAGACCGTTTTTTACGACCGCTTCAAGAGTTCATTCATAGACAGGCATCTAGCGGGATAGTTTTACTCTTCAGTGCCGTAATAGCTTTGATATGGGCCAATTCTGGTTGGGCGCACGTATACAATGATTTTTGGCATACTGAAATGTCGTTCCATGTTGGTGGCGCTGCAATATCTAAAAATCTTTTACATTGGGTAAACGACGGCTTAATGGCCGTTTTTTTCTTGTTGGTTGGCTTGGAGATTAAACGAGAATTTTTAGTTGGGGAGTTATCGAACATAAAACAGGCGCTTTTGCCAATTTTTTGCGCTATAGGTGGCATGGTGGTACCTGCTCTCGTTTACACAATTTTCAATTTTGATTCGCCTGGCGCCAAAGGTTGGGGTATACCTATGGCTACAGATATTGCTTTTGCATTGGGGATTTTGGCTCTCTTAGGCTCCAGAGTACCCTTAGCGCTCAAGGCTTTTTTGGTAGCGATTGCCATAGTCGATGATATTGGTGCTGTCATTGTTATAGCTGGGTTTTATACGAGTGATATATCTGTCTCAAGCCTCTTAGTCGCCTTGGTTATAATGGTTTTGCTTGTCTCAATGAATCGTCTACATCTCCACCACCAGCTCCCGTATCTTGTCGCTGGGTTCTTCCTATGGATTGCTTTTTTGAGTTCTGGATTGCACGCTACTCTGGCAGGTGTACTTCTTGCGTTGACTATTCCCGCCCGTTCTCGAATTAATGTTGCAGAGTTCCTTGTGGTTGGCAGGGAATTACTTGATGAATATGAAGGAGTGGGCGACTTGGGTAATAAGGTACCAGTGAGGCAAGAACGGCAGATGGCGTTGCAGGAATTGGAAAAGCAGCTCACTCATGTCTGGATGCCGTTGCAAAGGCTGGAACATACTCTTCATCCCTGGGTTGCTTTCGGAGTTATGCCGCTATTCGCTTTTGCTAACTCTGGGGTCGCAATTACTGGAGATTTAGGCGCGGCAGTTTCAAATCCAGTAAGCTTGGGCATAATAGCTGGGCTTATTTTTGGCAAACAGGTGGGCATTATGCTCACAGCTTGGTTAACTGTCAAATTTGGCTGGAGTACATTGCCCTATGGTGTTACTTGGCCTCAGATTTATGGGATAGCATGGCTTGGTGGAATTGGCTTCACGATGTCTATTTTTGTCTCGACTGCCGCATTTGGGGCAGGCGATTTGCTTCAAGTTTCAAAAATCGGTGTCTTAATTGCGTCAGTTATTTCCGGTTTAGTTGGGTATGTCTTGGTCAATCGATATACTAAAAACGCAGATTAGTACCACAAAGGAGATCGAAGATGGTTACATTGGTTACGGGAGGAAATGGATTTGTTGCCTCTAATGTTGTGAGAGCCCTTTCTGAAATTGGGCATCAAGTCATTTCACTAGATGTTTCCGATCCTGATCAGTTCGTAACCAACTATTTGAGCCCATGGAAAGATGAAATAACTTTCCATAAAGCCAGTGTACTTGACGTGGATGCACTTGATAAGGTCGCTGGGGAGCATCAGATAGACAAAATTGTTCATGCAGTTGCTTATACACCAGGATCGCGTGGCCCTGTTGAAAAGGACAGGAGTAGAAGCATTGTTGAGGTAAACATCATGGGCACCTTGAACATGTTGGATCTTGCAAGGCGATTTGCCGTAAAGCGGTTCTTATTTGTTAGTTCAGGGGCGGTATATGAGGGACTGGATTCCGATAAGCCCTTACATGAGGAGACCAGTGTACACCCGAAAGCCTTTTATCGAATATCAAAGTATGCTTGTGAACGTATTGCGGAACGTTACAGGGATCTACATGACCTTGACAGTGTCAGCGTAAGGCTTGGAGGTCCATATGGACCGATGGAACGAGTTACGGACTATCGCGCAAACATGTCTCTTCTTCACGACTGGACGGGGAAGGCAGTTAGGGGTGAATCGATTGATGTAGTTCCACAAAACCCGGGTGACTATACCTACGTAATGGATATCGCTAAAGGATTGGCGACCGTCTTGGATGCGCAGGTACTGCCGCATCGTTTGTATAATTTGGCAAGAGGCGTGGCCACGCCAACGAGTCAGCTTGTCGATGCCTTTCGTAAAGCTTGCCCCGACGCCAAATTCACTGAGCCGATACCTGCTGACTTGAGTAGCAGCACTGTCCCACACGTGGATGTTTCAAGGATTAAGAACGATTTCGGTTTCGAGGCTAGCACTGACCCATATACAGGATTGACTGAATACTTTAAGTGGCGTGACGAGAGTGGTTACGTAGGCTAACTTTCTCCGAGCGCTCTGACAAAAGCCTCGCGCATTAAAGGCCCCACTCTCCTAAGCTCGTCGACACTAGCAGTGCTGAAAGCTAACCTGATATGGGATGTATCGTCTTTTTCTTGCTCCAAGAAGAAGTTGGCACCAACTGGAAATATTAGTCCTAAAAGAGCCGCCTGTTCCATAACTTCTCTAGCTTTTGGCCCGATACATTCTACCCATAAAAAGAATCCACCATCAGGCTTTACGAACCGTACGTACTGGGAGCAGTATTTTTCTAGACTCTCACAGAGAGCCTCACACTTGTCTTTGTACAGGGGGCGCATCGTCTCCAAATGTTTATCTAGCAATTTTTTCTCTAAATACTCACCTAGGGCCCTGAGCAAAACGGGGCTATTCCCCATATCGTATTTTACTCTCCCCAGCGCATCGATGAAGTCTTCTCGCCCTTGGATCCACCCGATGCGTAGACCGGTGGCGATGGGCTTGCTGAAAGTGCCCACTTTCAATATACCCTGGCCGTTCGCCAAGCCGTAAAGTGAAGGTGGTGGTGCTTCACCGAAGTAAATATCAGCGTAGGCAGCATCCTCCATAATGAGTATCTGATTTCGGGCACAAAGATCGATCAGTGCCTCTCTTCGTCGAGTTGACATTGTGACGCCAGTTGGGTTGTGAAAATCGGCAATGGTATAAAAAAGCTTTACCCTTTTACCTGCATCTTGTAACTGTTTAATGATTACTGCGGCTTCATCTACTAGTACTCCTTCCTCATCTATTGATACTGGTACTATTTCAGCCATATGCCCACGGATGGTTCTTATAGAACCTGAAAAAGAGGGAGCTTCAATAATAACTACGTCACCTGGCTCGATAAACGCGTCGCAAATGTTGCTAATACCTCCAGCGCTGCCGTTACTTGTGATGAAATTGTCCAAGTTTAAGGTTACACCGTCTATTGCACTCCATCTTTTTGCCAGCTCTTCCCGCAATCCTTCAAATCCAAGCACGCCGCCATAGCGTAGCGTTTCCTCCGGTGTGTCCAAAACGGCATTGCTTAGAGCCTTTTGAAGATCTGCTGCTGGGAGAGTCCCAGGGTCTGGAACTCCGCCTCCCATTGTTATAGGAGTTTCGACTGTTGTGTCTAATGTCCATGAAACACCAGCATCAGTTGGGGTCCCGGCGCCGATTGCAATTGCTGATTCAGCAAGTAAAGAGCGAACATCGGTTTTTCCCCAAATGCCTGCGGCTTGTTCAAGGGTTAATTTGTTGTGGGCATTAGGCATCGGCCACTCCTGGATAACTGTTCTGTATTCCCTATATCATATCCATTGGGACCTTGTTACTCAAATTTTGTATTTAATTGACGCCATAAATAAGCTTCAACTACACTTGGGCTCAATTCGCGCAAGCGGGTTTAACACAGGTTTTTTGACCAGATATCTGAGCCGTTTGTTGAAAATCGTTCGGATAAATAGTTTGGATTCAAAAGTTAGTCAAACGGGAGGCTATTAATGGACCCAGATGTTTTCTCTAAACCGTCGGTAGATTCCTTGAAAGTTAAGCCTAATTTAGTTGATTATGACAGTAGTTATGCGAACTTTGCTTGGGAATCATTGCTGAGTGAACTTGATTGGCTTCCAGGTGGCTCTTTGAACAAGGCGCACGAATGTATTGACCGCCATGCTTTATCAAATCCTGAAAAAGTGGCTATGATTTGGCTCGGAAAAAATGGGGAGGAAGAGACTTATACATTTTCCGATATGAAGAGGGAAACTGATAAGTTTGCAAATGTGTTGAAAGGCCTTGGTATTGAGAAAGGGGACCGTGTTTTCATGTTTATGGATAGGGTGCCCGAGCTTTACATATCGGTCTTTGGGACCCTCAAAGCCGGGGCGATTGCGGGACCCCTATTTTCTGCTTTTGGACCTGATCCAGTGAAGGATAGATTGCAGGATTCCGGGGCTGTAGCCCTGATAACCTCACCGGATTTACGTAAACGGATATCCGGTATTTTGCCTGACCTCACTGACCTAAAACACGTTATTATAATTAACAAACTTGGCCGTGAAACTTCTCCTCTCGACGAGCATGACCTTCTTTACGACGACATTATGTCGACGGCTTCTGAAGAATCGACAATTGAGCAGACATCGATGCATGATTATTCCATTATGCATTACACCTCTGGTACTACTGGTAAACCTAAAGGGGCTGTGCACAGACATTTAGCTATCCTCCAACAGTACGCAACCGGTAAATGGGCCTTAGACCTTCACAAAGATGATGTCTACTGGTGCACTGCGGACCCGGGTTGGGTTACCGGTACCTCATACGGGATGTTCGCGCCTTGGAGCAATGGGGTGACACAGATAATTTACGAGGGGGGATTTAGAGCAACAGCGTGGTACGAAGTAATACAGAAATATCGAGTTAGCGTGTGGTATACCGCTCCGACGGCGATTCGTATGTTAATGAAGGCTGGAGTGGATTTGCCAAAGCGATATGATACGTCTTCCTTGCGATTTATAGCGTCCGTTGGTGAGCCATTAAATCCCGAGGGGGTTGCGTGGGGAGTGGATGCTTTCGGCATTCCGTTTCATGATAATTGGTGGCAGACTGAGACTGGTGCAATACTGATAGCTAATTATGCTGCTCAGGAGGTGCGCTCCGGATCTATGGGTAGACCTATTCCTGGAGTTAAGGCTGGAATAATTGATGAGGAGTACAATGAGGTGCCCGTAGGCGAAGAGGGCCAACTCGCTGTTCGCCCTGGTTGGCCTTCGATGTTCCATTCCTACTGGGGTAATCAGTCTCTTTATAATTCACGATTTAAAAAAGGCTGGTATATAACTGGTGATACGGCTCGTAAAGATGAAGACGGTTTTTATTGGTTTGTAGGTCGTGCCGATGATGTTATAAACACAGCAGGACATTTGGTTGGCCCTTTCGAAGTAGAAAGTGCGTTAATCGAGCATCCGGCGGTAGCCGAGGCGGGTGTAATAGGTAAACCAGACCCACTAGCTATGGAAGTAGTAAAAGCCTTTGTCTCTCTTCATCAAGGATACGAACAATCGGATGAACTCAGGCGGGAGATCATGCGGTTTGTCCGAGGGAAGTTGGCTGCAGCAGTCGCTCCTAGAGAGATAGCCTTCATAGATTCGTTACCTAAAACTCGTAGCGGCAAGATAATGCGGAGGTTGTTAAAAGCCCGTGAACTCGGCCTTCCGGAAGGTGATACTAGTACGCTTGAGGATGAGTAAGCTTAGTCCGCAAGTTCTTAAGCTCGGTATTTTCACACTCCGCTATATAGCTTTGCCAACTGTAATGCTCACTCTATTAGGGGCTTGCAGCACAACCGAAAACACGAAACCTAGAGTAAGTTCTATATCTGAATTTTCAATTTCATCAAAATTTAAGATTCTTGACAAACATCCAGTTTATGGCTGTATCAATAGTGAAATGGGTGTGTTTATTGAGGTTTTTGGTATGTATGTCATAGCAACAGATGGGGCACCTGACGAATATGTAATTCATACTGCCAATGTATTGGCGCAATACATAGACAATGACGAGGATGGAAATCCAGACGATCCCTCCGTGTTGAACTATTTAGTCAAGAATAATGTGGTGGTTCCTGTATGGAGGGAGAAAGATAGAGCTTTCGAAGATACCAAATGCGGCAGAAATTTTCGTTTTGGAGCCAGCATGTGGTACGACGAAGATAAATGGGCCATAGGTGGCATTCAAAAGACTGGGGATTGGGATGCAAACTTGGAGGAAGTCTGGCATATAGTTACTATAGGCTGGGAAGCGACATATCCCGAATCTTTTGGGGCTCAGATGGAGTATCCAAAATCTTCGCTTTTGACAAGTGCTTTGGATGTTGCTCGAGGTGGCCATTTCGCAGACGCGCCTAGCCAATATCCTTCGGAAGCGTGGTACACATATTACGATCCGTCTTGCGGATACGAGTGTCAGGCATATGAGTACGTTTATTGGGCTTTAATGGCAAACATTGGAGCATTAGATCCCCAACTAACTGACAAATGCGAACGTGTTGCTGATGAATGGAATATTTGCACCGCCAGCGAACTCCGAAACAAGGATATTTTGATTAGCCAGCTCCTAAATTACAAAGGGTTCAGGCTTCCAACTCGAATACCCGATGGAAGTTACCAATAGCACATCTCGAAACGTATATTTAGAGTGCTGCCGCGTGACCGTCACCCCTAGGATCAGAGCCTGCCTTTAGAATCCCAGTCGCCTTATCCATCTGTATCAGCTGAACGATTCCATGGCTTATTCCCTCTTGCCCCCATTGAACCTGATGCCCTTTAGATTCCAATTCTACAGCTATTTCTTGAGGCATTCGTGGTTCCATCTGTACGACCTCAGGGTCTCCAAGGGTCGGTGGATCGGTACCTGGAATGCTAGACCATCTGGGAGCATCTATTGCTTCCTGCGGAGATAGGCCGTAATCTAAAACGCCCGTAATCATTTGAGCGTTTCCCTGAGGTTGAAAATCAGCCCCCGGTGTTCCTCCTACCAGGACAGGAAAATTATCTTTAAGAACCATATATGCATTAAGAGTGTGCATCGGTCGCTGGCCGGGTGTTACGGTATTAGGATGTCCTTCCTCTAGCCTGAACCCCCTTTGCCTTGCGTTGAACACGATTCCTGTGCCTTCGGCTACAAATCCAGATCCGAAGCCTTGATAAAGGCTGTGTATGAATGAAACAGCGTTCCCTTCTCCGTCCGCTACACAAAAGTAGCTGGTATCTTTGCCGAGAGGTTGTATGCTTCCTTGTCCGACCTCGAACGATGCCTTGTCGGCATTAATCAAACTTCGCCTGTTATTGGCGTATGCCTTTGATATCAAAACATCCAAGGGTAGCTCTTCCGATTTTGTATCTCCCAGATAGGCATTCCTATCAGCAAATGCCAATTTTTTGGCCTCAATCATAGTGTGAATACTTTGTGGGCTCAGGTGCCCCATTCCTGCCAAGTCGAAACCCTCTATTATGTTCAACATTTCCAGTATGAGCATTCCTTGAGATGGAGGGCGGTTTTCTACTACGGTGTACCCTCGATATTCTGTAGATAGAGGCTCATAAACCTCGACTTCGTGAGCTGCAAGGGTTTCTTCAGTAATTAGGCCACCGGCTTCTTGGAATCGTTTCGCGATATCACTGGCCAACTGTCCTTTATAGAACTCCTCGGCGCCTCCTTTGGCAACTCTGCGGAGAGAGGAGCCAAGATCTTTCTGTACGAGGATTTCACCTGCACCGTACGGTTTACTGTTTCTGAGGAATATTTTTGCAAGGCTCGGGATTTTGGACACTCTTGGGAAACTTGTGTCAAAAAGGCGAGCAATCCTCGGCGTTACTGGGTATCCGTCTTCAGCGTAGCCTATAGCAGGCCCTAGTAGTCTCTCAAGCGGGAGAGTGCATAAGTTGTCGACGAAGAATTGATATGCGGCAACTTCCCCGGGAGGTGAAGCGGCTAGCGGGCCATCTTCTGGCATATGGGTATACCCTTTAGAGCGGAAAAAAGCTGGAGTAGCACCTTTCGGTGCAGCACCCGTGGATGTTAATCCTTTAACTTTGCCGGTTTTCGCTTCGTAGAAGATGGCAAATACCTCTCCCCCAAGTCCGCACATGCTTGGAACTGTAACGGTCTCTGCGGCTGCCATTGCTATGGCTGCATCAAAAGCGTTGCCTCCTTCAGACATAATTCTTATCCCGGTAGAGGCAGCTAGTGGTGAAGTAGAGGCAGCTACGCCTCTACTACTCATTACGGTAGCTCTGGAAACGAATGGCACAGTCATGAAGCACCCCCGATGGTAGCATCTCAAGAAATCCTCCTCATTCTATGGACACCTTTCTTAGCATGTCAACGAAACTGTGAAACGGATGAAAAGTCAGTTCAAAACGTGTACGATATTTCTGTTGATCTGAAGCTAAAATATGGTATCAGTGAGGGTGTCGTGAGAAAGCTAATTTATACGCTGGGATTTGTATCTATACTCTGTATGCTTTTCATGGTCAGTTGCGGCGGAGAGAGCAACGTGGTCATAAATACAGGGGATATGCCTACGGGAAGTGCTAAAAGACCAACACTTGACCTATTGACCGCAATTGATCAGGGAAAAGTTGACATTGTTGAACAGCATATGGCAGCAGGAACTGATCCGAATAAAGACCCGATACCGGAAGGTATTTCTCTTGCGGGTGCGTATCCTATACACCTTGCTGCTGTAAAGGGCGATAAGAAGACAGTCCAAGTTCTTTTATCAAACGGGGCAGACATAGATCTTATAGCTGCCAACAAAGACGTAAGCACCCCTTTGCATTGGGCTGCTTTTTTTCTACAAGAAGAGATGGTCTCCTTCTTAATAGAGGCTGGTGCCAAAGTAAATGTTGTAGATGCAAATAAAGCTACGGCTTTAGACGCGGCGCTTATCGCCAAGGTCTTGAACTTAGCAGATGCAGAAAAAATTGAAGTAGCGGATAGGATTATGGCCACATTGGAGTCTAATGGTGGCAAACTTGCAGCGGATCTTTAGGCTGTATAAGAGATAGTGAGTGGCTCCCCGGGTAGGACTCGAACCTACGACCAATCGGTTAACAGCCGACCGCTCTACCACTGAGCTACCGGGGAAAGTAACGACTTCATACTGATTCTAACAAGCTAAAGTCTAACGATCAATCTCAGATCCGTGTTAAATCCAAACTTGGCCATACTTGCTACTTTTGATCCTAAGCGGTTGCGCCAGACCTTTTAAGCTCTTCTCTTTCCATTGCACTGTATCCCAGCTGAGAAAGAATATCTTCGGTATCTGTACCCATCATTGACGGTCCGCGCTCTAACTCAGCCGGCGTTTCCGAAAATTTCATTCCAAATCCGGGTTCGTATTCCGTTTCACCGGTATCTGGTGCGGTTGTTTCAAGAATCATTTCGCGGTGATTCAAATGAACGTCACCTAACAAATGTTCCATAGTGGAATTTACGGGACCAAACTCGATGTCATGAGTTTTTAGAATGGTCATCCACTCTGAGAGAGATTTAGATTTGAATTCCTTTCTGAGGAATGAAAATATCTCATTCAGCATTGATCCCTTAGGTCTTATGTGATCTATCCACTCCTCTTTTTCGAACAGTCGGCAAAGCCTCTCCCAAAACCAAGGTTCTCTTATACTTAGACTCAAGAATCTGCCGTCTTTAGTTTCGTATACGTTGAATCCCGGGTATGCTCCGAAGAGCATTGGATCCTTATGCTCTGCAGGAAGTCTGAGTGAAATATCAGTAAATGACACGTCTATGTACTGCCCTTCACTTGTTTTCTCACGACCCAGTAAACCCATCAAGATAGCCATTGCTCCAAAATAGGCAGCATTGAGATCTGCTTGTCCCTGACTTACTTGAGGGACCTTTGGGTTACCGTATTCGTCTAGAGGGAGCATTCCAGACACAGCTTGAAACCCTATATCGTGCGATGCGATTGAGGAATAAGGGCCTGTTTGCCCAAATCCTGTTAACGAACAATAAACGATATTGTGGTTATTTTTTTTAACAGACTCGTAATCTATCCCAAGGCGTTGTGCTGCTCCGGGTCGATTACTCTCCATTAAAGCATCTGATTGTTTGACTAGGCGCATGAAAACTTCCAGAGCCCCATCTGCTCGCATATTCAGGAACAAACTGTGTTTGTTGCGTGGGTTGACCATGTCGCCTCGTCGCAAGCCACCTTCTCCAGGTGCGGCCTTTTGGGCATACCCAGGCTGGACGATTGAAACTACCTGAGCGCCGTAGTCAGCGAGAATACCCGTCGCATGTCTTCCAGGCCCAGCCCGGCATAAGTCGATAACGCTATAACCTTCAAGTGGTCCCGGCATTTCGATCTCCTTTCACGCATTTGTCGCTGTTCAGTTTCGTGATAAATGGTACGTTTAATTTTCGAACTCTTCGTCTCGTGAGAAAGAGCGCATCAACTTAAGATATGACTCTTTCGTATGTGGAATCTTCGATTTGCTTATCACTGCTTTTGCCCCGGAGGCTCCGTCTGATAATAGGTCGATTACGGTCATTGCCATTGCTTTCGCAGGATTGATCACAGCCTTCATGTAATCTTGGACAATATAGTCAGCACCATGTCCTATTCCTGTCACGCCTCCAGCATACGGATGGATGGATGGAATTATTTGGCTAATGTCCCCCATATCAGTTGAGCCTGTCCTATGGCCGGTAAAACTCACACTTTCTTTTCCAACCAAAGTTTCCGCGTTATTTTGCCAATGGCTCATCATGGTTTGATCCATGTTGAGAGGTAGGTATCCTGGGATGGTAGATATCTTCACTTTTGCACCGACGGCCATCGCACCCGCTCGTAGGGCTCTATCCACCTTTTTGTCCCAATCGAGAATTGCATCTACATTGCTGGCCCGTACGAAAGTTTCCAAACGCACGTCCGAAGGAACCGCACTAACCGCGTCGCCACCTTTAGTTATTATAGGATGTACTCGAACGGTGTCCTCCCCTTGGAACGTTTCCCGCAACGCATTTATCGACTGCAGTCCTAGTGTCGCAGCGTTTAGCGCGTTGATCCCCATGTGTGGCGAGCCGCCAGCGTGCGCCCCAAGGCCAACGTACCTTATTTGTTTCACCACAAGCCCGTTGTTTGTACCGGAAACAGCCAGAAGTCTATCTTCTGGAGTACTTGTGGTATGAGTCATCATCGCTATTTCTACGTCGTCAAATTCACCTAGCTTTACCAACTCAGGCTTCCCTCCTATGAACTCCAGTTTGCCTTGGCTTCGTAGTCCATTTCGGAACTCCACCTCTATTAGTTCTTCAGCCGGCACGGCAAAGAACACTAATCTCCCCGACAGTTTATCCAGGACACCAGACAATTTCATGCTTGCCGCGACCCCCAACATCATAGCTATTTGGCAATGGTGGCCGCATGCGTGAGCAGCGCCGGTTATGGGGTCAGCGTTTTGGTGGGCAGGGACAACCATGGAATCGAGCTCGCCGATTATTGCCAATGTTGGCCCTAGCGAACCGGTGTCTAGCCATGACTTAACTCCTGTTATAGCCAGATTGTCCTTGTGCGGCAATTGAAGTTTGTCAAACTCCTCCTGAACTAACTTAGCGGTCTTATACTCCTTGTAGCCTGGTTCTGGATTGGCTGCAATTCGTTTTGCGATGTCTATAATTTCGGTAGCTCGTTCGTCGAGAATTTTATTAACTTGGAGTTTGAGGTTCTCTTTTTCGCTCATCATGACTCCTTAGATGTCTATTCGTAATCAGTGTACCTCGCCAATATTATCTGCTCCTTTGAACTAAAGCTATAATGCAAATATGAAAGTAGTGATATCGCCGCAAGCATTCAAGGGTGGCCTTTCCGGGATTGAAGCAGCCCAAGCTATTAGTTTGGGTCTAATGCGCGTGTTTCCTCACGCACGCACGACTCTTTTGCCAGTTGCAGATGGTGGTGACGGAACAATGGAAGCGCTTGTGCAATCTACGCGCGGGAGATATTTAGACACCCAAGTTACCGGCCCGCTAGGCGACTCGATAAATGTGAAGTGGGGAGTTGCGGGTGATTCTGATACTGCATTAATTGAGATGGCAAGAGCTTCAGGCCTGGCTTTAATTCCGGCGGGACGTCGTGATCCTACTACTGCAACAAGTTACGGTACTGGGGAGCTCATTAGGGAGGCACTGGACCGTGGTTGCCGGAAGATAATCGTCGGCTTAGGGGGTAGTGCGACTAACGATGGTGGAGCCGGTATTGTCCAGGCGCTCGGAGCCCGATTAACGGGGGCTAATTACGAAGAAATCGGAATGGGAGGGGGTTGCCTCAGCGAACTCGCGCACGTTGATTTGTCTGGCTTGGACCAGAGGCTGAAGCTGTGCCATATCAGGGCAGCTACAGATGTTAACAACCCACTCTGTGGGGTCAACGGAGCTTCAGCAATCTACGGCCCACAAAAAGGGGCTACTCCTGAAGCAGTTTCGTTATTGGACGATTCCCTCAGGCACTTTGCTGAGATTCTGAGGCGAGATATCGGGAAGGATGTTATGGAGCTACCTGGCATGGGGGCAGCGGGTGGTGCGGCCGCGGGCTTGTTTGCAATGTTAAATGTGAGTATAGAGCCTGGTGCGGATTTGGTTTGCGATGAGATTAAACTAGATACATCCCTGCGTGATGCCGATCTGGTAATTGTGGGAGAAGGACAGCTTGATAGTCAGACACTTAATGACAAAGCACCGATCGTAGTGGCGCGAAGAGCTAAAAGGCTTGGCCTGCCGGTGTTAGCGGTTGCAGGCTTGTTGGGATCAGGCCACAGAGCTGTGTTGGGCAATGGAATAGATGACGCTGAAGGGGCTTCCCCTTCTCATTTGCCGTTGGGCGAGGCACTCAGCCAAGCAAATGAGTTGGTGGCGGATGCGACAGAGCGTTTGTTAAGAAGATGGAATTCCGAAACATCGGTTTCAAAAAATCAGTAACTTTTCAGAATGATCATATGCACTTCCACTGGTCCGTGAACACCGGTGACCAGTGTTTGCTCTATATCAGCAGTTCGGCTTGGTCCGGTTATAAGACTTAGGTAGCTTCCCATGTTGCTTCGGTTTTGCATGAATTCCAAGCGTCGTAATGCGAATAGATCATCCAGGTTTTCGTATATTTGGTCCTCTTCGACAACTGCTATATGGACTGGCGGAAGCAAAGAGACTAAACGGCTGACCCCTTTCCTGGGCACAAGTACACACGTTCCGGTTTCCGCAATTGCATAGTCTACGCCTGTAATGCCAATTTGAGCTTGTGACATTTTTTTTATCAACTGTTCTCTGGGGGATTGTTGCTTCACTGTAACTATCGTGGAAGTAACACCCATTTCTGATAAGAAATGATCCACTCTAAGATCGTTAAGTACTTTGTGAGTGGAACGCACTATAAGGTCAGCACCTTTCTCCTTGACTATATTTGAAATGTAATCTGACGCTGTTGATGGTTCGGCATTAGCGAATACTTTCCACCCTGCATTTAATGCAGTCTCGGCCAATTTTTCAGTTAGTTCTGCTCGCCTTGCTTGGGCACGGGCTTCGATTGTCACCGCTTTTTGCCTTTGAATTTCCCGCCTTATTTTTAGGCGGGGGTATTGCGGGCGTTTTAAATCTCCCTGATGACCCAGAGCGTTGCTCACCATTGCTATGAAAGATTCTTTGGAAGTTACTGCCATTTGCGCTTCTCCCAAATCTTTTTGAAAGACCTTGGTGCGAGACTGGGAAAGTCTCTGTATTTTGTCCACTTGGAGAAAGGAGGAAATGGGATGTTCTTCATAAATTTGCCACGAGTCAGCGGGCGTTGTAGGAAGGTCCCTAAGCTTCGAGCAAAGGCCATCTTGCCTGTAGACAACGTTAAGTGTTTCCAGAGGGTCACTGCGACTTTTTCAGAGATAGCAACATTTCGGCTACTCTTATCCCCTTCCTTCAGGTCTTTTCTCAGCTTGATTAACATTCGTGGAATGTTTATCTTGACCGGGCATGCATCCTTACAGGCTCCGCATAAGGTGGATGCAAATGGTAGATCGTTGGCTTTTGAAAGTCCGGTTAAAACGGGTGTTATTATTGAACCTATTGGTCCGGGGTATACCCACCCATATGCGTGACCTCCTACGCTTTGGTAAACAGGGCAGGTGTTCAGACAAGCTCCGCATCTAATGCAATTCAAAGCCTCCCTCAGCTCTGGGTCTCTGAGAAGCTTACTACGCCCGTTGTCTATTACGACAAGATGGAATTCTTCAGGTCCGTCTTCTTCATCAGGTCGCCGAGGGCCAGAGACGAGTGTCACGTAGGATGTGATCCTTTGGCCAGTTGCCGCTCTGGGCAATATCCGAAGCATAACTGCCATATCCTCCAGGGTGGGTACGACTTTTTCCATTCCCATTAAAGCCATATGTATGCGTGGTATGGAGGTGCTCATACGCCCATTACCCTCGTTTGTAAAAAGTGCTATCGTTCCGGTTTCAGCTACTGCGAAGTTAACGCCGGTGATTCCCATATCTGCCTTGAGAAATTTGCCGCGAAGCTCTCTCCTTGCCGCTAGGGTAAGCGCACCTATGCTTGCCTTTTTGGATGTCCTGAGTTTCCTGTTAAATAGATCTGCCACTTCCTTTTTGGACTTGTGTAGTGCGGGTGCCACTAGGTGGAATGGCGTCTCATTCGCCAGTTGCAGGATATATTCACCTAGATCTGTTTCTATAGGCTCTATTCCGTTGGTTTCTAATACTTCATTCAATCCGATCTCTTCAGAAACCATGCTTTTGCTTTTGGTAATTGTTTTTACTCCTCTGCTACGGGCAACGTCGAGGACAATGGCATTTGCCTCCTTGCTATCCTTAGCGAAATGCACGACTGCTCCGTTATGTTCTAACCGATCCGTTAGTAGATTTAGGTAGTAGTCTAGGTTTTCAATGGTGTGGTCTTTAATTTGTCTGGCCTGCTCTCTGTATTGCTCCCAGACATCCGAGGTTAATTCATTTACGGCTCTGCGTCTCGCTTGCTCGAAGCCTGATGATACCTTTGATAGCGACCGTTGGATTTGTCCGTTTTTAAGGGCTTTTGTTGATGCTTGCTTAAATTGTTCAGTTGTTATTTGCATTTATGAAGACTCTTGATCAAGAAATTGGGCTAGGTGCATGACTCGTGCATCGATTTTTTGTCTGGATAACCCTCCGGCGATTTGCATCAGACATCCAGAGTCACAAGCCAAGACGGTTTCTGCTTTGGTGGCTTTAATGTTGGCTAATTTTTTATTTAGTATCGCGTTCGAAATATCCGGAAACTTTACCGAAAATGAACCTCCAAAGCCACAACACTCATCTTCGCCTCTCATGGGCAAGAATCGGGCTCCTTCCACATTTCTAATGAGAAGCTTGCTTTCATTCGAGGCTTTGAGTTCTCTTAGTAAATGACACGAAGCGTGATAAGTTACCTTATCTCTTCGAGCAGTTCCTAGCTTTGATATGCCCAAGACATTTACAAGAAACTGAGAGAACTCATATGTCCGGTCCGCCAACGCGCGGGCTGGCTCTGCAAGTGTCGGGTGGGTGGCCAGCATCTCAGGCATAAACACTTTTATCATTGAAGCACAGGACCCCGATGGTACGACTATGTTTTCACTGTCTTGAAAAACTGTAATGAACTGCTCTGCGAAGGATAACGCCTCTTTGTTGAATCCGGAATTATAGGCAGGTTGGCCGCAGCAAGTCTGCCCAGAAGGAAGATTAACATCGACGCCCAGTTTGCGAAGGACGTTAACGGTACTTTCTCCCACTTCTGGAAAGAACTGATCAACTAAACAGGTGATGAATAGAGAAGCTTTCAAACAACTCCAGTATGTCGACAAAGTATGGACGAACCGTAGCAGAGGATCGATTGAAGTGGCAAGAATGAGAACGAATGAAACAGACGTTGATTATCGGCTTAATTAATCATGATGCCGTTTCTAGGTCAGTTCCGAAGAAAAATTTGTTACTTGCGCCTAATTAACGCTCCACCAAGCGCTGCACCTACTGTACCCATGATGAGCGTGTAAAAAACTATACCTAATCCTGAGATCATTAGTACATTTTGAAAGGTTTTTGGCAAGAAGTTTTCGGTTACGGAGCTGTATGTAACCAGCGCAGCAATTGGGGCTATCATGAACAAAGCCATCATCATTCCGATGATTGGCGATTTGCCAACAGTCACCTTAGCTCTGGTGCCTGCGAAGAATCCACCTACCAGTGGCCCCAATGGTCCGGTTAGAAAGTGAATTATCGGAGGTAACAACATTGCTAAAGCGATGAGGAATCCAATAAGTGAACTTTTTATCACAGGTTAATTTTACATCTATGCTTGAAAATCGGAAACTCCAAGTTCCTCCATTGCAGCATTATTCGTGAGGTGTATAAGCCGTTCTAGGTTGATTTGCATGTAAATCAGGAGATAAGATCAGGCTCTAATATAGGTGTAAAAGGATTTAATGGGGGCCTTATGTTTGTTCTAGACCAACGATTGCGGGATGGCGAATTTTTATTGCTGGATGGCGCAATAGGCACCGAACTTCAGCGTATTGGAGTGCCGATGGATGACGTCGCATGGTGTGCCAGAGCTATGCGAGATCATCCCGACTTGGTAAGAGCCCTACACGAGAATTATATAAGGGCTGGAGCTGATATTCTTACCACTAATACCTTCTCTGCGGCTCGTCACGTTCTTGAGGCTGCGGGTATGGGTGGGCTTGTAGACGACATGAATTTCAAGGCAGTGAGGCTGGCCCGCCAAGCACGAGATAATATTGATGTACCTAGGAACGTTGCCATCGCGGGATCAATTTCGAGATTTGGGGGCAGACAAACTGCCCCCGCAATTCTTGAAGCGAACTATAGAGAACAGGCAGGTATTCTCGCTGAATCCGGCGTAGACATGCTTCTTCTGGAATTTCTTGGTGGACCGATAAGTAACATTGAAATAGCCACGAAAGAAGCGATCAGTACTGGATTACCAGTGTGGCTTTCATTGAGTTGTTGGATTGATGAAGGGCAAGAGGCAAGGCTGGGCAATAGAGGGCACCGTTCGACTGGGCGTGACCAGGGGCCATGGGATCTGGTGTCAGAGGACCCATTGTTTTCAGAAGCGATTGATCGACTTATGCCGTTGGGTGCCACTGCCCTCTTGGTCATACATTCGGAGATTTATGATGTTATACCGGCTCTAGAAGCGATGAGGAAGAATTGGGACGGACCTATCGGTGCCTACCCTCACTCTGGCGATTGGGTAGGCCCAAATTGGCAATTCGTTAACATGATTTCACCGGAAGACTATGTAGAGGCAGCAAGGGATTGGAGACAACAGGGAGCTCAAATTGTTGGTGGCTGCTGCGGAATTGGTGAAAATTACATTAAGTTGTTGAGGAATGCTTTCCCTGGATGAAAGTTGCATTTCCCGAATAATTTTTGCCAGGTAGACCGGTAAGTACGAATTTACTGCCCTTCGTAACTTAGAGATTCTTCACTAGCTTACTTTTCACCACTAGCACTTGCTGACGATGAGGAGTAAGGTTCCGTTTAGGTTGACAGGTGGAGGATGTGATGAGCTTAGGCAATTTAGAATCCCACAAAATTGCTATTTTGCCTTGTGGCACTTCACCAGAGCATATTAATGGAGGTTCCGATCGGGTAAACAGCAGCCCGAGTCACCTTCTATTTCTTGAGAAACGTATTAACGATTCCTGCGTGGACATTTGGGTGACTGGGGGCATTAAACTCAGCGTAGATATAGAAAGGCTGAGGAAGGGACTTGATTCACTCGAAACTCAGGCGCCGCATGAAAAGTAGAGGCTCGGTACTTGGATAATAGGAAAGATACCTCGGCGGATTCAATTAAGGGGACACCAGGCGAGTGGCGAACCTATTATGGATGGCGCGTCGTCGGAGTATCTACAATTCTCCACGGAGTCATGGGTGGGCTTGGTCATGTAGGTCTCTCTGTGTACTTTTTACCTTTAGCACGTGACTTTGGAGTATCACACACCAAGATGTCGTTCGCTTTTGCCCTCCGTACTTTGGAGGGGGGCTTAGAAGGCCCGATCATTGGATTCCTTGTAGATCGGCTGGGCGGCAGAAAGATGGTCCTGTTTGGCGTGTTGCTAGGTGGAATCGGCTTCATACTAATGGCGACTACAAGGACTTACGCGCTTTTTCTTATCGTATTCCTTGGATTGGTAACTGTGGGAATGTCTGTGCCCCATCATGGGCTGTTTGCTACGATCAACCAATGGTTCAGGCGGCGACTGGGATTTGCTATGTCGTTGGCTATCAGCGGTTCAGGAATTGGCGGGGCGATAATTACTCCCATAGTCGCGTGGCTAGTGTTTAATCATGGCTGGCGGTACGCATCTGTCTTTTCCGGAGTCTTGCTTCTTATCATCGGTTTGCCGCTAGTGGGCTTGATAAGAAGCCCACTAGCTGGTGAAAATGCTCTGGAAGACTCAATCACTGGAGATGCTCGGTCTGTCGCTGGAACGGACGATTCTGAGGGAACAGTGGCTCAAGGGCTCGATATGGACTTCTCTATCAGGCAGGCCTTAGGCACAAGCACTTACTGGCTTCTTAGCTTTGCGATAGCTATGCGACTGACAGGTCAACAAGTTCTTATGGTGCACATCGTTCCGATCTTGGTCTCCCGTGGAGTAAGCGAGGGCGTTGCGGCTAGCCTGGTTGCTCTAATGTCACTAATGCGATTGCCCTCAGTGCTTGCCCTAGGGTTCCTTTCAGATAAATGGTCCCGTGAAAAGATGGCTACTGTGGCGATGCTCTCAGGAACTATTGCTGCACTTGTTGGCATTTGGGGCCAGGATGGCATCATGACAGGTATTATTCTTGTTCTGTTCTTTTCACTTGCTCAGGGCAGCAATGCAATTACTTGGGCTCTTGTTGGCCAGTACTTTGGACGAAAAAATTTCGCTTCTCTTCGTGGTGGCATCTCACTTTTTCAGAGCATTCTGTCTACAGGCGGACCGGTCGCTGCAGGGTGGATATTCGATAATACTGGAAGTTATCAAATTGCATTGATCGGGGTTGGCACTACGTATTTGCTTGGCGCGATCACATTTTGGCTATTGAAAACACCCACCAATCCGATAAGCGGTAATCCCTGAAGTCGGCTTCAGTTACATGAAATTTAGGGCTGCGAGTTGACTAGTTGGTCAAATAGAGATAAAGAAAGGGTGACCGATTTCTTTAGGAGGAAGATATGCCGAAGAAGACAATATACGAAAAGAAAGGGAAAATTGCATATTTGACAATTAACAACCCCGAAAAAGCAAATGTTATGGACTCCCAGATTGTGGAGGAAATGGCTGAAAGCTACAGGGATTACTGGGAAGACAAGGATCTCCGTTGTCTTATAGTCACGGCAGTTGGAGATAGGCACTTTTCTGCCGGTCACCATATACAACCGCCCCCTCCCGGGCAAACAGAGGAAGACAGGAGACTCCAAGGCATAGAAAACTTTATTTATCCCAAGGCTGGCACTGTCAATGGGCGTGAAATAGCTGTAGTAAATGGCGGGATGGACTTCCCACAGATTTATAAGCCCGTGGTTTCTGCAATTAACGGATGGGCGGCTGGAGCTGGATTGTACATGACGCTTACTACTACCGATATCCGAATAGGGTGTCAGGAGCATGCGAGGTTTTTCTATGCTTTTACAACCAACCTTGGCGGTATAGGTAGCGGGCCGTCGGCTACTCGGGTAATGAAACAACTTAACTATGCACATGCGATGCAGTTTCTTTTAATGGATGAACCAATTGGCGCCGATGAAGCTGTTAGGATAGGATTGATTAATGAATCAGTGCCTCACGACAAATTGATGACGCGCGCTGAGGAAATTGCAAATAAGATAGCTTCTCTTCCCCCAATTGCGGTCCGGTTCCTTAAGGAATTCCTCATTCGTGGCCAAGATTTGTCAAATGATCAGGCTTGGCATTTGCAGTGGGTATATAACCACCTAGCCAGCACTTCCTCAGCAGACGCTTTAGAAGGAGCTCAAGCCTTTTTGGAGAAACGACCGCGTAAAGTTGATGGTGGTGTTCGCTCATAAAGAAGGTTCACCGATTACAATTAAGGAGGTTTCCATATGGTTATATCGAGAGGACTGGATACAGCTTACGATGTAATAGATTCAATAGAAGGCGAGCCGGTACAAGGAGCAGCTAGATCAAAGGTTCTGATTGGTGGAGACGAAACTGTACTGGAGAAGATGACGTTTGAAAACGGCGCTTTTTCATCGCCACATACACATACCTACGAGATAGTTAGCTACGTACTGAGAGGTAGGGGTGACGTTACTATAGGTGGCGAGACATTCCGGGTTAATATAGGCGATTCGTTCAGGTGTGGTAAGGGAGTGCCTCATAGCCTTAAAGCGGTAGAAGGTGAAGTGACAGTTATCGAAGCACACGCGAAGGTTTAGGGGCTGGTTATCCTTCTAGAAGGATAACTTTCTAATTATTGACACGGTTCCTATGACTGTACTAGGCGGCTTTAACGTAACAAGCGTGTTTAGATAGCATTTGTGAGGTGCTCGACAGATTTCAGCGCTGTTCTAACAGATTTAATGCGAAAATGCATAAGAAAAACGGCGTAGACATTGTGAAATCGACATAAAATACGTTAATCTTGCATAGAATATGCTGTAGGATGGGTTAGTTAGATTGAATAAACCACACTAAGGGGGTGTGCTTATGAGGTATAGAACGCATTTAAGTAGGTTGATGGGAGTCGTCCTTGCGATGGGGCTCCTTTGGAGTTTGGCCTGTGGGTCTTCGGAAGAAGCTGCGCCAGCTGAGAAGCCGGCCGCGACTCCGACAAAAGCT
>QGNO01000002.1 GCA_003228195.2 Chloroflexota bacterium | reverse complement strand
CTTGCGTCATCGTCTCCGTCCCCGCGGCCGCCCCGACTACCGCCGCCGCCGCCGCCACGACCGCCGCCGCCGCCAGAACTCCGCTCCGCCCGAGGTCTAGCTTCATTCACCGTGACCGTGCGACCGGATATTTCCGTGCCGTTGAGTGCGGCGATCGCAGCCTCAGCTTCTTCACTGGTCGGCATTTCAACAAAGGCGAACCCCTTCGAGCGGCCTGTGTCACGATCTTGAACCATTGAAACCTCTTGTACGCCCCCATGGGCTTCGAAGGCCTCGCGTAGTTCTTGTTCGCTTGTTTGATATGAAAGATTCCCTGCGTATATTCTCAATTCCTTTTCCTCTCCGTAAACCGGCGGCATTAGGCCGCCACACTTGAATAAGGTGGCAGGATCCAGTCACCAATACAGGGGTGATGCCTTAGAGAGTCCTGATGGGGCACAAAAGACGCTTTAGATATCGGGTGTAGGGGTGAAAACATCTGCCACTCACGAAGATTATACCATATATTTGGAGTAATATTCTTCAATTGAATCAATCTCTTGGTTGTGGCGGACGATAATGGGCTCGAACCATTGACCTCCTGCGTGTAAAAAATACGTTGGTATGGCTCTAGCCGTTGCACCCTGTAAGTGCTTGATGTTAATCGTCCCTAAAGTGAATCAGGCTTTATCCTACTGTACCCTGGCGTTTCTGAACAAACCGTTGGTCAGAATACTCTTCGTGACTATGTAAGGATATCGCTACTATTGACCACCTAACCTCTTTGCCAAAGTCTTCGGAGATGGTCGACAAGACGAGAGGACGAAGACTTCCTTGCGAAGGTCTATGAAACTCGTATCGTCATGGTTCCATGAGAGCACATCTATCCTAGCCTCTACGCTATGGGGAGCATCAAGGCCTAGCAGTCTATTACGCATCCAGCTGATCCTTAGGGCTGTATTCGCAGCATTAGCATCACCCTGCAGGGCATCCTCCCACACGGCTCATATTTACCACTCATTTCTCATAAAGTTAGCCTTTAACCTTCGTGCCAATACTGTTATATACTGCGGGAAATTTTAGTTCAGAGATTAGATTATGCCAGAACTCATACTTGAAAGACCCCTTCTGTTCGTTGATCTGGAGACTACTGGTCTAAACACAGGCTTGGACCGAATTGTGGAATTGACGGTGCTAAAAAGACATCCAGATGGCACTGAGGAGATTCGAAGCAAACGCATTAACCCCGGTATTCCTATACCGTTCGGCGCTACGGCTGTTCACGGAATTACGGATGAGGATGTAGCACACGAGCCCCCGTTTCAACAGTACGCAAGAAGCCTTAGAGAGTTTATAGATGGGTGCGACTTCGCGGGATTCAATGCAAAGCGATTCGATTTACCTATGCTCGAGTCGGAATTTAGGCGTGCAAATGTGGAGTTTTCCTTAGATGATGCGAAGATTGTAGACTCTATGGCTATTTTCCATCATTTCGAGCGACGAGACCTGGCCGCGGCCTACTTAAAGTACTGTGGAAAGGAGCTCGAAGAGGCGCATTCATCAGCAGCAGATATAAAAGCCACCGCCGAAATCTTGGACGCTCAAATGGAGTACTATCCGGAACTACCTCGCGATGTAAAGGGACTTCACGACTTTTTTTACGGTAGCGAACCGGAACGAATAGACTCGGAGGGCAAATTTATCTGGCTGGAAGGCAAAGCGGCATTGGGGTTCGGGAAGTACCGTAGCAGGTCCCTTGAAGAGATCGTTGTCTCTGATCCGGAATATATTGAATGGATATCGGATGCAGACTTCTCCGAAGAAGTAAAAAATATTGCAAGTGATGCACTTCTTGGGAAGTCACCGGATAGTGATCAGAGTTAAGTAATTCTTGGGTTCTGGAATGCGTTCACTACCGCTTATAAATTTTAGCATCATCCGAAAACTCGGCTATCTGATCCGGGGTTTTACCTAGCACGAACTCAACCTTTAAGGTCCTGTTACTCATATGTTGAACAAGTAACGTTCCGAGCGATGTATCTCCGACTTGTTCATGATTAGGACCTTGCCTGGACATCAACTCGTATTTGACCAGGCCGTCAGCAGGCCCGATTGAGGCAGGGTCAGGTTTGTTATCCCGAATTCCATAGGCCCCGAAACACACGTTGCAGAGTTGCTTGTCATCTATGCCTGAATCAAAACCTAGCGAGATTCGTATCTGGGTGGGGTCAATGTAGCCGTAGGCTAGTGTTAGATGCCCCTTCCAGTATGCAGATTCGTTTGTGTTGCCGCTGTAATCATCTGTTCCCTCAAGAAACCAGTTCCCGGCTATAGTACCTTCAATGTCGTAATCTATTTTCCCCGCTCTAGGTTCCGTTTTACGGACTACTTTTGAAAGAAGTTGGGATTTCAAAGGTTCTTTGTAGTACTGGAAAGGGTTTACGGTGTGTATCTTCCACGGCTCTCCACTGTAGCGGTCAGGTTCAATAAATCCCGAAAGTAGGACGTCGGCATCGTGAGCACTCCAGTCTAGCCCGTCACCACCGTTTGTTTTGGATAGGGGATCACCAGCTTTGACGTCGATAGGCCCGGTTCTGGTGGAAGACCATTGATTGCCAAGTGGGATCGGGCCTGTCTGTTTAATGATGTCAGGGGCTAATTCCGCGAGATGAATAAAGATAGTGAAGAAGGCACATGAGTGCATAATAACCATTCGGTAATCAGGGATGGTTATTGAAGGATCAAATCTTGGAGAGGCGTCACTGGGGAATCTGCTAATCTCGACGATTTGCCCATCTGCTGGTGCCATCACGTATTCCGTTACTCCGGCTGCCGGTTGTGACCAGTGAACGTAGAGATGGTCAGTTGGTGTAACGTGGGAACTCGCCATCTTTCCCATTGGTTCGATATCAGTAAGGGTTTCCGGTTTGACTATCGGCGACGGGAACTCCCTGGTTTTGTCTTCTGTGCAACTAAAAACGCCCGTTTTTTCTCCCGTCCGCATGAACATTCTATCCCTGGACTTAGACACTGATTTATTGGCTTCAGAGTTCGTTTTTTGGTTGGACTCGTTTGATATGGCAGGTGATGTGGAAGTTGCAGCTGTGGTCTGATCTGGCGTTAATAGTTGGTTCACAGAGGCCGTCGTCGGCGTAGGAGCGGGATCGCCTGAATTTTTAGTTAAAGGTTTAGTGGTAACCATAATTGGAGTGGCGGTAGGCGCTGGCGTTTCGACTAGAGATTCAGGGTTTGGTGTAGCCTGTATATACTGTGCAGGCGGTTCATCGCCACCGCACCCTGTGATCAGTAATATGAAGGTCGAGAAAGCGATAATAAGGGAAATGATTTTGTTATTCATGAGCTAATCTCAACTATGATCGCCGAACACCATCACCTAAGTTATTCGAATGGGAGCCCTCTTAAGAAGTCAACTAAAGTTTCTAGTTCATTATCCGTTAATTCGCTCGCGATGTCATGGGTGGTTCCGGATTGGAGTACCTCTTCTAAAGTTCTTGCGCTGCCGTCATGGAAGTAGGGAGCCGTAGCCCAGATTCCACGCAGCGTTGGTGTGTCGAAACTAGTGCTGGTACCGTGAGGATTTTTCTCTTCTTTAGGATCACCGGTACCAACATCGTGAGATCTTGAGTCTGCATAAAGTGGTGAGATATGGCAGGTAGCGCAACCATGATTTTCGAAAACAGTTTTGCCCTGAACAGTGAGATCTGTATCGATTCTGTAAGGGGATGGCGAGAGAGTCAATGAGGCCATGTAGGATGCCAAATAGTCCAGTTTCTTAGATAGCCCGGCGTGATTAGTCCCCAGCGAATCGTAAGCTTGACCTTTGATTAGGCCGTCTCCGAACTGGATCTTCCTTATAGTGATTTCGACGTCCTGTAATTCGTTAAAATCTCCCGACCAGTGAAGTGGTAGTGTCTCTGCTGTTCCCAAGAGAGACGGGGTGTTCCGTGGCCCGTCTGGGAACCCGAGCCAGGTCCGCTTATCCATAGAGCCGTCAAAATGGCAGGTTGCACAGGAGATCCAGTTGTCAGTTGTAAGCAAGGGCGAACTGGCTGAATTGAAGATTTTTTTGCCTTCCAATACATGAGGCGGCAAAGGTATGTCCGTTACTTTTACGGTTCGTATGATCTCGAAGGACTGCGTATCGATTACTGAAACCGTTCCGTCGAGTACGTTGTTGACGAATAGGTGGGAACCGTTTGGTGTAATGGCTATTCCGCGAGGGTTAGATCCTACGGATATGTGCGCTACCCCCTTGTTACTGCCAAGATCAATTACGGATATATCGTTGCTACCTGCGTTACTTATATAAATTCTCTTTCCGTCTGGTGATAGCGCTACAGAAAAAGGCATATTCACAGGTTCATCAGCCGTATCTAACGTTATCCTGTTCTCCACCGAAAGATTGAGATTTTCAATGTTGAACACGTTTACTATTGGGAAAACAGTTGTGTCAAAGAGCCTTGCGGTGTTTGCAACATTAGACCTGGTTTGTGGGAGATATGCCTTGCTGCCATCAGGTGAAATAGCTACGAATTGAGAGATGTTTGCCTCCGTACCGGAATGGACCTTCGTCCCAACTTCAGATGTTGAAGTATCAAGGACTGTTAAAGCCCCATCAAAAAGATGTGTCACGAAAAGTTGCTGTTTAGCTGAGTTTATCGCTAGCCCTGTTGGGGAAGGACCAACAGAGATACGCCTTTCCACTGTGCCGCTATCTAGTGCAATCGTGACCACTTGTCCTTTTACGGACTCAGTCACGTATGCTCGTTTGCCGTCATTTACCACTCCATACGGCCTCGGTCCTACCAGGTACTCTGCCTTTAAAACACTATTACGTATATCTACTATCGATATCGTTCCGGAGCCTTGATTCGCAACAATAATATTTCTCGAGTCAGGCGTGAAAGACAGCGTCCTTGGATCTTTTCCTACCTGGGTTTCACCAAGTATTTCTAAAGTGATCGCATTGAGCACGGTTATAGAGTTACTGTCAGGATTAACTGCTGCTACAAGAGTCCCATTAGGTGATACGGATATAGCCGAAGCCGATGTTGGTGCTATATCGTCTGGCTCTGGCTCTGGCTCTGGCTCTGGCTCGACAGGTTCGGAAATCGTCCTCGTTATATCTGGTGGCGCCTTTGGGTCAGATACCAGCAGGTCTCTGCCACACCTAACGAACATCAATACCAAGGCTGCGAACAGTAACAAAAAGGTGGGGAGCGTTTTCTTAAGGTTCAGCTTAGGCAGTCCTTTCTATTGGTTTAGGTTGATCAGACTTAACTAAAGCAATCGGAGGCACCGGAGCCATACGGGTTTTCCGATGCAGTAATTTTGTAACCCCAACACTTTGGCATGGCTACGTCACTGTCACTTGGACTACCCTGGCGGTCGAATTTAAAAATCCCCCACTTTGAGTAGAATTCATCAAGTATCTTATCAGTAAATATTGCAGGTGCCTGTTGGCTGTGACCCTCTGGCTGGATACTGAAGTGGATATGGGGCCCTGGGTAGTCGTCATTCGGTTCAAGATACATGTAGGCCATGATATCTCCCTTCCTGACCGACTGGCCTTCCTTCACCTTGATAAAAGGCTCATAAAAAGAGCTGTCTCTAGGATTAGTTGAAGGTTCGATAGACATATGAACTTTCATGCCGACACCGTTTGTCTGGGCAAAGAAATAATGAAATGAATACTTAAAGTTTGTCCCGCCGACTGGTTCGTAGGTATTCACCGCTTCTACGTAGCCGTCAGCGACTGCATATATTGCGGGATATTCCGTAACGGGAGTTCCTTTTGGCCATCGGTTACTACTGTTGTCCCAATTTACATGGGCTCCATCGTCTGGATCATTAGCACCGGACCCTTTGAAAGGATGTCCTCCGGCCACGTGCTCTAAATCGACAATAAACTGATCCGTTTTGTTTGTAAGGAAAGTGGACAGTTCAGGGAGGTCAGCTTTCTTGATTTCGAACTTTGGTACGCGGGGGACCCTAGCACCATGCGTAACCATCGTCCCGGTAGCTTGTGAGGACTTCCCATTAAGGGTTCCTTTAGCAAAAAAGGTAATCTGTATTGTATCGGCAATACCGTATTCGTAATCAAAGTTGTTGGCTAGAGAGTTCAAATCTTCTGCATCGAGTTCCCAGATCAGTTCGTTCCCGCCAGTAGAGATTTCCTTGTTTACCAGGACAATCCCTGGCATTGTGACTATTACTCGCGCCGAATCTGCGCTGAATCCCGTAGGGATTTTTGCCTCGAACCTGGCATTTCTAACGTTACTAAACCACTCAGCGGGTGTTAAGTTCGAAAGGTCGGTTTTAATTTCAAGTAACTCGGTTTCAGTGCCTTTAACAACAAAACTGAACGTACCATCCGGAGTTAACGGGGTGCCTTCAGGGTATGGAGACTCTACCAGGCCAGCGCTTGTCAGCCCGATGTGGCTTACGCTCAGGTTTACCTTCCACAGCCCTGGTTCATACATGACGAAATCATCATTGGGGTCGTAGAAATATCCTATCGAATTTGCAGACCCTTCAAATCGCCGTATTTGCCCACTTGGTGATTCAACTGTGTAACTCACATAGCTGTCTAACGTAGGCATTATTGGGCCAGCCATTCTGAAAGTTTCACCCACCTCAAAGATCGCACCGGGCCTCACCCCAAGTGGGAGGAAGAAAATATCAATTTCACGACCATGAATTTTAAAGAGCGGACCGCCGTCCGGTCCTCCAGCGGAGCCCTGGAATGGCGGCATGAATCGGGCACCCATAGGATCACTGTCAGGTGCGAGCACCCATCCTGACCCGTATGTTGCGTACACTCCTGTCTTTAATTTTGGATCTGTAACAGCTGTTGCTGCGTACATGAACTTAAAGTCTCCCGGAAGGTCGCCTTCTCTGCCGTTCCCTGATTGCATGTGATATGCATCATCAAATCTCCAGTAAGTACCGCCCGAGTCATCACCGAGTACGTGCTCGCGTACACGAATGCCAGGCTTTTGGACTGATGCGTATACGTATGCCCAAAGATCTACCGCCTCAGGCGAAGCCAGATCAGCATCTGTTTTTATCGGAACCTGCCCTACCTTGATTAGCTTGGAAGCAGCTATACCGTCAACGGATTCTACATTTTCCTTGATCCTGGCAATCAGAGGATGCGTTTCATCAATTAGTTGTAAGCTTGTCAGCACCGCAACCGAGTCTGCAAGGTTCCCTTTGTTTTTGCCCCACATAACGTCGCCGGCGAAATAGGGGAATTGAATATGGTCAGCATCTGTGTCAACGAAGTCACTGCTGAATCCCCAGGGCTTAGGTATCTTGGAAACTCTATTGGGGCCGCGCCTTCCGTGGAGGATCATCGGTGCGTTTTCAGTCGCTATCGCGCTCCCAAAGCTCATTCTTCCTACCCAAAGATTGTCCACTGAATCAGAGTAACGTGCCTCCACATCCAGTCGGTACTCACCGTCTTTATCGAACGTTACAGTGTTTCCGTCTCCGTCCCACCAACCGTGATCATTGGCCTTCCCTGAAATTTTGTCCGTTTTGCTGATTCCGTCTGATCCGACACGGGTTATTGTGTAATCGATAGTTGCCGGCAAGCCTGGCATAACCCGCAGGCCAACTGGGAAACTATCGCCGATATCAAAAGGTGTTCCAGGCAGGATATTTGTTTCAATGTCTAGTACGTTTGCTACAGTTATGTCGTAGGTCCCGGTGATCGCATATGTACGTCCGGAGATGTCTTTTATCTCACCGTTAAGAGTGACAACATAATTTCCGTCAGCAGGAAATTCATAGTTGAAAGCGTCAACATCCGACTGTAGTTGCGGGACCTCACCTAAGTTGCCTCCTCCTTCCGAAACCGTCTTGTGCCAGGGGGTTCGTGGAGATTTGACCGCATACTTTGCTAAAGGTGCAGGTCCAAGAGTATCTGTTTTACCGTCTGGCCTTAATACCGCCACCGTGAGGTTGCTCGCTGCAAAGTCAAATTTGATTGAAGGAGTGGCTGGAGGTGATCTGTCAACAACTCCTAGGAGCGGCATGTACGGTTCCAGCCGGTAGCTCCAAGATTTTCCGTATCCGTCCAGCCTTGAGATGACAGGTTGATGCCTCACTCCTGCTCGGTGAATTATATCAAATATGCCCTGATCCTCTCTCGAAATTACTCCGCCTCGTGACCCTTCACTGAGTTCATCTGCTAACAGAGTGGAAGTAAGAGTCATCGCCCCGGTTTCACCGACGGTCATTGTGCCTAAAGATGCTTCTTGGAGAAAAGAACGATGAAGGACATTCTGATTCCCTTTCCTTGGCAGGCTTGAAACGCCGTTTAAAGATGCTTTAAGTAGATGTAAGCCTGTAGGTGACCTGTCTCCTGGCGTTAAGGTCGCAGAAAAGTCACTGGTCCAATTATCTCCGTCGAATTTCCAATCTAAGTCTGCTTCTCCTAGACGGTACTGTTTACCTAAGAGGCCTTTGCTCTCTATTGGAAGATTGGTTGGAGTAAACAGATTAGTGGTAAAGATGCGTGACCCACCTACCTGCCGTCCGCTAGAGTTGACTAGGAACTCTGACTGAAAGTCTAATTTGGCTTTGGACGGGGGTGTCTTTTCGCCCGTTCGGATCGAGACTGTTCCGGATATTGGAATAGATTGCCCTAATGTAAGGGCTTTTTTAGAGGCGCTCCCGTCGATTGTCCAAGGTGCATCTTCGTCACTAGATAGCCGTGCAGCTGAGCTGAAATTCAACCCACCTCCGTTATTTTCCATTGGAATTGGTATTAGCACACCTGGAGGGAAGATGGTTCTCAGAGTGTTTGGTCCGTGAGTTTCAGCAGGATTCTCTGCATTGAAAATTTGCTGAGTTGTATCTTGTTTAACCATGATGTGAGTGCCCGGATGTCCACTTATGTTTGCGTCAAAAGAACCGTTGCCATCCGCTGCTACTACAACAAAGTCTCCTAACTCCAGATTCGCTACCATAACGTGAGCTTTCGATGGTACGGATCCGGCAACTCCCGATACGTTGGTTGTGGTTGTGGTCGAGTCGTAATTGAGAGTTATTAACCCCGTTTTAGGTGCAGAAAGAATTTTTGAAGCCTGTTTAGATTCGAAAACATCCCATTCCGCTTTAACTATTTCGGGAATTATCTTCTGTTTGCTCTTTGAGTCGCTGCCGTTCATCGTGCTCGATTGGGCAGTTTCTTTCGTAGCCTTGGATTGTTGTGTGGTTGAAGTTGATGCTGTTTCTGAAGATTCGATAGTTATGGTCCACTGACAGGGGCCTTCACATGTCACGACAACTCCGTAGCTTCCCGGTTCGATCGCCCTGCTTTTGTATGAATTGGAGTCGCTTACTGGTCCGTCGTAAATGTTTCTGGGTGAGGGGTTGCCTTCAAGTAGGCCTACTGATATTGGGCCTCCCTTGTATTCTATCCCCACTTTCGCTGATTGGTTTGTAATAAACGCTTCTGTCGTGGTGCTTCCGGATCCTTGGAATTTATGTAGTGTTTCCGGGCTGGGTGTAGGAGTGGGAGTTGAGATGGATGATCCCGTCGCTTGCGTCTTATCATTACTCGGTATAGCAGGGGTAGGTGATCTGGCTTTATCTTTTTGTCCCTGGTTGACGTTCGCGGTTGCGGTGATTTGGTTATCTTTAGTCGGCGCAGGAGTTGCCGCAACGGTAGTGGGAATTTTGGTTGCCGTAGGCTCAGGTGTTGATTTGTCGGAAACGGACGTACTTCCGTCACTCCCGCATCCAGTTAGAATCAGCATTAAAACTGTCGATAGTTTTAGTATTGTAAGTACAGATTTATTCATATGGATCGGCGTTACGAAGTCAGAACAGAATCTCAGATCGAGCCCATCTGTTTTAGCTGTACTATCTCGTTTTCTGAGTAGCCAAGCTCCTCACCATAAACTACAGAGTTATGTTGTCCGAGTAGAGGGGCTGGAAGACGTAAATTCCATGGGGACTCAGGAAATCTTATGATTTCTCCGGGGAATCGAATTTTGCCAACCACGGGATGCTCTATCTCCGTGAAGTAATTGCGTTCCTCTAAGTGTGGGCAGTTTGATAGATCTTCAGGTGTTTGTACAACTGCTGCGTTCCAGTCCTTGGTCATCAGATTGTGGAAGTATTCGAACTTCGGAATGTCGCTTATCACTGGAAGGAGTATCTTGTCCCTGTCTGTTGTGTTGTTGGCATTTTCAAGTTGTTCCCCTAACTCAGGTTCCCCAAGGATATCTGCGTACTCTTTCCATGGAGTGCCTCCGGATCTTGGGTACAGCCTATTCGGGGGGCTGGCAGAGAGGCGGATGTATCCGTCTTTTGCGGGTACTATTCCGTTAAACGTAGTGCCCTTTGGGTCTCCTGCATCATTTTTCGGTGACCGCCTGGTCACTTCCCCGGAGAACCCATACCGAACTATAGTCTGAAACTGGTCTGCAGCCATCACTTCTGACAAAGAGAGATCTATATACTGGCCGGATCCAAGTGCCCTGCGTGCAAAAAGGGCTCCTGCCGTAGAGTAGGCGGCTACCATACCTCCAAGATAAAGACTTTGTGGAGTACCGTGTTTAAGGGGCTCCCGGTCGTATGCGCCACTGATGTACATTTGTCCGCCAAAGGCGTAGTAGATAAGGTCGTTTCCTGAGAAATCCTTATAAGGGCCGGTTTGACCGAAAGGAGTAATAGAGGTCATGACTAAGTTGGGATTGATTTTTTCAAGATCCGTATAACCTAGTCCAAGTTTTTCCATATGCCCCGGAGGGTTATTTTCAATTAGGAGATCGGCATCTTTTATTAGCTCTCTGAGGATTTTTTGTCCGAGTCTAGTCTCGAGATTTAGAGTGATGCCTCTTTTATTGCAGTTAAGAAACAGAAAAGAGAGACTCTTTTCGGGATGTGGGTCGTCTTCATGGAACGGGCCCATCTGTCTGGAAATGTCACCACTAATAGGCTCGACCTTTATTACGTCTGCGCCGTAGTCGGCAAATAGCTTTGTAGCGAAAGGACCGGCGACGTCAGTAGTAAGGTCGATAACACGGATGTTGCCAAATAGACCTGGAATCATTCTTCTACTCCCAGACGCTTTTGGTAGTCAGCATCGATATACGCTAAAGTGCCGTTTTCAAGTGAAGGTCCGGGGTTGTTTAAGTTCTGTAGTCCACCAGCTGCTGTTTTACCCTTCTTCTCTTTTGGCTTCGGAGGAACTTCCGCTATAACGTTGGCGGATTCCAGGTCTCCGAGCTCTTTTTTGTTGAGACCTAGGAGTTCGCCAAATATGGTATCGTTGTGTTCCCCGAGATATGGGGTGGGCCTCCTGAAATATGAAGGGGTCTTCGAAGCTTTCCATGGCCTGCCCACAAACATTCTGGTCCCAAAGCCGGATTCAGGTGAGTGCTCCATTTTTTCGTAAAAGCCTCTAGCTTTCATGTGTGGATCGATCATTATTTCTGCTGAATTAGGCACAATCGAAGCTGTGCCCCCGCTATTTTGCAAAAGATGCATTAATTCATATGCATCGTAGGTTATAGTCCACGCTTTCAGATGTTCATCAAGGCTATCTTGATTTTGATGCCGTTCAATCGGGCTTGAAAACTTTGAGCTGTTTGCCCATTCTGGGTCCCCCATGATTCCCTTAAGAGAGTCCCATTGTTCAGATGTTTCCACGGCGATAGCTATCCATTTATCGTCGCCAATACACGGATAAACTCCGTGAGGAGCGTGATAGGGGTGTCGATTAGCCATTCGGGTGCCATTACGGCCATTTGAAAAGAAGTCGAGTAGTTCGACCCCTAACGTGGTTACACCTACCTGATACATTCCGAAGTCTATATGCTGCCCCTTACCCGTTTCAGCTCTGAAATTAAGGGCAGCTAGTATGGAGAACACGGTCATCCATGCGGCATGGATGTCAATCCAGGCTCCACCAACCTGTCGTGGCCCCTGATCCATATAACCGGTCTGATTGCTGACGCCGGTTGTGAGCTCTAGGAAGGAGCCTATTCCGGTGTATCTTCTCCACGGCCCCGTTTGACCAAATCCGGTGTTGGAGAGCATGATCAAAGTGGGGTTAACCTTTACAAGCTCCTGATATCCCAATCCGAGTCTTTGAAAGGTTCCTGCACGGTTATTCTCGACTAGTACGTCACTTACCTTGGCCAAGTCCTTGAAGAGATCTAAGCCACCGTCTCCTCTCAAATTGATAGTCACACCTAGTTTTCCGTGTTGAAGGAACTGAAATGGACCATCTCGGTTAGATGCCTCTTCCCTGGTGTGGCCTTCGATCTTAATAACCTCTGCGCCCATGTCAGCGAGAATATGCATTGCTGTGGGCATGGCGACATTAGTTGTCGAATCAAGGACCCTGACCCCGGAGAGCATTCCGTCTATTTGCATACACCTATTTCCCTTAATTCGATACCTGATAAGATCGCATTTTCAGGCAATAGTACCTTAAATTTATCTTTCTGTACTAACTATTCGTAAGATTAGGTTTACGAGTGGTAAGTATTAATATAGCCCCAGCAAAACACACCACCGAAAGGCCTACGAATGCTACGAGATAAGACCCTTGTGTATCGTATAGTCGCCCTGCGAGTACCGGGGCCGCGACCATAATAATGTTCATCGGTACCTGAGACATACCTAGGATAGTGCCGAAAGCCTTTTTGCCAAAATACTCTCCTCGTATAGATACTAAGAGTGGGACTCTGCCCCCAAATCCTATGCCAAAAATGAAGGCAAACAGGAAAGCCATTGGAAGGCTACTCGACATTGCCAATATGAGTATCCCGAATCCCTGAATAGTAATGAACATTGCTATAAGTGGAGGTTTTGGAAAGCGATCGCCTAGGAAACCTGAAAACACTTGCACTATGACTGCGGTAGTGGTGTAAGTGGCGACGACTGTGCTAGCCATTTGAAGTGACATGCCGGTGTCTGTAAGGGCCGGTATTATATGGATAGTTATAGTTACGAACGCTGTAGCTCCCAATCCATGAGTTATGGCTATTGACCAGAAAGCCCATGTCTTTAAAGCCTGCATCATAGTGAAATCCACTGTATTCGCCGACTCTGCCTCTGTATCCGAATTGGTAGATTGCTCGGGTTCCAAATCCCCATCCGGTAGAAGCCCATAATCTTCTGGGCGGTTTCTTATAGCCATTGTTACAGGGAAAGCCAGCGCAAGAATGATTACCCCAATACTGAATGCAGTACTTTGCCAACCAAACGAGGTGATCGACCAGGCTAAGATAGGGACAATTAGTCCTCCCACACTATTTCCTGACATGCCTATGGCAGTAGCGAGCGCCCTCCGCCTAGTGAACCAGTTGTTTATCAGGCTCATTAATGGAATGAATCCTCCCAGCCCCGCACCGGTGAAGATAATGAGAAACGCGACATAAAAATCAATCAGGTTGCGTATGAAGGCGAGAGCTACTAACCCCACCCCCAGTATCAAAAGGCCGATGAGTATAACTCGACGTGCCCCTATTCGGTCAGTCATATATCCCTCGATAGGTCCGAGTAGAGCTCCCTCTACTCGACTGAGGGAAAACGCACCAGATAGGGCAGCTCTACTCCAGCCAAAATGCCTCTCAAGAGCGACGAAAAAGGTTCCTAGACCTAGGAAAGTGGGTGCTAGAACTACTCCGAATAAGAACAGTGAGAGACCTACGAGCTTCCAGCCATAAAATATGCGGCTTGGATGCCTTATGTATCCCAGTGCTATCTCGGACCGATCCATGTTCCATCCGAATATCTTATTTTGTTCATACCTACGAGATTAATCCTGATAAACTATTAGGGACAATACGTTATTGAGGGGTATTGTTTTCATTGATAGTTAGGTGTGTGCCTAGCATTATAGACTCTTACAGATGGTGTTCATATAGCATATATGGCGCTGCCAAATCTGTTTATTCACTTCGCTACCAATTGGAATCGATTAAGAGTGTAAATTAAACTTCCTGTGGTAAGTATGCGGGCATAATCTTTTGAGGCTTGTGTTTAGGAAACTGAAAATTGAAAAATTTAGCTACGATCGCATATCGCTGACTCAACGTTGGTTGATTGCGGTTAGTGCAGGGCTCGGCTTGTATCTTTTGTCTCTTGACTCCACCGTGAATGTTGCTTTGCCGGCGATCACGGAAGAGTTTGGAGCCTCTTTGCCGGTAATTCAGTGGATCATAATAGCCTACCTATCGGTTCGTGCTGCTATTGTGATAGGTGCAGGTGGGTTAGCTGATCGGATAGGGCTTAAAAGGATATTTATTCTGGGGTTAATTGTATACACGATAAGTGTGTTTGCGATTGGGATAACTCCTAATCTGTTTGGGATATTCGGTCTCCGCGTTTTTCAGGCGATAGGTGCGGGTATGACCTTCGCGACTGCCCCAGCGATAGTAGGAATGGCGTTTCCGCAGAAAAAACGGGGTATTGGAATAGGAGTTGTGACGGCAGGGTTGGCTCTGGGAATGGTAACGGGCGCATTAGCAGCTGGTGTTTTAGTAGATGGTATTGGTTGGAGATACATCTTTATTTTTAGGATTCCTATAGGTTTCTTAGTTATCTTTCTCTCGCTACTTGTAATACCTTGGGGTAACACTATGAACGACTCCTCAAGGCCGTTTGATTTGTTAGGTTTGTCGCTATTGCTAGTAGGCGTTGTAGCTTTTGTATGTGCTTTATCGGTCGGATCAGAACGCGGTTGGGGGGCAGTGTTAAATCTTTGGCTTCTACTTCTAACTGTCCTAGCGTTCATCGGTTTCTTTATAGTCCAGCTAACGGTTAAGCAACCTGCTTTTAAATTATCAGGCTTGAGATCCAGGCATTACCCGATCTTAGTACTGACAACTTTCTTGGCATTTCTAGGGATTTTCGTTATATGGTTTGTATTCCCATTTTACGTATCAGGGTCGCTAGGTTTTGGATCAGCTCAACTGGGCTTATTAATGGCCACCTTGGGTACTCTTCAGTCGGCCGCATCTATTATTGGTGGGAGACTTTCCGACCGCATAAAACCGTTCTATCTTTTGACGGCAGGCTTAATAATGGTTAGCTTCGCTCTCTTTTGGATGAGCAGCTTGGGTGCACATGCGAGTTTACTGGACGTTGCGATGAGGATCAGTTTTGTGGGATGCGGTTTGGGTATGTTTATGACGGCTTCCATAACACATGCACTAAATATTTCATCCAGTGAAAGATATGCATCTGCTTCGGCTGGTTTATCTTTTAGTCAGACAATTGGATCCGTTTGCTCAGTTTCCATAGCCAGTTCGTTGTTATCGATTGGTGATGGAGGCCAAGTTAACGGATTCATCGCAGCTTTCCAGGGAGTTTTTCTACTTGCTTCGATAGGTGTTGCGATAGCAGCGTCCGTATCGTTGATGTCGTGGAAAAATGTATCCCTTGTATCTGTTAGCTGATGTGTAGACAAGCGTCAAATGCTATTATGTTCCTCTGAATAGAGCTAGGTGAAATTAGATGAGTTACGAAATCATAAAGTGTCCGCAATGCGTAAAAGAGAATGATTCAGGGGTCCGATTTTGTATCTATTGCGGCTCCTCACTGGTCGTTGATGAGGCGATTTCTGGGGAAAGAACTGATGACACCGAGGCCAAGCTCAAGGAGGCACGGGAGCAACTCTTAAAGCTCTCAGAGAGAATCACAGCGATTGAACAAGGCAAGTCTGACTCGGTAGTTGAGGAACTAACGGATCAGGAGGCCCCTGAGAGTTTTGAGCAGCGGGAAGCTGTTTTGTCAGAACATGGTGCTGAAAAATGTGCCAGGTGTGGGTCAAATCTCCGCGAGGGCGCTCGATTTTGTACTAGCTGTGGTTCATCTACGGCCCAAAGAGGAGATGGTACTAGTGGAGAGGAGTCTTCTCGAGTAGAACCCACTAGGCTGGTCTCGGAGCGTCGGGATGTTTCTCAACCTCAGTGGACACCCTATATAGCCAATATTAAGAAGGCCATAAACTGGGAACGAGTTCTTGGCATGAATTGGCTGGCAATAATCGGTTCGGTATCGTTGGTTATAGGTATAGGCTTCTTTTTGGGACTGGCTTTCCAGAGAAACTGGATTGGCGAGACCGGTAGGTTTATTTTAGCCATTTCAATCGGATTGGCCTTAGTAGTAGTTGGAGATTTCGCTCGAAACGTTTTCCCGAAATGGGCTAGGGCTGCAGCTGGTGGTGGTATCGCTGTCTTATACGTGTCTGCCTATGCCATTATGTTCCTTAGGGAATCCGATTCTTCTCAGTGGCTCGGATTTATTTTACTTGTTCTGGTAGTAGCTATGGGTGGATTCTTGACGCTTAGGTACAACTCCAAAGTTATCGCTTCCCTGAGCCTTTTCGGTGCGTTTGCTAATCCTTTGCTCATAGACTCGGGTGCGTCTGATACAAGAGCAATAATGTTGTGGCCTTACACGGTTGCTGTGGCTGCTGGCATACTGGGTATAGCCGCAGTGCGCAATTGGCCTTGGTTTACTTTAGCTGGACTGACAGGTAGCTACTTTGTCAGCGCTGTATTGGTTTACCAAACTCCTACTGACGGATTGGTGCTATCCGTTGTCGGTCTTCTACTTATATTCTTGGTTTTTGTAGGCGCAACGACACTTTTTCACATTATTTGGAAACAGGAACCCGGCAGAGAGAGCTTGGCTATAATGTTTGCTAATGCTGCAGCTTTCTATGGTCAGGCAGTTGCACTGCTGTGGACTGATTATCAGGATTGGTTTGGGCTTATAACTCTAGCTCTTTCAGCCTTCTACGGTGTTTTTGGATTTGTGTCTCTAAGGCGACCAGGAGTGTCACCCAGGGTTGCCCTGTTTTCGATTGCGATAGGCTTGATATTTCTTACCGTCGCTATACCGATGCAATTCACAGGTACCTGGATAACAGTCGCCCTTGCTGCATATGGAACGGTTCTTATATGGATAGGATTTGTTATTGGTAATTCGAAGGCTAGGGCGTTCGCGTTTGCGGTTTTAGGATTCGCGGTTTTCAGGTTGGTATTTCTAGACACCCCGATAGATGCTTCTACGTTTCAACTTATACTAAATGACAGGTTTCTGACCTTTCTTTTTGCTGTCCCAGCTTTCTATCTGGGCGCTTATCTATACACGAGGCAAAGAGAAAATCTCACGGGATGGGAGATTCAATCAAAACCTGCCCTGCTAGTTGCCGCGCATTTTTTAACGGTATGGGCTTTCAGCGCCGAAATAGTGTCATATTTCGATAGCTGCTATGCAGTACCTGGCTCTTGTGTTAATTACCAAACCTTGTTCGGAAGTGGAACAGCGTTCGGTAGTACCGTATCCATAACGGTTCTGTGGGCTACTTATTCACTAATCATGTCTGGTGCCGCATATAGGACTGGTTCGAAAACTATCCAAAGAGCAAGTCTTGCTTTGATTGTTATAGCAACTTTGAAGTTCATCCTTTTGGACACTTTTCTTTTTGAGCACTCCCTCGCAGGATACACGCCGGTTATTAACGCTAGTTTCCTAGCTTTCTTGTTATTGTCTGGGGCTCTTGCAGGCGGTGCTTACCTTTATAGAGAAAATCCGGTGGAATTTGTGCCTTTGGATATGGGATATCCAGAAAAAAGTGTAATACAGGTACAGGTGGTTAAGATCGTTTTAGTACTGGCCAACGTATTGATAGTATGGGCTACTTCAACGGAAGTAATTCGTTTCTTCAACGGTCGGGAGTTGGAATTAGGATCAGACTTGGCAAGTCCCATGCATTTTACGCTTACCCTTCTCTGGACTGGATACGCAACATCGGTGATAGTTGTCGGCATGTTAAAGAACTACGGCAGCGTGCGCCTCGCTGGGTTACTTTTCCTGGGAATTCCTATATTTAAGCTGTATGTGTTCGATATATTCCAGCTTGAACCAGTGTATAGGGTAGTTGCGTTTGTTACTTTAGGGATCACTTTCCTGATGACTGGCCTGGCTTATCAAAGGTACTCAGATGAGATAAAGGGTTTTATTTTCGGAGGAACGAGGTGGTCGCTACTACGTCGCAAGCCCAAGGACTGAAAGTAACCTAAGGGCGGTCCCGCACTTCGGCTAAGAAATCCAACTCTAGGCGTATGTTGTCTTTGATGCTTAGTATGAAAGCCAACTTAGGTTGAGTGAGTTTAAAAGTGTCAAAAGTAAAGTTGGTTTTGGCACTACCCGAAAGCTGTCCTCCTTCGGATGTTGCAGTTACTTTCCAAAGAAGATTTGAAGTAACGCCGTGTATCGTGGTATCAGTTAACATGCTGAATAGGAATTCCTGATTGTTCGGAAGAGGCCACGGCAAGTCGATGAACTCCTTTGGAATAACCGTGGCGGTCGAATAGCTTTCCGTTTCCAATGTATTATTTCTCACATATCTGTCTCGCCTTCCCTCGTCACTTTTTAGAGAAGCCAAGCCTATTGTTATCAGGGATGGTTTTGAGTCTACCGAGCCATCAGGTTTTAAATATATGTCACCGATAATATCTTTAGTCTCTCCGACGGCATCGTTGGGTAAATTCCTTCTGGCGAGTTGTTCAGTTATCCTGTAGCGTGCAATGGAGGCGGGCTTAAGAGTTATCTTGACTGCATTGCCCTTATCTCTCTCATTCTTATCTCCAGTTGTAGGTGTCGGAACTAACGATTCGCTTGATGGATCGGCGTTGGGCATTGGTGGTTCTTGAGTGTTGCCTCCGCACGATATCGTTAGCAAAGCGATTGATAGTATCAGGAGTATGGTTGTTTTTCGCATCATGTTTTCAGGGAAGATTCCTTGTCAGGTAATAACCGATTGTGTTCGCTCTTAACACTAATTTCCAGATGTTGAAACTCTGGGTTGATTTGGATTCGCAATTGTCCTTCGTTAAATGAATGTACTATTCTACACTGATCCACTGATCCACTGATCCACTGATCCACTGATCCACTGATCCACTGATCCACTGATCCACTGATCCACTGATCCACTGATTAACCATCAATAGATACCTAAGAATTTACGTTGTATTGAGTTAAGGAGAGCTCTGTTGGTCGAGTATGCATTAGCCATAGATGTAGGTGGTACTTTTACTGATGTGGTCTTATCGGACCTTAAGACTGGGGAATTGCATTTCTGGATCAAGGTCAATGCGCTCAGATTTACGACGCAAGCGGGGTGACACGAAAATGTTTCATCGCTTTATCTATTTTGATGATGAACTAGAGGAGAGGGAGTGGATAGAGAGGAATATGCGACGGTGATTTGTTGTGGCAACGCATGGATTTACAAACGATTAATCTAATTGAGATCTCTATAGTACAATGACCTGCGCGATAGCCTGAAATAGAAAAGTGTGGGAGTCTCATTTGCTTTCTTTAGAAGGTAAAACAGCATTGATTGTAGGGTCTAAACGACTTGGCTCGGTCGTCGCTCGGCGTCTAGCCAAGGAAAGAGTCGATTTGGCAATAGCTTATAGGGAATCCGTAGACGAGGTCTCAGCATTGATAAGTGAGTTGGCGCCACAGGTAGACAAAATTCACTTGGTGCAGGGAGATATCAGCGTTGAATCTGATGTTGAACGGATCATTTCGGAATCTGTAGTCGAACTTGGAAGACTTTGGTTCGTTATCAACTTGGCCTCTGATTTTTCAAGGACACCGGTTACAGAATTGGGTGGGAGTGAATGGGACAAAGCGATGTCTACAGCTAAGGGAAACTATCTCATTGCTCTATATGCCTCTAATCACATGAGGAACAATTCAGAGATTACGAAAGGGCACATTCTGATGTTTGGAGATTCCGCTGCAGGAGAAACACCTAATCGCAATTATCTCCCCTATTTAACGGCAAAAGCTTCGATTGATTTTATGACTCGTGCATTTGCTTTGGAGCTTGCTGGGAGCGGCATTTTAGTCAATGCAATCGCTCCAGGTCCAGTTATCAGACACCCTGGAATGACCGAAGAGTCGTGGATGAAAGGCGTAGTTTCCAATACTCCACTTGGAAGAGAATCGTCTTCAGAGGAAATAGCAGAGCTCGTTGTCACTCTTTTGCGCAGTGAGACGATTACGGGAGAAACTATAAGAGTCGACTCTGGTAGCCATTTGGGCGGTCATTTGAAAAGTAAGAGGCAATAGGAATTGGGAGGCATAAGTGGGCGATACCATCACTAGAAGAGAACAGCTTGAAAAACTAAAACCCCTCCTGCGACAGGTACTAGAGTTAATGGGAGAAGATCCTGATAGAGATGGATTGGCTAGAACTCCTGATCGTTGGGCTGCAGAACTTCTTAGCTGTACCGACGGTATGCTTGAAGATCCTGCAACGCATTTGGGAGATACGCTTGAAGTTGAGCATACTGATTATCCGGTTGATGGTCTTGGGGAGATGATAATTCTTGATAATATTGAATTTACTTCTATGTGTGAACACCACGTTGTCCCGTTTCGTGGCAGGGTAGATATTGGGTACATCCCCGATCCTGAAAGTAGGGCACTGGCCGGATTATCTAAGCTTGTAAGAGTAGTACAAATGTTTGCTAAAAGACTTCAAGTGCAGGAACGCATGACCCAACAGATAGCCAGCGTTATTAACCAATATTTAAGCCCTCTTGGAGTAATTGTTGTAGTTCAGGCAGTTCACTATTGCCTTATACAGCGTGATGTTGAACAGCGTTCCAGCTTGGCTCTAAGTACGGCTCGTCGAGGATCTTTCTTGAGCGACAATAATCTCGAGGAAAAATTCCAGAACTATTTGCAGTTGCGCATGGATACTAAGGAGGTTTAGTCAATGGATAGAGTTCAAGGACTCTTGGAAGAACTTACAAATGCTTATGGTCCGTCTGGATTCGAAGGCCCTGTAAGGAGCATCGTAGAAAGAGAGCTAAAGCCTATATGCAATGAACTGAAGACAGACGGGGTCGGATCGTTAATATCACGAATGGACGGTGAATCTGATACTCCTCGTATTATGTTAGCTGGACATATGGACGAGCTGGGCCTGATGGTGAAATTTATTACCCCAGAGGGGTTTATAAAATTTCAAACCATAGGTGGCTGGTTGGACCAGTCTCTGATAAATCAGAGATGGAAAATCCTAACCAAGAATGGGTCAATTTCGGGAGTTACTGGAATCAAGACCGTTCATGTGATGGAACCGGAAGCTAGGCAACGGGTTTTTAAGCGGCAAGACATGTTTATTGATGTTGGGGCTACCGATCAACAAGACGCGGAATCTAGATTGGGCATTCGGCCAGGTGACCCTATCGCTCCGGATAGTAAATTTACGGTTTTAAATGGTGAAGATTTATATCTAGCAAAAGCGTGGGATGATCGAATAGGAGTCGCTCTTGTGATTGAAATTATGCGGACCCTGAAGAAGAAATCGATTCCAAACACGGTTTATGGCGTGGCTACAGTCCAGGAGGAAATTGGACTTAGAGGGGCCCATACTAGCAGTTACCAAGTGGCGCCAGATATAGGAATTAGCTTGGAATCTGGGGTAGCGAGTGATTACCCGGGAATCACAAAGGATGAGGCACAAGAGAAATTGGGAGATGGACCGTCAATTTTTCTTCATGATAATTCTATGTTGCCTAATCTGAAATTGAGAGATTTGTTTTTGAACGTTGCAGCAGAAAATAAAATCCCTCTGCAATTTAACGTTTTGAGTGGTTATGGTGAGGACGGAGCAGAAATGCAGCGCACCAGAGGCGGAGCGCCTAGTATTAATATCGCGGTTCCTACAAGGTATCTTCACAGTCATAACGGGATCATTAATCGACGAGACTTTGACTATGCGGTTGATCTGGTTTCATCCGTGATATTGAAGCTAGATGCTAAGACAGTCGATTATTTGAAGGCGTTTGATTAGGGAACTAGTAAGCGTTGAGTGGTTACTCCTTGAGCCGGATCCAGAGTTACCAGGGCAACGGTTTTCTCTTGTCCGCCGGATGGAGCTCCACTGTAAAAGGCAGCAGCTTTTCCCTTTGTGACGTCTCTGAAGACGTGAGTATGCCCTAGAGCGATGTAGTCGCAGTTTGCTTTTGCTAACTCTTCGTGGGTTATCGGAGATCCCCTGTCTTCGAAACTAGAGGAATCTAAAACTATCCCATGGCCGATAGCAACATACCAACCGTTATCCGGTCTTTCCGGAAGTTGGCCTATAGGATGGAAACTTGGTATGTGTTGATAAACTGGACAGCCCCAGACTGATAGGGTCAACTCCTTGAAAGTGAGCATTTCTCCTGCCGGGTCTCTTATAATATGAACACTATTTTGCAATGGCGGTTGTTCAAATGAATCCGATGTTAATAGAGTGTCATGATTGCCAGGAAGTATCACGACAGGGCATTTCAAATTCGATAAAGAACTGAAAACGTACTGTACGCTTTTCTTGGAAACTGTCGCCCTGTCGAAAAGATCTCCCGCAATTAGGAGTGCGTCGACTGTGAGAGAATCAGCCATAGTGAGCACTTTTTCTAACCCTTCTAGTGCTTCTCTTGGATAGGTATCACTTCCTATATGAATGTCTGAAGTGTGTAAGATGTTTAGTGGTTTTCGATCCATTTCAAGTGCCAGTCCGTATATTCTAACATGAGCATTCTGCGATCATATATCATTCGCGGCGGCGTTAGGTTATAAAGGCGGATAATTTATAGTTTGGTAATGCCAGCAGAGTACAGGTGATCCCAAAGGTCAACTAGGACACGCCTGTTTTCTTCCGGGCCAAATCCGTCAACGATCCATTCTGAGCGCCCTCTCCCATCCACCATTCCATATTCAATAAGCCTTTGGATATGATCGAATTCCATGTCTGGATGGGGCAGTAAATTGCGGTTTGCTATTTTGGATATTGCAGCTATAAGACCATAAGCGCCCCAATTTGAAACGGCTGCGATTATTGGGTGATTGGACTCTGTAATGGTAGGCGCTTTGCTCGGTAAGTTAGGGCCTGTGTATTCAGAGATATTTGCCAAGCCGATTTCGTTGCCCCAGTCTCCTATACCTACAGTCGCATTATGATGTCGGAAAAGATAGTCTAGTTTGGCGGTGCGAACAGTTACATCCGTGCCACCTACGAATTGATACTTTCCTTCTGCACTCATTCCCGGCCTTTCTATTGCGACTAGTACGCTTGGATTGTATTTTGCGAGCAGCTCTTTAGCAAAATCTTCGCTACTTTTTTCATCAGTAATAGGGAATTCGATAACTTCTTCAACTGTTGGTTGGCCTTTCAGCGTAAAAGACGCGTAATGATCGACGACATATGTGACTTTCCAGCCAAGATTTGTTAGAGCTCTCCCTAAGAAGTAAGCACCAGGAGGTCCGTCACTTTCTACCGAACCCGTTTCAGGTATAGGCGACTCAAGCGAATCCCAGCCAAGAGGTATAAAGAAACCGGTCAGGATAAAGGCGTGACCAGGGTTGTCCAGCACCATAAATCGGGCTGCATCCTCTACGAATGTGTGGGATAGGTGAAGACGGACTCCCGAGATACCTGTCCATTTACCTTGATTTAGGATTATGTCTTCAATGCTGGGCATCTATTACTCCTTCGTTTAATCCTACTTAGTGGCTATGCAACATTTTGGGAATAAACCTAGGTTTGACTCGATACCCTAACCCTCATAGAATCGCAGACACTTGTCAATATACTGTGGCAATAGGAGGGAGTCATGCGAATTGGTATTGGTTTAGAGAAAATAAGGGCTTATCTCGAAGAAAACAAAGATCGACATATTCAGCGTATACAAAGTGTTGTCCAGCAGCCGAGTGTATCTACGGAGGACAATGGAGTAAGGGAATGTGCTGAATTACTGGTTGAGATACACAAGGAGATAGGTTGCACTGAGGCGAAGCTTGTAGGAGCACCTGACCTTCCAGGCGTTTGGGCTTATTACGATGCTGGAGCCGAAGATACCATCGTTGTATATGGAAATTTTGATACTAGGCCAGTCGCCCCGCATGAAAAATGGGACAATCCACCCTGGAGTGGGGCTCTGACTTCAATGGGGCCGTATTCTAGAGTTTTAGTTGGCAGAGGTGCGCCTTCGAAAGGTTCTTATATTGCATGGCTAAACGCTCTGGAGGCTATCAACGCTGTTGAGGGTAAGCTTCCTTTCAACGTCATGTTTTTGCTAGAAGGTGATGAGATCTTGGGGAGCCCAACATGGCCACAAATGTATGAGGAGTATCGCCCAAGGTTGGCCACGGCTAAGGCTAACTTCAGTCCGGGAGCTTCTCAGGATGGACAAGGGCGTGCTCTCATGAGCCTTGGATTCAAAGGGATGATATATGCGGATTTAATTTGTAGCGGTGAAAAATGGGGTAGGGGTCCTCAAGGAGCGCCTGCTCATGGAATGACTAAATCCGTTGTAGACAGTCCGTCTTGGCGATTAGTTCAGGCTTTGGCTACGTTAACTGGCAAAAATGGAAATGACATAACCATTAAAGGTTTCTACGATGATCTGACCCCTCCTAACGAAGAGGAAAGAAAGGCTGCGTTTGATTTCCGAAGTGCGATGGGTGGAGGCAGTTGGAATCAAGTGTTACCTGGGGTTGCTGCTATCAAAACTCCAGCAGGCGATCTTGGTGAAGACGAGACAGTACTCAATTATTTTTATGGGCCTAGTTTGAATATCAATAGCCTGAGGGCTGGGCTCATGGGTGCAGGAACCATGCCGTTTACATTGCCCAATACTGCGGCTGCTAGATTCGATATAAGAGTGCCTCGTGGGTTCAGTGTAGACAAGGTAATTAAACAAATCCGGGATCACTTGGAGGCGGAAGGTTTTGGAGATCTCGAGTTGGATGTTTTAGCTGCAAACGATTCTTCGCAGACTGGCACTGAAACCGAATTAGTTCAGGCAGTCGTAGAGGCTTTTGAGGAAATGGAAGTTCCGTTGATTATCGCTCCATATAGTGGTGGTGGAGGGCCTTGGTCTCTGTATAAGAATGACCTTGGTTTACCGATGATTCGTAGTGTTGGTGTGGGTGGCGGTGGCGTTGGCCCGTCTGGTGATGAATACTTTGTTATAGATGGGTCAGATATTGTTGGGGGGTTGATTGAATGCGAACTTTCACACATACACATGCTGAAAGCTTATGCGAAAAAGTTGCTCAGTTAACAGACTGAGGCTTATTTAGGGAGCATGACAGTGGAAGACAGGGATTTGGCATTTACGCCTGCCTACAAAATTCGAGAGTTGATCGGTCGCAAAGAGGTTTCAGTTTTGGAGATAACCAAGCTATACCTCGAGAGAATTGCGACATTAGATCCTGAGCTAAACGCCTTTATAACTGTGGCTGAAGAGCATGCGCTCGAAGCTGCTAAGGCTGCTGAATCTGCTGTTATGGAAGGAAAGGCTCTCGGTGTCCTCCATGGAGTCCCAGTTTCCATAAAAGATTTGGCGGCTACTAAGGGAATACGAACTACGAAGGGATCTTTGGCTTATGAGCATTTTGTTCCTGATGAAGACGACTTGTTTGTGGCGCGGTTGAGAGAAGCCGGCGCCATAATTATCGGGAAGACCAACACCCCGGAATTTGGTGAGGGAGGGGGCGTGACTGAAAATAATTTAAAACCTAATTGTAACAACCCTTGGAATCCTTTGATGACTAGCGGAGCCTCAAGTGGTGGAGCCGCTGCCTCGGTTCCTTCAGGGCTTAACCCTATTGCCCACGGTTCTGACGGAGCTGGTTCCATTAGGATCCCTAGTGCATTTTGTGGCGTCTATGGAATTATGGCCACTCAAGGGAGGGTGCCAAGGAGGGAAAAGGGCTTGATGAGTTGGAATCCCGTCGATTTTTCTAGAGACGGACCGATTTCGAGGAATGTGAGAGATGCGGCTCTTTTTCTTAATGTTGTCTCTGGCCCGCATCGAGAGGCTAGGCAAGGTACTATGCAGGACACTCCGCCTGATTTCTTGTCTGGTTTAGACGACGGGATTAAAGGATTACGTGTAGCGTGGACTCCAAATCTTGGTTCTGTTCCTGTGGATCCTGAAGTCCGAGCGATTAGTGAAGACGGTTTCAGGGGATTAATCGAACTTGGAGCAGAGTTTTCAGATGATATATTCGAAATAGACGTAGAGTCGCTCCACAGGACGCTGGTTAGTTTGCGTGGTCCAGCTTCTTATGCAAATAACAGCCATTTGATTAATGAATGGGGTGCCAAAATGATGCCATATATCAGCGAGGCTATAGAATTGGGAGGCCAAGTGACCGGCATAGAGTATGCGCAAGCCCTTGCGGAGCTTGAGAAACACCGATCATATGTAAGAAATTACTTCCGCAAAGTTGACCTCTTGATAACTCCTGCAGTATCTGTAACTGCCTTCAAGGGCTCCGAGCGACCTAATCTGATTGATGGGAAATCTATAGACCCCATGTCGGGATGGTATGGGCATAATTACCCTTTCAATATGTCAGGAAATCCGGCAGCAAGCGTCCCTTGTGGTTTTGCTAGTAATGGGATGCCTGTCGGAATACAAATAGTTGCGGAAGTTGGGAAAGAAAATCTGGTGTTGCAGGCCTCCGCGGCGTTTGAGAAAGCAAGACCTTGGGAACATCTAAGGCCTCGAATTTCCTAGTCATCCGCATCTTTTCAGGTCAGTAAATTACATACTTTGAAATTTTCATTATGTCATTATGAAGGGTTATTGTAGGAAATTATGCTTGTCGTAGGTTTAGATTTTGGTACTCTCTCGGTACGTGCGCAAGTTGTTGATACAGAAAACGGTTCCGTCCATGCAAGTGCCACTGAATTGTATCAACATGGAGTTATAGAAGGACAATTACCATACGGTAACGTAGATTTGCCTCCGCAGTGGGCTTTGCAACACCCACAGGACTGGCTGGACTCCATGATCGCTGTTGTCAGGAAAGTTGCAGAAGAAGTTGATGTTTCCTTGATAGGTGGCATGGGTATCGACTCTACAGGCTGTACAGTGTTGCCGGTAAAGAGTGATGGTACGCCCCTAGTTTTTTTGGGAAACAGGAACTTAAAACCTCACGCTTGGCCAAAACTCTGGAAACACAATTCGGCGCAAGCTGAAGCCAACTTGCTAACCAGAGTTGCCCTCGAACGTGGCGAGATGTGGATTAACCGTTGTGGTGGGGCGGTCTCGCCTGCATTTATGCTTGCGAAAGCCCTGCAGTTACTTAAAGAAGATCCTACTATATATCGCGAAGCAGACATCATTGTAGAGGAAAGTGATTGGTTGGTTTGGCAACTCACTGGTAATTTTCAAAGAAACTCATTCGGTGCTGAATATTTGGCGTATATCAGCAAAGTGGATGGCCCGCCTTCTAGAGAGTATCTGCAATCCGTAGACCCTGGGCTTGCTGACTTTTATTTGTCCAAGGGGGCAGGAACTATAGCTAGTCCTGGCACTAGCGCTGGTTATTTGAGGCCCGATTGGGCACAATGGTTGGGCCTGCCGCCGGGTATTCGCGTTTCTGTTCCCACGATTGACGGGCCAGCAGGGGCTATAGGTGGAGGTATTGCCACTGATGGTGTTATGTACATGATGATGGGAACATCGACAGTACATTTCTTGCTTTCTGGGAGAGAGGCTGTTGTACCGGGAATAGCTGGGGTCGCTAGAGACGCTATTTTCCCTGGACAATTCCTTTATGGGGTGCCTCAAGTGGCTGTGGGTGATGCCTTCAATTGGTTTACAGAGCAAGTTAATCAATCTCACGAATACTTGACTGAGAAAGCTGAAAAATTATCCCCAGGTGCAAACGGTTTGGTTGCTTTAGATTGGTGGAACGGAGGTAGGAAACCTGAAGTTGTCGGCGATCTCAGTGGTGCTGTGATTGGTTATACACTTCAAACAACCCCCGAAGATGTTTATAGATCATTGATTGAATCAACTGCGTTTGGGACCAGGTATGTTGTAGATACGTTTTGTAACGCCGGCATTCCAGTTTATGGACTTCGTGCTGGTGGTGGACTTACAAGTAACAGCATGTTATTGCAGATATATTCAGATGTTACTGGCCTTGAAATTGAGGTTTCAGCAGTACAGAATTCGAGTGTGTTTGGGGCAGCGCTGCTAGGTGCAGTAGCGAGCGGAGTGTATGATTCTGTAATGGCTGCCTCAGCTGCGATGGTACCCGACTCAATTCTTAAGGTTAAACCTATTGCGAAGAACAAACACGTTTACGACGCACTGTACACTCAGTATTTAGGCTTGATAAAGATTTTTGGGCATAATGAGTCGCCGTTACTTAAGTTAAGAGAGATAAATCGAAAATCTCTGCGCCAATAGGTTGACAAATTACGGATCTGAATCTAGCTCGATCTAAGTAGATGCGTGTTTTTCAGGCGGTCTGGCCATGAAGATCATTCCCATAGCAATGAATGCGAAAATTCCGAATACCATAAGAGGTATTTGATAAGATCCTGTTTGATCAAACATCCAAGCTGCGAAGACTGGCGCTGCAAAAGTGAACCCGGTTCTGAAAGGGGCGATCGCTCCCTGTATTGAAGCGTAATGTTCTCTGCCAAACAAGTCTGCACGGAATGATTGTGGAAGGGACGACAGACCTCCCCAGACTAATGCGTATGGGGCGTAGAGAAGAGTTAATGATGTTATGGAAGTTGCTTGCGACATAGTCAAAATAGCTATGCCGAGTAGGCCAAGAAGCACTGTCATAAGATACCTTTTGTTAAACCAATCACCAGCCCAACTGAAGAAAAGTCTGCCTGGTGCGCTGAATATTGCGTGTATAACGAAAAGAAATGCGGCTTGGCTTGATGATCCTCCAAGCGACTCAACTAATGGGAACAGGTTGATTGCTACGGCGCCTGTGACAGCTCCTCTGACAGAAATCGCCATTGTAAAATACCAAAGTGCAGGCGTTTTCAAGGCCTCCCAAACTGTGAAGTTGATCTCTTGTTCCTGAATGCTGTTGACGGCTTTGTTCTCGCTTGGAACAGAAAGGCCATTATTTTCTTTAGAACGTTCACCATCTGGAACCATTCCATAGTCCTCAGGTCTATGTCGCATGACAGCGGAAACTGGAAATCCGACTACAAAGGTTAGTATTGCCATAACTCGAAATGCCCACCGCCATCCGTAAGCTTCTATGACATGGTTAATTGGCCATACCAAAAGGGCACCTACACTAAATCCTAACCACATCAGACCGAAAGCCCGCCCGCGTTTCTCTCGCCACCAGTTAGCAACCGCTGTGGAGATCGGCATGCTAAATCCCAGACTCGTGCCCAGAACCACTCCTAACAAAAATGAAGCGACGAACGTTGGAAGGCTAGATGTTATGCTGACTACTAGAAGCCCTACCCCCAGAATGGGCACTCCAATGAACATCATTGTTCTTGGGCCGAATCTGTCTACTAAGTAACCTTCTACAGGGCCTATGAAGGCGGTCTCTATTCTTCCTAGAACCAATATCGTTGCGACGACCGCGATGTCTACGTTGAACTCATCAGCGATTGGTATTATGAAAGCACTTAGACCATGATTTGCAAATCCGACGCTTATGGACATTCCGGCTAATCCGGCGAAAACAATCCACCATCCGTAGAAAACTTTCGGTTTATATGAAGATTCTTTTTGCAAAGCACTTATCCGATTGTAATTTTCTTTGATCTCACTCGCAGATACGAGGAATCAGAATGTCAGCAATTGGCTTTTTGATGATTGGGTTCAAAACCGATCAGGACTCAGGGCAGATATGTTTGAACTAGTGTATCCGTTTAGAACTAAATCGGCGGCGGATTTACCCATTACGGGTCCTAAAAGGATCCCTTTCCTTCCGGCGCCACTAGCAATTACTATTTTTGGATTTCCAGGTAAGAATCCTAAGACGGGGAGTCCGTCTGGACTAAGGGGGCGCAAACAGGCGGTGTGCTTTATAATTTCACCTTGGGCTAACTGAGGCAAGATACTCACCACTGACCGCATAATTGTCTGTCTTCCAATAGAAGATGGCCTGTCATCGAATCCACCATGCTCTTCTGTGGTCCCTACCCAGACCAACCCGTCAGATTTCGTAACTGCATAACTCCCGTATATATCCGCGCCGCTCCAGCTAATATGAGGGATAGGCGGTCCTTCCGCCTTGAGTCGGAGTATTTGTCCCTTTAAGGGAGTAATTGGAATGTTGAAACCGAGCCATTCTGAAGCCTGGTGTGACCAGGGACCCATCGCAACTATCACCTTGTCGCAGATCAAGGTCTTCCCTCCATCTATGGAGACATTGCAGGCGCTGCCAGTCGATTGAATATTGCTAACCTCTCCTACTACAAGGTCGGCACCATTGCGCTGTGCTTCTGATATAAGTGCATTGTTGAACTTATAGGTGTCTATTATTCCAGTCGGTTCAGTTACTACAGCTCCCAAGAACGCCGAGACTATTCGAGGCTCAATGTCCAGAACATCCGATTTATCTAGCCATTCGACCTTGAACCCATCCTGAGATTTTTGCCAATCTAGTAAGCTGCGTATCGTTTCGAGTTGTTGGTTGTCGAAAATAATATTTAATGATTTTTCTAACTTGAAATCGTACTCGTCTGTTAACGATTTGCTTAAATCGAGATGAAGTTGCCAGCTTTCTATTGATAGGGTTCCTATAGGATTTGGGATACCTGCTCCTGACAACGGACCAAGCCCGCCAAGTGCTAGCCCGGACGCATGTATGCCTATTGGGTCTTTGTCTACTACTGTCACTTTCGCACCCGCGAGGGTGAGGTAGTGGGCGGCTGCTCCACCAACTACGCCGGCACCTACAATTACTACCTTAGGACCAGTTGTATAACTCATATGGGTTGCCAATATATATGGCTGACTCTTGGCTGACAATGACGGGCATACTCTAATTTAAGGTCGCATCTTTTCAAAAAGTAGTTTAGAGGGCCCATGTCATTCCAGGAAATCTTTTTGCAAAGAAGTGTAGTATTGTTCATCGGTTGCAATACCCATAAGGTCTGGTGTCGCTATCTTGTCCTGTAGTTCACGAGATGAGCCACCTTGTTTGAGGTGTAACATCACTTCATGGATCACCTTTACCGAGGCTTGGAAAGGCGTGTGCCCTGCCAAAGCGAGACGGACTCCCATCTCGGCTAATTTTTCTAGATCATCCATGTTCTCAGGAGTGCTACCAAGCATTATGGGGAGGTCTGTAAAGTTTCTTATCGTGTTAAGCTCTTCCCATTTTGTAATGTTCGTCAGAAATATCGCATCTACTCCAGTTTCAGAATAGGCTTTTACCCTTTTTGCAGTTTCTTCTATCCCTTCAAAGCCTAAAGCAGCGGTACGGCCAATAATTACGAGTGAAGGATCGCTTCTAGCTACCAGGGCTGCCCTGAGTGTCGAAACCATTGCTTCTAAACCGAGCAACTTTTGATTAGCAGTTTGTTGGAACGGCTTTGGAAGAAAGGTGTCTTCTATGGTTAGTGCCGAAATATCAGCGTGTTCCAGCTCTTCGACAGTTCGCATAACGTTAAGCGCATTACCATATCCATGATCAGCGTCTACTATTAGGCTTAAGTCGGCGGCTCTCGTTATTCTGCGAGCCTGCTCCACGAATTCACTTAGAGTTAATACGACTATGTCCGGTGCTCCGAGGACTACGGCGGACGTTACCGAACCCGCTAGCATGGCTACTTCGAAATCTAAAGAGCGAGCAATTCGGGCAGATACAGGATCAAAAACTGATATGGGGTTTATGCATTTGCTGCCTGAAAGTGTTTTTCTGAGCCGTAGACGTCTATCTTTTGCTGTTAATTTTGGCATTATGCTATGTATTTTACATGCTGGCAGCATAAAATTCATATTTAGAAAGGTTTGTCTTCATTGCGGGCCTTTGAAATTTGCTGAGTTGCAAGCATAGACGCATAAATCATAGGGTATAGATTAGTTTCCCAATAAAAAATGGAGGAGCGAGAGGATGGTAAAGCAACGCGGTTACAAAGCCGACGACTTGTTTGAGTTAAGAACTGTAACAGATCCACAGATTAGCCCTAACGGTAGTTTTATTGTCTGTTCTATATCGGAAATAGATAGAGAGCGTGATACGTATAGGTCTTCCATATGGCTATATGAAGATGACGCCGCACCACGAGAGTTAACGTTAAGTGGCAGCAGTAATTCTCAACCTCGTTGGTCGCCCGATGGAAGTTATTTGGCGTTCCTATCTAACCGAGCAGGTGGTTCTAATCAAGTTCATATTTTGCCAATGAAAGGTGGAGAGGCAATCCAGATCACAGATCTCAAAGGAGGTGTTTCTGAACTTTCCTGGTCTCCAGATTCTAAGTCGATCGCATTTACATCTAAGGTGAATGAATCGGTTGAAACGGTATCGGCGCACGACACACCTCCACCTTTGTTAATTACTGACCTCAAGTACAAATTCAATGGGCAGGGATATTTTGACGGAAGTAAAATGCAGTTATTCGTTGTTGGGTTAGATGGTGAAAGTCCGATACAACTTACGGAAGGAGACTACAATAACTCGCAAATTTCCTGGTCTCCAGATTGTTTGTCATTAGCTTTTATTTCTGCCAGGCACTCAAATCGCGATAGGGATCCGATAGAAGATTTATGGCTGCTTACCATTAAGGATCGGAAAATCGCAAGACTGACGAATGGGTTTGGTAATTCTTCTGCGCCAGCCTTTTCGCCTGACGGAGAAAGTATTGCTTTCTGCAGTGTCGGAGAAACCGATGACATTGCTGGGCGTGTCGACAGATTGTGGGTTATCCCTGCTACCGGTGGCGACACTGTAGAGATATCCAAGGGTCTTGATAGAAGCGTGCAGGCAGGCTCCCAGATGCCTGGGGGGCCGCCATCTCCCATCTATTGGACGGCGGATGGCAGTGGCTTGTTGGCCAGAGTCCATGATGGTGCTGATATACACTTGAGTCTTTTCGATTTAGATGGATCAGTTAGCTCGCTAATAGTTGGGCAACAGTGCATTAATGCTTTCTCGGTTTCTCATCAAGGGGATATCGCCTCTTTAGTCAGTGATCAAAAGCATCCAGGGGAAATTTACAGATATGGACCTGCCGGTCAATATGTTAAGAAGGTTTCGGATGCTAATGATGAATTCTTGAAGCTAATACAATTTCCCGAAATCGAACCTGTAGCCATATCAATGGCAGATGGTGCTTCTATAGAGGGCTGGATAATCAAACCGTTAAATATGAAGCAGGGGGAGAAATATCCAATGGTTCTGGATATCCATGGGGGGCCACATGGAGCTTTTCAACATAATTTTCAGGGGTCATATCCGCTTTCGCTACCGTCACAAGGGTGTGCCGTTTTACAGATAAATCCTAGGGGTAGCACTGGATGGGGAGAAGATTTTGCGCGTTATTTACACGGCGGACGTGGTGAGCTAGATTTTCCGGAATTTATGGCGGCGGTAGATCATGTGATTGGACGGGATTGGGTTGATGAAAAGCGACTTGGTATCACTGGATATTCATATGGGGGATATATGACTCAGTGGTCTATTGGGCAAACTGATAGATTTAAGGCGGCTGTGGCTGGCGCTGGGGTATGCGACTTGTTCTCCCATTTTGCTTATACAGACAATACGGTTCCGAGATATAAAGAAATGAATGGCCCTCCGTTCGAAAATCTTGATTCTTATATGCGGCTTTCGCCTATAACATATGTGCAAAATATTAGTACTCCATTACTTATTATGCATGGTGCGGCAGATCTGCGTTGCAATACATTCCAGTCTGATCAATTCTTTAATGCCCTTCGATACTACAGAAAGTTTGTAGTTTACGTTAGGTATCCAGGGGAACATCACGGTTTCAGGCAGGCAGGCAAACCTTCAAATAGATTAGATTATGACGAAAGGTTGCTGAATTGGTTTGAGGACAGGCTTTAGTTTATCTTTTTCTTGGTGGTTTATTTATCTCCATTCACCGCGCCAGAAAACTGGTGGAGGTGGAGGGCGTCTGGTTGGCCATAAGGGTAGCCTTAGCAAAAGTCGGAAAGCGACTACTGCGGCTACTCCAGTTGCAAATCCGCCGATGTGTGCCCAATAAGCTATTCCACCGCCAGCATTTGCTACTGCCCCGAGGCCTCCCCAGAATTGAAGGATTATCCATACTCCTAACACTAGTGTGGCAGGCAATTGGATAACTGTTATGAAGAAATAGATTACTAAGGTGCGTATTTTACTATGAGGATAAATCATGAAATAGGCACCTAGTATGCCAGCAATGGCGCCACTCGCCCCTATGGTCGGTAATTGAGACAAAGGAGTTATTATTATTTGAGACCAGCCAGCTATAGCCCCTGCGATCAAATAAAAAGCTAGATAAGGCAGGTGCCCCATGTGCGATTCTATATTGTCTCCAAATACCCACAAGTAGAGCATGTTACTTCCATAATGCAGGAAGCCACCGTGAATGAACATGGAAGATAGCAAAGTGACCCATGTGGGGAATGGAGTGTCGATATTTCGCGCACCGTCAATCAGTAACAGATGTTCAAAGGCTTGGCTTGAGGTGAACTCGTCAGGTATAACTCCGAAGGTGTAGTAAAACACGGTGACTTCACTGCTGAGTAAAAGTGTATATATGAATACCAAAGAGTTAACTACCACTAGGAGGTATGTGACTAGGGGGCGCTTATGTCTACTCTGATCTAGCTCAGTATTAGATAGAGGGATCACTGGAACTCTTGCAAACCTTAGTTTGGCACGCGATAAGAGAATGTTGGTTCTATGTCGTGTAGTTCAGCGGTTTTAAGTTGTCCGATGGTGCGCAACACGACACTAACGGCCTTCGTAATGTAAGGTAGTTCAGCTTCAGGCACGGTAGTTCCTAGGGCAGATGCCAGGACTTGCATTTCTTCTGGTGTCAACGGATTCATTTTTTAAGTGTTATTACCTCTCATCCCATAGGGTAACATTGATTTATTCAGGGGGGAACTCTAAAGTTAATCTCGCTCGACTTTTATCGCGGTTACTTTTGTAAAGAATGGCCACTTGATCTTCTGTGTCGGTTGCGATGCCAACTATTTCGCTTGAGTGTTTGAAGTTTGTATTAACTAAAGTTTTTCTTTGAAAGGATACTTGTTGTCAAAAGTCGTCGCATGCTCGTTTTCATAACCGACCCAAATGTTATTTGCGTCATTGGAGGCAGCGATTGTCATGTTCTTGCCTATTTGGGCATCGTACAGTTTTACCGAGTGCCTCTCCTGGCTGTTCCAAAAACAACTCTTGATTATTAACATCTGCACCTGGAATAAAAGAAATCAATCGATTGTAAATCACCCAAATGTCCCCTGATCCATCCTATATCAGTGTGGGATTTCCGTATGGGTGCCTGGTGGAGTTATGAACAATGCAACCTGCGTATAGAAGAATATTCAAAAAGAAACGTTGTGTTTTGCCAGAAACAACGGTTATGTCGCTGGAAGCGCCTAGCTATAGCTTGTAAGAAATATAAAGATGAGCAGAAGAAATGATTTCGAGGAAATCTCAAGGTTCTTTTTGATAACAATCGGTGAAACCAGTGAGGTCTTCACTCCATGATTTTTGTTGGAGGCTTGGCCATGAGCATTATGATTGCGGAGATAAAGAACATTATCAGCATAACTGCGTAAGCTTGGAAGTATGATCCTAGGAAATCGTACGCAAGTCCTACAGCAACAGGTCCTAGAGCTACTGATGTGGTAGTGATTGGCATGAGAGTTCCTCTAATGGTACCTACAAAATCTCGTCCGAAATAGTTGGCAGTTACGACTGAGGTAAGTACTGCATGTCCTCCTACATTGATGCCGTAAACTACTGCAAATAAGAAGAGTAGTGGTAAGAAGTTTAATTTTAAGCCCACTAGCAGGAACAAGACGCCTATTGCGGCACCAGAACTTGAGATAGCGAAGCAGTATCTTACATGGTACCGTTCTACTAAAAATCCCCAAATGAGCCTTGCCATCGAAGCAGATACCGCGTGAGTACTTAGAATGGTTGCAGCCAATATCGAGCTGAATCCTTCATCCGTTACAAAGCTGAATTCATGGAGCACAATTGAAGAAACTGGCGCTCCGCCGACCACTTGGGCTGCGAGAATCAGCCATAAGGCCTTAGTCCTTAAAGCCTCCTTTAGTGTCCATGACACGGCAGATTCCCTGCCTGACCTGCTTGCGTAGGTTTGATTGAGCTCTTCATTGGTCTTGGCACCATCTGGAAATAGTCCAACGTCTTCTGGCTGTCTGACCATTAGTAGAGAAACTGGAAGAAGCAACACTAGGAAAATCACCGCCATGGTTGTCCAGCCACTTTCCCAACCAGACTGGATAATAACGAATCCTACAAATGGGGCTAGAATCGCTCCGGCCGCAGCGTTCCCCATGGTACTGAGTGCAACAGCCCTTCCTCTTAATCGTACGAACCATTTAACTACTGTCACTTGTACTACCAGAGCTCCAGCTCCAGTTCCACCAGCTAGTCCTAGAAGAGCGAAGATAGCGTAAAACTGCCAGAGTTCCCTAACTTGTGTTAGAAGTAAAGCAGCAATTCCTCCTATGAGTGCTGATGCGGCCATTATGTGCCGAGGCCCATGTTGGTCGACTACTCTGCCAAATAAGGGCCCCAGCAGAGCTGACACATAAGTACGGACTGTTAGGGCACCTACTAAGGCAGCGCGACTCCATCCAAGGGAGTCTGACATTGGTTTTATGAAAACACCGAATGTAAAGCTTTGGAGTCCGCCCCCGGCAAACGAACCAAGGAAGGCTGCTAGAACAATTATCCATCCATAGAAGAAAGGAGTACGGTGGGCCAGTCTATAACGTATGTTACCTTTAGATTCCATTGGTTTACACGCACAAATGTATCATAATGACTTCCCGCAGCACGCCTTATAGAATGCGCAATTGAGTGATCCAAGGAGGTTAACGGGTTAGTTCCTTATATGCGGCGTTGATGTCTCTTATTCGCTTTTCAGCAACCTCCCTAAACTCTACCGCCAGATGAGCAACCTTGTCAGGGTGATATTGGTGTACTAGTGCACGGTATTTTTTTTTGATTTCATCTCTTGTAGATTTGGGAGTTACCCCCAAGATTTCGTACGGGGATCTTGTATTGATTCTCGAACCAAAAGGACGCCCATGAGAATTGTAAGTCCGATACTGAGTTTTCTCTCTGGCGGATCCTTGTATTCCTAGTTGACGTAGCAGAAACCGAGCTATTAGAATTCCCATCCAAGTGACAAGAAACAACGGTAGTCGGATACTTCACCTCACTCATTTTGGTCGACGAGTTTTTGCTACAGGCCCCATACTGGCCCATTGTTAAGGGTTAATTTTAATCCAAATTGAAAGATGATTCAATCGAATTAAAATCTAGGGTTGACAGACATTCCAAGCACGGTTAAGGTGCACCAAGAACTGTCGCCTCCTACGGTTCTTTAGTGAATCTGGGCTTTCTTGAGGGGTGCTTCTGGCGAGTTGCGACGGCTTAGTTGTGGGTTCGTTTTGTGTTGTAGGTCGAATGGCTGATCAAGCCATAATACCCCATTAAGGAAACTGTGATTGGTTGGTTTCGTGCGTCGGGATAATGTCGATAAGCTAACTTTTTTTATGGAGGTGTCAAAAAAATGAGAACTCAAGGTACCTCTTTAATGCTTCTCAGTGACGGGATTATAAAGGTAGATGGTGGGTGTGTTTTCGGCTCTGTTCCGAAGGTAGACTGGGAACAAAAAAAACCTCCTGATCGCCGAAACCGTGTAACGATGGGATTAAACTGCTTGCTTATCAAGAACGGCGATAAGTGCATTTTGGTGGATACTGGGGTTGGAACTAAACAGTCTGATTCTGCTAAGGACAAGTTTGGTTTGGGAACTAGCCGACTTGGCCGCGAATTCAGAAGTTATGGCATTGGGCCAAAAGATGTAACAGGTGTAATCCTTACACATCTTCAGTTTGATCACAGTGGAGGAAGCACACGTTTAGATCGATCAGGGGCCCCAGTCCCTACTTTTCCAAACGCTACTTATTATGTTCAATCTGATGCTTGGAAACAGGCTATAGAGCCTACTGAGAGAGGTGCGGGATACTTTAATCGAGAAGATTTCATGCCCCTAAAAGATCGTGAACAACTATGTCTGCTTGATGGCGACGAGGATGTGGCGCCTGGGGTCCGGGTGAAAGTAGCTAATGGTCCAGCGCCGGGGCATCAAATAGTTTTGGTCAACTACGGCGGTGAAAAAGTTGCCTTCATGGGTGACTTGATACCAACTCGACACCACTTAGATTTGACATGCATAGCTTCGGTGGATCACGACCCGGAAGAGACCCTGGCTTGGAAACGGGAGATTTTGAAAGAGGCTGAAAGTAGTGGTTGGTTGATGATATTTAGCCATGGACATGACCAAAAGGCCGGGTATTTGGAGCGTCGAAACGGACACTACAGCTTCCGTTCTGTCGTTCTATAAGGTGGGTTAGATTAGAGTAGCGCTTGAGCTTCCAGAGGCCATTGACTACAGAATTCGTGCCCATACTACGCCGTTAGTAAATTTTTCCAGCTCCACTGGAGTTATAACATTCCGTAGTGGTTTATCGGACGTAGTCGTTACTCGAATATAGTTGTCAGTTAGCCCAGACCAAGTCGTAGCATTCCCAATTTTCTTGTGCGTTTCCCATAGTACCTTGCTTGTTGTACCTAAGATACTCTTCTTGTAATCCGAGGCTTGTAGTTTCGCTAGATTGAGCATCAGATTCATCCTAGCCCTAATGTCTTTTGTCCCCACCTTGTTTGAGAGGTAATATGCTGAGGTGCCTGGCCGTGAAGAGTACGGGAAAAGGTGTAAATTCGCGAATTTAATTTCCTTGCATAGATTGTAAGTTTCCGTGAATTGTTTCTCACTTTCCCCTGGAAATCCCACAATCACGTCTGTTGTTATTGTAGCAGAGGGCAAGCGAGCCCTAATTTTCTCAACGGCTTGTCTGTAATGTTCAACGGAATATCTTCTTCTCATCCTTGACAACACTGTAGAAGATCCACTTTGTAGGGGCAAATGAAAATGTGGACAAAGTCGCTTGTTGTCCCAAAGTTGAATTAGTTCGTCATTAATTTCCTGAGGCTGCAAAGAGGATACTCGAAGCCTCGGTATGGTCGTTTCTTTCAATACTCTAGAGAGCAGCGTGTTGAGAGACGCATCAACTAGATCAAAGCCGTACGATCCGAGTTGAGTGCCAGTGAGCACTACCTCCATGTGTCCTTCTTGAGATGCCTTATTTACCATTTTTATTAGTGTGTTAGGATCAACACTTCGTTCCGTGCCACGAACTTTTGGCACTATGCAGTATGAACAGACTTGGTTGCATCCCTCTTGGATTTTGATCATCGGACGCAACGCATTAGCTGCGATAGACTCTTCGTCTGGGCTTGGCGAGACCTGTGCTTTTGGTGAAACGAAATTCAAAAGTGTACTAATGTCTTCGACTATTGAGTGCTTCATTCTGTTGCCTATTAACAGGTCTATCCCTTCCAATTGGGAGACTGCTTCTGGAGATCTTTCGACATAGCAACCTGTAACAACCAGCAGAGATTGCTTGTTGATTCGCTTTGCTTTTCGAATGGCTTGTCTAGCTTTCTTGTCTGCCACATGGGTTACTGTACATGTGTTAACTATGTGAACATTAGCCCGCTCTGGGGTTACAGTTAATCTGTATCCAGCCTCAATTAGCTGCTTTGACAGATTTTGGGTGTCTGCTTCGTTAAGCTTACATCCATGGGTCTCTATGTATATTTTGGGTGTTTCCATTCCTTGTCTAGCCATATACCTACTAAGGTTTTTCCTGGATCATGTGTCTAGCACGTACTCTGTTAGTTATTTAACGCTGGCAAGGTTTTCAGCCAATCTGACTAAAGTACGCACTGGGAAACCAGTATGCCCCTTAACGGTGTATCCTCTTTCGCGATCGGTACGAGCTAGCGCTGCTATGTCAAGATGGGCCCAAGGAACCCCTTCCGTAAACTCTTGTATAAAGTAACCGCCCGCTATGGTTCCAGCGGCTCGCCCGCCTGAGTTCTTGATATCTGCGATGTCGCTTACAATTTGTTCCCGGTATTCCTCCCACATGGGTAGTTGCCAAAATCTTTCCCCGGAATTTTCTCCTGCGTAAATAATGTGGTTGATTAGTGACTGATCATTACCCATTATTGCTGCAGCCAGATTCCCTAGAGCGACACTAGCTGCACCAGTCAATGTAGCAACATCTACTAATCGCTTTTGTTTATGCTCTATTGCGTAAGATAAAGCGTCAGCAAGTACCATGCGGCCTTCCGCATCTGTGCTTATAATTTCAAAAGTCTTCCCCAACATCGTTCGGACAACGTCTCCCGGATGGAAAGCAGATCCGCCGGACATGTTTTCTGTCGCTGGAACGATGCCCATAACGTTAATCTTGGGTTTGATTTGCGCTATAGCCATCATTGCGCCTATTACGGAAGCGCCTCCTGCCATGTCACCTTTCATGGCGCCCATTCCCTCGGCTGGCTTTATAGATATGCCACCAGAGTCGAATGTAATGCCTTTACCACAGAGAGCCAGGTTATTATCTTCATTTCTTGGATCTCCTATGTATTTGAGAATGATAAACTTTGGTGGCCGGTTGCTTCCAGCTGCAACGGCTAACAAAGCACCCATACCAAGTTTTTCCATTTGCTTTCTATCCAAGGATTCGTATTCTAAGCCTACTCTCTTGGCCATTTTTTCGGCTCGATTAGCAAGTTCTGTCGGCGTTAATATATTAGCGGGTTCGTTTCCTAGGTCACGTGCGAAATTAGTAGCCTCAGCAACTATCTGTCCTTTATTAACCCCTGCTTTTAGTAGACTGATTTTGGAATCGTCTTGTTCTACTATGGCTAATTCGTCTATGCTCGATCGATTGTTGAGTAATGTCTTGTACTTATCAAATTTATATAGTCCAAGGAGAGCACCTTCAGCAATGGTTTGGGCTGAAACTGTAGCTTCCATTCCTCCTATACCTGCTCCATGAGCAATGCTAGCTATACGTTTTACGTTGACGCTCCTGAGACGACGGGCCGCGGTTCCCATAACCTGCCGCAATACTTCTGAGGAAAACTTGGCTTTCTCCCCTAGCCCAACGACCATCACTCTGGATGCCGGCATTTTATTAAGCGTATGAATCAGGGTGACCTCATTTTTCTTGCCGGTAATTTCATCTTCTTGAATAAGCTGTGAAATTGTGCCGTCGAGGAGTTTATCTACTTCCCCAGTCGCGCCGGCCGGCTTCTTATCACCTTCAAACAAATTTACAACGAGAGCGTCTGTATCGATATTGCCGATGTTTTCTTTACTTACTTTGATTTTCATTAATCACCTCTTTGGTTAAAATCACATCTTACAAGTGGTTCGTCAGTTGCACAAAGATGGAAGGTGGTATTTGATATGTTTGGAATAGTATTTAGAGTCAAAGCCATTCTACTATTCTCAGGGAAACTGCCTGAAGAATGGTGATTAATATTATAGCTACCATAGGGGTGAAATCAAAAAACGGAGTCCTTGGCATTAGCCGTCTTATCGGTGAAAGAATCGGTTCACTCATAAAATAAATGAAATTCACCACGGGATTCTGCGGTGAGGCGTTAGGAAACCATGATAGCAAGACTCTGGCAAGAATGATCAGGTAAAGGAGAGTAGTGATGGATCCAATTAGAGCGGCTAAGTTCATTTTGTACCTCCAAGCTCCTTGGCTTTTTCATACGATGCTCTAAGTGCACTTTTTACAATTCCCTCAAAATTCATAGTTTGAAATATATTGATGCCTTCCGCTGTAGTTCCACCTGGGGAAGTCACCATTTTTCGAAGTTTAGTGGGATCGTCACTTGATTCTATGACGAGTTTGGCGCTACCTAGCAACGTCTGTTTTGCTAATGCATTTGCCATTGAAGCTGGCATGCCCAGAGCAATCGCTGCATCTATTAAACTTTCAAGGAAAAGAAAAACGAAGGCTGGACCGCTGCCGCTGAGGGCAGTTCCCATATCCATATAGGCTTCATTGTTGACTTCTAACTCTTTCCCTAAAGTTTCAAGGATTTCACGAGTCGATTTTTTATGTTCTTCGTTTACTGAAGATGAAGCGATCCAAAGGCTCATGCCTTCACCAATTTGGGCTGGAGTATTAGGCATGACGCGGATGATACTTTGATGCTCTAAATGGCCTGTTAATGTTTCTAACGTGGCTCCTGCTACGATGGAAACACCAGTTTGTTCGGGCACTACTGAATGTTTAATTTCACGCGCAACATCTAGTAAATGTTGAGGTTTAATTGCTAGGACAAATAGGTCTGAATCTGCCACCGCTTCTAAATTACTGTCGGTGGCATTTATCCCATATTCGTTTGTGAGGTGATGGCGCCTTTGGGCGGCGGGATCGCTTACTCGAATGTCTCGTGGTTTTGCCATTCCATGTTGCAGTATGCCACTGATAATGGCTTCTGCCATTATCCCCCCGCCGATGAATGTTATATTCACGAAAATGCCACCATAATAATTGCATTCATATTGTATCAAGCTTAGTTTATCTATTGATCTAGCTATAAGAGTAAATTATATTCAAACTTACTAGATCATACCATCCCCCGATGCGATCGAGGCAGCCAATTTTATAGCTTCGATCATACTAGTTGCCTGAGCAATACCTTTCCCTGCTATGTCGAAGGCTGTACCGTGATCAACAGACGTTCGTGTCAGCGGGAGACCCAAATTGACACTAATACTTTGTTCGAACCCGTATACCTTAATGGGTATGTGCCCTTGATCATGATACATTGCGAGTACGACGTCATAATCTCCCTTGATCGCTTGGTGAAATATAGTGTCTGCTGGAACTGGCCCGACAACGTTTATGCCCTGAGCACTTGCTTCTCTTATAGCAGGTTCTATCGCTTCACTTTCTTCTGATCCGAGCAAACCGCCGTCAGAAGCATGTGGATTAAGGGCAGCGACCCCTATACGGGCAGATTTAAATCCCCATTGCTTAAAAGAGTCGTTAGTTAAAGTTATTTTTGCCAAGACATTTTCTTTGGTCACAGCATTTGCTGCCTCACTAAGCGGTCGATGCGTGGTCAAGTGAACCACTCTTAGGATTCCTGATATCAACATAGTGGCAACTTGGGGGGCTTGAGTCATAGCTTGCAAAATTTCCATATGTCCGACTTCTTTGTAACCAGCAAGAATAACTGCTTCTTTGTGTATTGGTGCGGTAGCGATAGCGTCGACCTCTCCGTCCAGGCATAATTGAGCAGCATATTTAACCCATTCAACGCTGGCTCTTCCTGCATCGGCTGATATTTTGCCCATTTGAATAGAATCTAGAGGGATCCAACCGGTATCGATCACTGAAATTTCTCCAGGTAAGGATTTGACCGAAGAAATCGACCCAACTTTCCTTATAGCAAGCGAAGCATCAGCGATTTTTATGCCTTGCTCCATAGCTGTGATACTCCCAACCACTAATGGCACACAAACGTTGTATATTTCTCGGCTAGACAGCGCTTTCGCAACTACCTCTGGGCCTATTCCGCATGGGTCTCCTAACGTAATCGCAATCACTGGTCGAGTAGACATGGTTCTCTCCGTATCATTTTTGATGGTTAAGATTATATTGCTGAACATAGTTGGTTGCTAGTCTAATCTTATTGAGTATTCGTTTGCCACATTCGTATTATGAATCGATAATCGAAGGACTTTCACAGTCAATGAGCATTAAAGGGCTTAATAGACGTATAAGGATAGCTTATGTTCACTGGAAGAGCTCGTCGCATATGCGAGGGAGCTTCCAGTAACCTTTTAAGGGCCGAAAAGAAAAACGCCCGCAGGAGGCGGCGGATCGCTAGAGTACCGAGGGAACCCTCGGTTGGGGATCGATCGGTACGGTGCAAGGATGCCCCAGCAATTAGGCGAAATAAAATATAATAAACACGCCAGGGTTATCCTAGACAGGTGCCTCGGTCATTAGGCCGGGGCACCCTCGACACCTTGTGTTATCGCGAAACTAGGCACCTTCCAACTTTCTAACTCCTCAAATCCACCTTTGGAGTTAACTTTAAATGTTGACCTGTCCATTTCTATGAAAAATCTTTCTGTCGAATTAATGAGCTGGGAATATCTTTCTTTGCGCTTAAGAAGACGAAACTCTAAATGTAAGAGATTTCTTAGCAGGCCTTCTACGGAACACGAGGCACTATCAACGATGCCAATGGGTGGGCAGTTAGAGGGGATATTGCTATCGCGGAGAAAAAGTCGGTTTGAAGTCAATATCCACCGTTTTTGTTTTATAGCTTCTGTAATCAAGTCATCCGTGTATCTTGACAGAGGCGTTACGTCTGGGCGAACAGATTCTATTTGAGGCAGATTCCCGTCTATTATCCAACGAATCCTTCGATATTCCTCCAGCATAACTGGGTCCCTCCCGGTCACGGCTTTAGGTTAATTTTCCTGTAAGATACTGACTAGATAACTATTGTTCTTAGCCTCCGCATTGGTTCCAAGCGCAAGACTGGCATATCACGCAACCTTCCTGAAAAGCTACTGGTCCGCTACATTCTGGGCAACTGAATCCGACTGCAGACACTGGCTGGTTGCTCTCCTTAGTGATTTCTGTTTTGGCCCCGACCGTATTGGCGATTTCCAATCCTAATTGTGCTCCATACGGTTCAGCGGTCTCGTCAGATTCCTGTAGAGTATGCTTTCTTAGAACCTGTGCCAAAGCGTCAGGGCCTGATCTAACCATAACTCCTTGATCCCAAACTGGATGACAAGTGATCCCTTGGAGTTGATCTACTATGTCTTCAGCTAAAACACCTGACCTTAAGGCCAAAGAAACTAGTCTGGTTATTGCCTCAAGATTGGCGGAATCACAACTCCCGGCTTTTCCGAGCGTTGTGAATACCTCGAAAGGTTGTTTTTCCTGGTCGTAGTTGATCGTGACGTAGGTGTTGCCGTGCCCTGTTCTCACACGCTCAGTAACTCCTTGCATTTGAAGAGGGCGTAGTCTTTTGAATTTCAGGCCAGATAAGCTCAAAAGTTCTGATTCGGCTGCTTGTTCTTTCGTGCTGTTGACTTCTAGGACTTGCATGGACTTCGAGCCATCTCTGTATATCGTTATTCCCTTACAGTTATTTCTGTATGCAAGCCAGTAGGCACCTTCTATATCCTCTGTGGTGGCGGAATTGGCCATATTTATGGTCTTGCTTACTGCAAGATCAGTCTCTGCTTGAAAGACAGCCTGCATTCGTATGTGGGCTTCGATCGCAATTTCATTCGCAACTTTAAATAATTCCTTGACATCACTTGGTACTTCAGCGACCTGCTGGCATGATCCCGTTTTAGCCACCTCGTCCATTAACCCCTCTGAGTAGAATCCTCTTTCATGTGCTATTTCAATGAAATGTTCGTTACCTTCCCTTAATTGTTTTCCATCAAGCACGTTTTTGACGAACGCTAATGCGAAAATTGGCTCAATACCGCTAGATGCACCAGCTATTGCGCTTATGGTTCCCGTAGGAGCTATGCAAGTCCTGGTTGCATTTCTTATTGGCTCCTCGCCAGGTGTTTGGGGCAGCCAGCCTGGGTAAGGACCACGCTCCTTTGCAAGTTCTATGGAAACCGCTTTTGCAGCTTCGTTAATTGTGGCCATAACCTTACTTCCTAACTCTAGGGCATCTCTTGATTCGTAAGGCATACCCATTTTTATAATGGCATCATGCCAACCCATCACTCCTAGACCAGTTTTTCTAGTAGTGTCGACCGCTTTTTTTACGGCCTTAGTGGGAAAGTCATTAACAGAAACCACGTTGTCTAGAAATCTGGCTGCTATCCGACTCACTTCTTTTAGGGACTCGAAATCGAAAATTGGTGAGCCAAGACCTTGCGTGACAAACTTTCCGAGATCAATAGATCCCAGATTACAGGCTTCATTAGCCAGTAGAGGCACTTCGCCACAAGGGTTTGTGCTCTCAAGCTTGCCTAGATGAGGGGTTGGATTATGGCGGTTAGCTTCATCTATGAAGTACAAGCCAGGGTCCCCAGTCCTCCAGGCCGACTCGATGATTTTATTCCAGATGTCCCTGGCTGGAACAGTTTCAACGACTTCACCGGCACTTTTCGAGCCGCTATTTGGAGGAACTATTAAATCCCAATTTTCATTATTCTCAACCGCTTTCATGAAATCGTCAGTAACGGCTATTGATATGTTGAAATTTTGAGCTGTGACGTCATCATCTTTCATATGAATAAAATCTAATATTTCTGGATGAGACACATCCAATATCCCCATGTTTGCGCCGTGGCGTTTTCCGCCCTGAGTTATCATGTCGGAGAGGGAGCTGAGCATTTCTAGAACCGATATAGGTCCACAAGCCTTCCCTTGGGTAGTTTTTATACCGCTGCCACGTGGGCGTAAGTTACTGAACGAATATCCAAGTCCACCGCCGTATTTTTGGATCATAGCTGATGAGCGAGCCGTCTCCATTATGCTTTCCATGGTGTCTTCTATAGGAAGAACGAAACAGGCTGAAAGAGTTCCCTGTCCTGTTCCAGCATTAAACAGGGTAGGGGAGTTTGGCAGAAACTTAGTTGTCGCCATCAAGTCGTAGAAAGTAGTTGCCCATGACTCTCGTGTTTTAGGATCCTCTGGTTTAGCTACAGCTTTAGCAACTCGAAGGAAGAGATCCTGCGCGGTCTCTGAGCCTACCAAGTAACGAGTTTGAAGAATAGTGTGTGCATTCTCCTTCAATTGCGGCTTAATTCTGTTTGTGTTCATTCGTACCAACTCCTTCTATCTAATGCCAGCAGTATGCCCCTTCCTAGGAGCCGAACTTCATATTCAATGAAAATGAGTTATCTCAGATGAAGACCTGCTTTACCCGTCAGGGCAAAATTTCTTGGGCTCACATTGAATGCCACTGACTTCGGCAAGTTCCATTTGGATATTAATGCTTTGCTGTTATTTAATGCCAGTAATACTTTCTTCATTTTTCGGTCAGTTTTTGAGGATGTCAGTCTTTATGCCGCTAGTTTTCGCTAGGACACGTTGGGCTTTAATCTCTTTCGTAAATTCCTTTGATGCTTCAGCGGCCTGCCTCGACGGCTTTTACCTCGATTATTTTCCTCCAGAGGGAACAAAGTACCCTGGTTTTCTGGGGGAGTTCTCGGCTGACTAGCAGAAAGCATTGCTTCGACTTCGCTCCTGAGGGTTTCTAAGTCATCAAAGTCACGATAGACGCTCGCAAAACGTATGTACGCTATACGGTCTAACGAACGCAATCTCTCCATCACCATTTCTCCTATTGCGGAACTTCTTATGGCCGCTCGCCCCAGACTTTGAAGCTGTTCTTCTATGTCTGTCTCGATTCTCTCGATGGCCCCGGTTGCCAGCGGTCGCTTGGCACAAGCAACAATTATGCTGTTGTGTAATTTGTCGTGGTTGTATTCTTCCCTACGCCCGTCTCGCTTCAGAACAGAAAGCGCAGTAGTTTGGACTCGTTCATACGTTGTGTAGCGCAGGCCGCACTGTAGGCATTCTCTTCGTCTACGTATGCCATCTCCAGCATCGCGGGAGTCGATGACATGAGAATCGTCATGACCGCAATATGGACATAGCATTTGTCTGCACTCGCTCCAAAATTAACCCCATTTACACTACTGGTAGGGTACCACCAACAACCGACCACAACACGTTGTGATCAGGCAAGTACTATCTATACACCTTGAGGCATGGCATGTCAAGCAATTTGGTCATGGAATGCGCTTGTTGAATTTGTGAAAATTCACTAGTTTCACATCAAAGAAAACCCGTTAGCTATATCAGCTAACGGGTTTTCTTTGATGGTTGTCTCGGGGGAGGAGTCCGAGACTACCTAATTAGCTCCGGCTTGCCAATGATGTCCCCTGAAAAAAACAGATATTGTTATGGGCAACCGGAGAAGGTTCTACTAATTCAACTCATAATCCTTGTCGTCCTCTTCGACGTAAAGATGGGTGTCTTCGCAGAAAGGGTGGCACGTCCAGGTCATCTTTTCCATCGATATCAAAGACAAGTTGTTCTAATTGATCCTCAGGAATGAACGCATCGACTCCGGGAAACCCGGTGGCGATTATCGTTACTTTCACTTCATCCTCTAGCTTTAAGTCCTGGACCATCCCGAAAATAAGGTTGACGTTCGGGTCTGTAATTTGTTCGATCTCTTTCACTGCTTTGTGAACTTCATGCATTGTAAGGTCGGCTCCACCAGCGACGTTCAGCAATACTCCCTTCGCGCCTTCTATGGATACGTCGAGGAGCGGACTATTTATAGCGTTGTGGGCTGCTTCCACGGCCCGATTTTCGCCGCTTCCGGTCCCTATGGCCATCCAGGCTGGTCCCGCTCCGCTCATTATCGACTTAACATCCGCGAAATCCAGATTTATAGTCCCAGATATTGTCACTAGTTCGGCGATAGCTTGAACGGCTTGCCTAAGAACGTCATCTGCTAGTTTAAATGCTTGCTCCGTGGTTACATTCTCTTCACACATATCCAATAGGCGGTCGTTCGGAATTACAATTAAGGAATCAACTCTGTCTCTGAGTAAATTGATTCCATCCTCGGCTTGTTTCTTCCTACGATGACCTTCGAAGTTGAAAGGTTTAGTTACTACGGCGATAGTCAGAGCGCCACTTTCCTTAGCTATTTCTGCAACAACTGGACAAGCTCCTGTGCCCGTGCCGCCACCCATGCCAGCGGCTACGAATACCATATCTGAGCCACGAGTGGCTTCATATAGCTCATCACGGCTCTCCTCGGCGGAGTCACGCCCAATCTCTGGATTGCCGCCTACCCCGAGGCCTCTGGTTAATTTGTCGCCCACACGAATTTTGGTAGGTACATCCAATTGCATAAGGTGTTGGGCATCTGTATTCACAGCCATGTATTCCACGCCTAGAATACGCTCGTGGTACATTCGGGTTACGGCGTTGCAGCCACCCCCCCCTATACCTACGACCTTTACAATTGCCTGACCAATTCTCTCAGAAGAATGATCAATAAGAGCTTCAGAAGACATAACTCCCTCCTCGGGTTTAATTCCTAGCGGCGCCGATGAATTGTGCTAGCCACTGCAGCCAGCGCCGACCTTTACCATTACTACCGTTATCATTGATACCTCGGTAGGCTATTTGTTCTGTGGGGTGATGGATTCCCCACAATAGGATTCCAATACTTGTTGAATAGGTAGGGCTTTTCAGTTCTTCAGGAAGCCCCAAAATATCCTTTGGTTGTGCAATTCTTACCGGTCCAGGGAACATGTCTCTTGCCAGTTCCTCTAAGCCTCTCAAGTTCGCTCCTCCGCCAGTGAATGTCACTCCTGCGGGGGGCATCACTCTAAGCCCACTCTCTTTTACTTTCATTAGCACTAGGCGTAAGAGTTCATCTGTTCTATCGTTCAGAATTCTACTAATGTCCCTAGCTCTGACCATGTGAGGCAATTCTTCGTCGTAACCTTTAACCGCTACCATCTCATCTGGTTCGACTTCGTCTGGTATAGCGTGGCCTTGTGCAACTTTGGCTTTGTCTGCTTCTTCGTAAGGGATTCCCAGCGATATAACTAAGTCGTTTGTAAATTGAAATCCTCCAACTGGGATAACAGCAGTGTGCACCATAGCTCCACCGATAAATATCGCTAAATCGGCGGTACCTCCACCGATATCTACTAATACAACCCCTGTCTCTTTTTCTTCGGCGCTCAGGACTGCTTCAGCACTGGCAAGTGGTTCGAGCACCATGCTCTTGACTTGGAGCTGAGAATTTTCTACAGAACGCACTACATTGTCGAAAGAAGTCGCTTCACCTATGACGGCGTGTGATTCCACCGTGAGTTGGTGCCCTTTTAATCCCACTGGATTTCGGACTCCACCAACGTTGTCAACGATGTAGTTTTGAGGAATAACATGAATTAGCTCTTGACCAGCATTAACTTTGGGATGCGACAGTTGAATCACCCGATCCATTTCTGCTCGAGTAATTACCTTGTTTGGATCGCCATTGAGATTCGGCAACGTGGCGCTTGTATGTACGCTAATAATGTGTGCTCCAGTTACCCCAATGCAAGCGCCTGGCAAATCCCGTTCTATGCCCTCTGAGGCTTGTGCGACGGAATTCACCACTGCTTGTTTCATTTCGTCTATCTCGACAACTAGGCCCTTCTTCATGCCACGGGACGGCTCTACGCCTGTGCCAATGATCTCCAGCTCTCCATCAGGAGAAACTTGGGCTATCAGGGTACAGACCTTAGTAGTTCCAACATCTATGGCCATGTATAAGTTGCCGTTAGTCATATTTTGGCCCTCCGGGCCGATGCGCCACTCCCCTCGTTTTCTTGGACCGGTTGAGAGAGGTCACTGCTGTGACGAGGGTTTGACCGGTTATATTAATTTTTGTTAAGGCCTGCCTCACACGTAATATAAATTGTTATTGAGTTCGTGGAAGGCGCCGATTTTTTGGCAACCTCCCTCAACCGGCTAAATTAAGTTTCTGGAAGCGTACCAAGGGTTATGCAAGTCCTAAGTCTCGCGCTCCTCGAATTTGGATTGGACAAAATTTCATCTCTGCTAGGTTTGACAACTTTCTTAGTTAATAGCTCTAATTTGGCTTTGTGGTCGCAGATGCAACTGGCGATTTCTGGACCACAAAGGCAGTCATGTGACTCTCGTTTCATGAATGACTTCACTATTCGGTCTTCAAGAGAGTGATAGGCAATAACGGCCAATCTCCCGCCTTTCTCGAGCACTCTTTCAGCTTGAAAGAGGACTGATTCCAAAACTTCCAACTCTCGATTCACTACCATTCTTATTGCCTGAAATGTGCGAGTGGCTGGATGAATACGTTTTCCTCTTCGAGGAGAGACTTTTTGTATGGCATCAGCCAGCTGAGCCGCGGTTTCTACGGGTCTATTTTCCACTATAGAATTGGCTATTCTACGAGCCTTAGGCTCTTCCCCATATTTGTATATAAGGTTCGAAAGATCGCTCTGCGAGTAGTTATTTACTATGTAAGATGCTGATTGATCTTGATTAGGATTGAGGCGCATGTCTAGATCCGATTCGTCCGAGAAACTGAATCCGCGATTAGCAGATTTGAAATGCCAGGATGCCAAACCTAGGTCTATGAGAATGCTCGTGACAGGATTGTTGAATTTATTGTTTGAGATTCTTTCCAAGTTAGAAAAATTGTCATTAACCAACTGAGTTCTTTCGAAATAAGACGTCAACCGCTTTTTTGCTCGAAGAATGGATTGGGGGTCCGCATCGATTCCCAGCAATTGTCCATTCGGCGCACTGGCGTCAAGAATAGCCTTTGCATGCCCACCATCACCTATCGTAGCGTCTATACAGTTATCCCCCGGCTTTATGTTTAGCAGGGACATAACTTCGTTCACTAGGGCTGGTTTATGGTATTCATGTTCTGACATATCAAATTCAACTAGAGGCATCTACATGATGAAATTAGCAAATAATCTAAAAATTACTAATTCCGCTGTTTTTTACCATTAGACGAAGATATTGTCAATACGTATTGCTGAAAATAGTAAAAAATCCCTCGGCAGAGTGCCTAATTGCACAAAATACGAACATCTGTTCTGTATTTATGTCGGAACATCATTTCAGTTATGCTATGATTGCGACAATATGCCTACATTAGGTGTCCTCACTACAAGCGATTTGGGATCCCGCGGTATCCGCGTTGATTCTAGTGGGACTCTTATCATGGACGTATTTTCTTCCAAGGGTTTTGTTGTCGAAAAATACGAAGTAGTGCCAGATGAACGGCACGTCATTGAGGAAGTACTTAGAACTTGGGTAGACACGGAAAATCTAGATCTTATAGTAACTACAGGGGGTACTGGTTTAACTAAGAGAGATGTTACTCCTGAGGCGACCCTCGCGATAATTGACCGGGAAGTACCGGGTATAGCAGAGGCCATGAGAATTCGGACTATGGACATAACGCCGTTATCGGTTTTGAGCCGATCGGTTGCGGGAGTAAGGGAAGATACTTTGATTATTAATATGCCTGGCAGCCCTAAGGCTGTACAAGAGTGCTTGGACGTATTAATGCCCGTTATTCCTCATGCACTAGGTTTACTCAAGGACCCTCCAATATCACATGACAGCTAAGTGAATGGAAAATGAGACTAGTTAATGGTGTTGCATAAGGGCACAAACTTAATAGTTTGTGCCACATTCATTTGACACACTGATCCCGTTGTTGGAAAATGGCTAATTATAGACCAATCGGTCTGTTAATCATGGAAAAATCATCTTTAGTCAATCCACTAAATGCCAGGCAACGAATTTTGGATGCGGCCGTCAACGTACTTGCTCAACATGGCTACACTGGGGCAGGCGTGCAAGAAATAGTAGATGTCTCCGGCACCTCTAAAGGGAGTTTCTATTTTCACTTTAGCAGCAAAGAGAAAATGGTTATGGCCCTAGTAGACCGTATGAGTGAAAAACTTATTAAGGCGACCCTGAAAAATGTTAGAAACGAACCAACTCCTCTAGGTAGAGTTGTAACAGGAATAGGGTCTTTGCTGAGTACGTTTTCTAAGAGAAGGAAGATAGCGCATGTACTCCTTATAAACGTACTCGGCCATGGCAAGTCCAATGATATGAAGTTTCTGCCTATGCGTGAGAAATTTTCAACTTTCATAAAGATAGAATTGGATAATGCGATTTCCGTTGGCCAGATTGAACCTCAGGACACCGAATTGATCGCCCATATGTGGTTTGGAGCCATTTACGAAATCATTATGAGATGGTTAATTGTCGGACAACCTAATCCTTTAACCGATGCGACTAATACGCTGATTTTATCTTTGCTTAGAAGTGTAGGCGCGCCAGATCAGTATTTAGAATTATCTTAGGTTTATGGTAATGGAAAACTTTCTGACGAAATCAAAGGGCTTGAAGAGTTATGAAAAACAACTTGCAGATTTGATTTCGCGAGGTTCCCAATCGGCTCGTTCTCAAAATAAGACTGTATTGGTTAGCTTATCATTTCCCCTTGCGGACACTAGTGGTCCAATAGACATTTTCGCTATGGCCAGGAGGCTTGAGGCCGAGCGAACTTTTTGGGCTAAGCCAGACCGTGACATTTGGGTAGTTGGAATAGGTTGTACTAAGGAACTGGTATCAAATTCTGGAGACTCTATTACCAGTATCAATGATGAATACAACGACCTATTAGAATTGGCTATAATTGAACACCCCGAAGATTCTTTAAAGGGTCCAGTTTTCATTGGCGGAATAAGGTTTGATAGTAGGATCCAAAAATCGAATGTTTGGTCAGGGTTCCACGATGCAAGATTCATTTTGCCTAAATTCGTATTTACTTTCTCAAGTGGAGAGGCTTGGGTAACAGTGAATGTGTTGACTAGTGATGAAACCGATCCAAATAGACAGGCTCAGGGCTTGATTGGCCAAATCGAATTCTTGTGTCAATCTGAGTCTTTCAAGTATATCCAGCCGCGAATCGTTGATGCTAGTTCCGGTTCTTATGATGAATGGGAAAGTTGGCTAGAGCAGGCTTTGAATTCCATCGAGAATGGCCTTTTAAGTAAAGTCGTACTCGCACGTCGAAAGATGCTTGTCGGCAACGGTGATTTTTCGGCTGAAGCAGCACTACAGAATCTTGTTCAGACCTACCCGGACTGTTGTGTTTTTGCACATGCAACTGCTGGATCTTGCTTCATTGGCGCCACTCCTGAGGCTCTAATTCGTTTGAACAGTGGAATTGTAGATATTTCATGTTTGGCTGGAACAGCTAAAAGAGGAATAAATAGTGAGGAAGACGAAGTTCTGGCTAGAGCCCTGTTGGTAAGCGATAAAGAACGCCGCGAACACCAAATGGTGGTGGATATGTTAATAGAGGTGCTGCGAGAAAGCTGCGAACAGCTCGATTGGGAACTAGAACCCACTGTGATCAAGCTAAAGAATGTTCAACACTTACGTACTTCGTTTACTGGCCGGCTGAAAAATAAAGAAGGCATTTTGGACCTTGTCGAAATGTTGCATCCAACTGCAGCTTTGGGAGGTGTGCCTAGCAGTACCGCGTTGGACCTTATCCGACATCTTGAGGGGGATAGGGGTTGGTACGCTGCGCCGGTTGGTTGGATGGACCACAAAGGTGATGGTGAGTTCAGTGTTGCCATAAGGTCAGCTTTGATTAGAGGCAACCAAGCTACCCTGTTTGCGGGTGCAGGAATCGTAGAAGGATCCGATATTAGGAAAGAATTCCAGGAGACAGAGCTAAAGTTTCAGCCTTTACTTAGTGCTCTTGGAGGGGAGTAGCGTGAAGTTCGAAAACCGAAATTATGCTTTTGCCGGGGCATTTGTCGATGAGTTGGCACGTAGCGGGTTGCGGGACGTTTGCATCTGTCCTGGCTCTCGTTCATCTCCGTTAGCGATTTCGTTCGCTCGGCACTCTGGCATAAGAAAATGGACTCATCTTGATGAACGATCAGCAGGATTTTTCGCACTTGGAATGGCTCGGAATATGGGTAGACCTGTGGCAATGGTGTGCTCTTCTGGAACCGCTAGTGCGAATTTCTTACCTGCGGTAGCTGAGGCTCGATACGGCTTGGTTCCGTTAATTGTTCTTACGGCTGACAGACCTCCAGAATTGGTTAATTGGGGGGCATTGCAGACAATTGACCAGACCCGTATTTATGGTGATCATGTAAAACTTTCCGTAAATGCTGAGGCTAAGGAAGTTACTACAGATTCTATGGCGTACATTAGAACCTTAGCATGTAAGGTTTATGCGACCTCTAGCGGTTCGCCAGAAGGTCCAGTTCATGTCAATTTTCCTTTCCGAGAACCCCTTGAACCCTCAATTATCCTAACTGATTTCCCTGAAAAGATTCTGGAAGGTGATTTAGAGGCGTGGCACGGGCGTGTTACTGGCGATCCGTTTGTGTTGAACTCTGTATATGAAAATATGCCAAATATGAAGGATTTGAAAACTTTGGCCAGTTATATGAGTGGGGTTGAGCATGGCTTAATTGTCTGCGGGACTAACTACCAGACGGGGTTTGCAAATCTGATAACCAAATTGGCTAGTAAATGGAAATATCCCATATTTGCAGATGCTCTTTCTGGTGTTCGTGTTGGTTCGCATGATAGATCGATGGTGTTAGACACTTACGATGCCTACTTGAGAGATGACGATTTGTCTACACTTGTTTCCCCAGATTTGATAATAAGATTTGGACCTTTGCCTGTCTCTAAATCACTTGCCCAATATCTGGAGAAGCACAAGAATGCGTATCAAGTTTTGGTGGATGAGGGCGATAATTGGCGCGACCCATTTCGGATTGTCTCTCAATTCTTCAATGTTTCACCTGTGAGCTTTTGCGAGGCTTTGACTCCTTTGGTTAACGAGGAACGAGAGCACAGCATATGGAGTCAATGGTGGATGCAAACAAATTTGGCAGTGCGCCAAGCAATAGAGCGACAGATAGATTCATATGACTGCATGTTCGAAGGTAAGGTATTTTCAAGATTGTCAAACCTAATCGACGATGGCACCGCATTTTTTGTTGGTAACAGCATGCCAGTCCGTGACTTGGATACTTTTTACCATACGTCTCCTAAGTCTGTTAATTTCGTTGCAAATCGTGGAGCTAGCGGTATCGACGGAGTAGTGTCCTCCGCGTTGGGGATTGCTGCTGCAGGGACAAGAAAAGTCGTTCTTGTTATAGGGGACATATCCTTATACCACGATATGAACGGGCTATTGGCTGCAAAATTACATAGATTGAATGCTACGATTGTTGTCTTAAATAACAATGGTGGTGGAATATTTTCTTTTCTGCCTCAAGCGGACCACACAGATTTTTTTGAAGAATATTTTGGTACGCCACATGGTCTCAATTTCAGGTCTACGGCCGATTTGTACGGTTTGAATTACTCATTTACACAAGATTGGAACGCTTTTGACGGAGCAGTTAATGAGAGTCTTTCGAGTGAGGGAATATCGTTGATAGAGATTCCGGGCGACCGGGTCGATAACGTTGAATTGCACGGTGACGTTTGGAACGCTATTTCGGAGACAGTAAAAAACCAAAAGGATTTGTATTCTGCACTATGAAATTGACCTTATGGTCAGGTAGATTTTATCCACCTCTAATTGAACCTAGTCTGGAGTTCTAATTTGAGTCGCTTATCAGTCAATGCTCTTGGAGGAGCATATCTCAACTTTAGTCAAGTTGGTTCGGGATTTCCGCTGGTATTCCTGCATGGATTTACTGGAAATCGAGAAACTTGGCGAGCTTTTGGAGCATCAGTAAGTAAGTACTACAAACTTGTAACTGTGGACCTACCCGGTCACGGAGAATCTGACTCTCCTGATAGTAGTGACTTATACACGATGGAAATCCATGTAAAAGCCCTTGGAGAATTACTCGATCATCTAGAGTTCGAGCAGGTTGCATGGATTGGATATTCACTTGGTGGTCGGATTGCACTCGGCGCTACATTAGGAATGCCTGATCGTTCCGCCGCCTTGGTTCTGGAAAGCGCGTCCCCTGGAATATCTAAACTTGGAGAGCGAGTACAACGCACCAAGGATGATCAGGCTCTGGCTAATTGGATAGAAGAAGCGGGAGTTACCGAATTTGTGAACTATTGGGAAGCGCTACCTATGTGGGATAGCCAGAATAGATTGTCAGAGCTCATTCGTAAACGGCTCAGATCTCAGAGGCTTCTGAACAAACCGATAGGCTTGGCTAATAGCTTAAGGGGTATTGGATCAGGGGCGCAGCCGCAGTATTACAGTAGGCTTGGACAGATCAATGTGCCGACACTTCTATTGGCTGGCGAAGAAGACAGAAAATTCTTACAAGTAGCGACTGAAATGGACAGGAATATAAGTAACTGTAGTTTGAAAGTGGTTAGTCAGGCAGGGCACTGTATCCATTTGGAGCAACCCGTCATATTTAAAGAGTTGGTTTTCAAATTCCTAAAGGAAAATTTGCACCATGAGGCGATTAAGTGACTTTACCTTGGGGGCCTAGGCTAAATTTCTCGAGTAGTCCTCCGTCTATTGATATACCTAACCCAGGTCCTGTTGGCATTATGAAATTCCCTTGCCACGGTGAAGCTGCTGCTGATAGCAGGTCGCTTGCCAACAGTGGAGTAGTGCCCAAGCCGTGGGCGAAATTGTGTTCACCCAAGTTGGCACATAAATGTGCACTTGCTGTGACCCCAACACCGGATTCGAGGGACGAAGTCACTACCACTTCTTTCCCTAGGTTACGTACTAGTTGCATTATTTTGAGCGAAGGTTTGATTCCGCCAAGCCGTCCAGCTTTGATGACTATAATGTCTGCGTTTTCAGCTATTTTCAAAATAGACTCATGTGAACGGTTTGCCAAAGGCTCGTCCACCGCTATTGAGACTGAGACCGATTGCTTTAGCCGATGCATATCTTCTAAACAGTCGGGGGTTACGGGGTCCTCGACGTATTCGATGTCATACGAGGACAGTTTATTGAGGCGTTTAATGGACTCATCGATGTTCCACGCCTGGTTCGCGTCTATCCTGATCTTAACATCACTCGGCACCATATTTCGCACCCCTGCTACTAGAGCTTCATCTTGTTTTATTGTTCCTTGCCCCACTTTCAGTTTTATTGTTTCAAAACCTGCCTCGAAAGCCAGTTTGGCTTCGAGGGCGGCTTGCTTAGGAGAAACAGAGGCGATAAGCGCGTTTACAGGTAATGCTGGGGTGGCGCTAATCATATCTTTGTTAACATTGTATCCGAGTAACTTGCCAAGCAAATCTACTAATGCTGTTTCAATTCCGAATCTTATGGTGGGAGGGATTTCAGAGTTATTAACCAAATCAACGTCAGATGAAGAAGATAATTCTTGGTTCAATAAAGTTACTGAAAATTTCTCTAGATATTTTCCTGCACTTGTAATCTCAGCGACGCTTCCTGACCCTATTGGTGAAGCCTCACCTACCCCTGTAGTACCATCACTTGCTCGCAAGAAAATTAACAACCCGTATCGGATTGTTGCACTGATTTGTGCTGTTGAATATGGGTTCTTGAAAGGTATGCCGAACCCTCGCCAAGAGACCTGTTTGATTTTCATAAAATCACCGAATATTGGAGGAAGCATATGAAAGGGCCCTTAAATGGTATTAGAGTGTTAGATTTGACTAGGTTACTATCTGGTCCGTTTTGCACAATGCTTTTGGCAGATTTAGGCGCGGACATTATAAAGGTGGAGCGGCCTGGGCAGGGTGACCCTGCTAGGAATCTGGGGCCTCTAGTTGGTGACCAAGCTGCATACTTCATAAGCATCAATCGAGGCAAGAAAAGCATAACGATAAACCTGTTTTCAGAAGAGGGCAAGCAAGTCGTCAGATCGTTACTTGCGGATTCAGATGTCTTGGTTGAGAATTTTGTGCCTGGAACTATGCGCAGATTCGGTTTGGATTACGAAAATATCAGAGGTGATTATCCGAAGCTAATATACGCTTCCATTTCTGGTTTCGGACAGGATGGTCCAGAGGCCCAAAGACCTGCATTGGATATAGTAGTGCAGGCGATGGGGGGCTTAATTAGTTTGACTGGCCAGCCAGATGGATCACTTGTGCGACCTGGTGTTTCCTTGGGTGACAGTGCAGCTGGTATATTTACGGCCCTCGCCATAGTTTCTGCCCTTTATAAGCGTGGTAATAATGGGTTGGGCCAGTACATAGATATGTCGATGTTAGATTGTCAGGTAATGATGGTAGAAAATGCCCTATCAAGATATTTTGCTACAGGAAACGTTCCAGGGCCCATAGGTGTCCGCCATCCAGTTGCGGCTCCCTTCCAAATTTTTAAGGCAAAAGACCGTGATTTTGTTATAGCGATTCTTACCGATGATTCGTCGGTTTGGCATCGTTTTTGCCAAGCTATCGACGAACCTGACTTGGCTAAAGACGAACGTTTTCAAGGTAATAGAGGCAGGATGGACCATTATGAAGATTTGGCGCCACTCTTGGAAAACATATTTAGTAAGGGTGACGCAGACTACTGGTTAGATTTATTGATGCAGGCTGACATTCCGTGTGGACCAGTTAATGACATTGCTGCAGTTGTCAATGATCCTCAGGTGAAACACCGAGGGATGATCGCGAAAATTCCGGATCGTTCTCAAGGGGAATGGCGGGTTGCAAACTCACCGTTTAAGTTTGGAGACTATGAGACGGGGCCAGCTGGCCCCTCTCCTTTGTTGGGAGAACATACTCTCGAGATACTGGGAGAAACGGCTGGGATGTCTGAGCACGACATTAGAAGATTGAAAGATATTGGAGCTGTATAATCAGAATTGGAGGATAAGATGTTTGAATACGAGGATATCATTTATACGAAACGGGAAGGCGTTGCAAAAGTGTCGATTAATCGCCCTGAAGTGCTCAACGCTTTTCGCCCGAAGACGGTTGATGAGATGCGAAACGCTTTTCAAGACGCTTGGGATGATAATGAGATAGGTGTAGTTGTGTTGACTGGGGAGAATGGTAATTTTTGCACAGGTGGTGATGTGAAAACAAGGGGTGAAGGAGGGTATCAGGATCAAGCAGGAGCGATAAAATTACAGGTGACGCATCTGCATAGACTGATAAGGGAGATTCCTAAACCGGTGATTTCAATGGTGGATGGATATGCTATTGGAGGAGGGCATGTCCTTCATGTGATATCGGATTTTACAATAGCATCAGACAGAGCGATATTTGGGCAAATTGGGCCGAAGTACGGGAGTTTCGACGCGGGATTCGGGGCCATTTTCTTAGCGCGTGTGGTCGGTGAGAAAAAGGCTCGAGAGATCTGGTTTTTATGCAGGCGTTACACAGCGCAGGAAGCCTTAGACATGGGTCTTGTTAATGCTGTGGTGAAGCAATCCGAACTTGAAGCGACAGTGAACATGTGGAGCCAGGAACTTTTAGAGAAGAGTCCGACGGCGCTTAGATTTTTGAAGCACGCTTTTAATGCAGACACAGATCATGTTTATGGTATACAAAATCTTGCTCACGGTGCCACTGCCTTATATTACACTACCGATGAATGTAAAGAGGGAGGGAACGCCTTTCTGGAGAAGCGAGATCCTGATTTCAGTAGATTTCGACAGCATCCCTGGTAAGTCAGAGAATAGATCTAAGAATTATCATGGATAGACGACGTAGTGAAAACATATGGGAGTACATCTTAGTTTGGTATAGGGCTTCACGACCTTTTACTTTCACAGCTTCAGTAGTCCCAGTACTGGTTGGATCTGCGCTCGCATTTGCTGAGTATCAGTTTGATCTTGTCCTTTTTGCCCTAGTATTTGCAGCTTCATTGATGGTTCAGATAGGAGCTAACCTCACAGATGAATACTCCGATCACAAAGAAACAAAAAAGAGGATACAAGTAGTGCCGGCATATAAGGTAATATTTTTGGGACATCTCAGTATCTACGCGGTGCAAAAAGGCTCGATCGTTGCGTATGGTTTAGCGACAATAATGGGGCTATATATAGTTTCAGTAACGGATTGGATCTTACTCCCAGTGAGTATGGTAAGTGTGGGTATAGCATATCTTTATTCCGGTGGTTCTAGACCATTAGGCAACTATGCATTGGGAGCGCCGTTAGTTTTTATATTCATGGGATTAGTGATGGTGGTCGGTACGTATTATGTTTACACAACCACTGTAACCATAGAGGCAATTTTTCTTGCAGCTGGGGTTGGTTGTATCGTTTCAGCCATTCTGGTTTCTAATGACATTAGAGATAGAGAGGAAGATTTGCAGTCCGGCAAGATTACATTGGTAACATTTTTTGGCCGCAGATTTGGAAGATACCTTTGGTTAGGATTAGTGCTAATTGGATTCGCAGTGCCGGTACTTCTTTTTGTATTTGGTAGCCTCAAATGGCCAGTAGTTTCGTCATTGATCGCCTTGCCAATCGGCTACAGAGTCTGGCGCCACATCGGACAATTTAGTAACCAAACAGCTCTATCATTGGGTTTAAGAGGTTCAGCCAGCCTTCACTGGTGGTACGGTCTATTTTTAGCTATTGGCATATGTTTTTCTAGGTTTACTTGGTTAAGTTATTAGGAGGCCATATGCCTGAATTATCGGAAGGAAATGTTTTCAGTCAAAAAGTTCGTGTACGATGGTCAGACACTGACGCTTCTAAAGCGATTCATCACACCGCTATGCTTCGTTTTTTTGAAGTAGGAGAGATCGAATTCCTTCGTTCCATAGGGTTTACCAATGAGACATTTAATGAATTAGGGGTAAATATTCCGAGAGTCAATGTTAATTGTGATTTCAAAGTTCCTATCCAACTTGATGAAGTCATTGAGATATCAGTACGTGTCGAAAATGTTGGGAACACCTCGGCAAGATTGGGTTATACCGCAAATAAACAAAACGGTGTGATTGCTGCCCGCGGTAGCATGACTTTTGTGACGGTTAGTTTAGATTCAGGAAGGTCAGTACCCATACCAGCAAGTCTTAGAGAAGTTTTAGAGAGAGTGTAATAGACCATGATCATTGAGATATTTACGCTTTTTCCTGAGATGTTCAATGTACCGCTACAGGCTAGTATTTTAGGTCGTGCCATTGAACGTGGCTTATTACAAATTAATCTTCATAACATTAGAGATTACGCGATCGATCGCCACAGTACAGTAGATGACTACGCTTATGGAGGTGGTCCAGGGATGGTATTAAAACCAGAGCCACTTTTCCAAGCAGTTGACTCAGTCTTGGGTAAAAATCCCAAGTGCCCGATAGTATTACTTACACCACAAGGAAACGTATTTAAGCAATCGATTGCAGTTCGTTTTTCCAAAATGGACAAAATCGCGTTTATATGTGGTCACTACGAAGGATTTGATGAGCGTATTCGGGAACATTTGGCTACGGAAGAACTCAGTATTGGTGATTACGTTCTTACGGGTGGCGAGCTACCAGCTATGGTGGTGGTAGATGCGGTTGCCCGACTCAAGGAGGGAGTTTTGGGGTCTGAAGAATCTGCATCTACAGATTCCCATTTTTCGGGATTATTGCAATATCCACAATATACGCGACCTCCAGATTTCCGGGGCTGGAAAGTGCCGGAAATCCTTTTGTCTGGCAATCATGGAGCCGTGGCTAAATGGCGGCAGGAACAGTCACTGAAAAGAACTTTGAAACGAAGACCTGATTTGCACCCAGAAAGACCGTCCAGTGATAAGTCTGACTAGTGTATCCGTCTAGCGACCTGATATTAGTATTTCACAAGCGCTTGGCTTTACACAGACCGGCCTTGGAGCTAAACTAGGTGTTCAAAGAGTTAGTTAGAGAGAATGTGATGAATATTGACAGCGTTGTTTCCATAAAAGCTAACCCCAATGTAGAAGAATTTCATCCTGGCGACACGGTTCGTGTCGGTGTGAAAATACGTGAAGGGGGGAGTGAGCGCGTACAAACGTTTGAGGGTGTAGTTATACGTGAGCAGGCTAGTGGACCTGGCAGGTCTTTTACAGTGCGTCGTATAACGCATGGTGTAGGAGTGGAACGAACATTCCCTATTTACTCGCCCAGACTGGACAGAGTACAGGTAGTTCGCCGTGGTGATGTTAGGAGAGCGAAGCTATACTATTTGAGAGGCCTTACTGGCAGAGCCGCCCGTATCAAGGAACGCCGTCGCTAGCCTTGATTAATTGCACTCTCTCATTGGTGACCTCTAGTTAAGCTCAGGAAAAACTCCACGGTTCTCGCTCATTTCGTCAGTTCTTTTGGATACAGTTCCCCAGAATACAAGGATGCGAAGATATTCTTTTGCTGAAATAGCAGTTGATGCTGCTGTTAGAAATGTCCGCACTTTCACTTATGGTGTGCCGGACGGGATGAAAGTCGAACTTGGCCAGATGGTACAAGTCGACTTTGGGCCGAGAATGGTTGATGGTTTAGTGATTGACGTCAAAGACAACACCAACTTGGACATTGTTAGGCCCATTGCTGCTTCCGACCCTTCAGGTCCTATTCTTAGCCAGAAACAAATTGATGTCGCATGTTGGATCTCGGAGTATTATAAGTCTTCGCTGTATTCTGCGATTAGCCTAATGTTGCCACCAGGATTTAGAAATCGAACCACTGCTTATCTAGAGCAAATCGGGGGTTCCCTAGATGGTGGCGATTTCAAGTTTTTAGAACAAAACGTTTTGTCTATGTTCGGCAAACGTTCTGGGCGTGTTAATGAACGTTCCTTCCGGCGGGCCCTTGGGCCTAAGGGTAGATCATTTATCGAGGATATGATCGACAATGGAAATTTGCGGAGAGTTTGGAAATGGCGTAATCCAATTAGTGGATCTGACATGAATGTTACCGTTGACAACCGAGCAGACTATTCAGCAGGACATTTGACAGCTACTCCTCATCAAGAGGCTGCTCTTAATAGCATATATGGAGCGATCACACAAAACTCCTACAAGACTTTCCTTTTGCATGGAGTTACAGGGAGTGGGAAAACGGAGGTATACCTTAGAGCGCTAGCGCATTGCATTGAGATTGGAAAGAAGGGAATCGTTTTGGTGCCTGAAATATCGCTTACACCCCAAACTATGGAGAGATTTGAAGCCCGGTTCCCTGGTCGAGTTGCAGTGATTCATAGTAGATTGCCAAAAGCTCAACACCGGTGGATTTGGTGGGGCATAAAGAACGGGGAGTATGACGCAGTAGTAGGCTCCAGAAGCGCCCTGTTCGTTCCTTTAGAACCACTAGGGCTTATAGTTGTGGATGAAGAGCATGAGTGGACTTATAAGCAACAGGATCAGGAACCTCGTTATCATGCACGGACTGTCGCAATGCAGATTGGCCAGGCATCAAGAGCGACTGTGATATTGGGTAGTGCTACCCCTGACATTGTGACGTATCATCGTGGTTTACAGGGGCGAGGATTAGATACCTTGAATCTTCCTTATCGAGTTAGTGGAAGCAGTTCAATGGCTAATGTGGCGATTGTGGACATGCGGAAAGAACTAGTGGGTGGCAATCGCAGTATATTCAGTTACGATTTACAGGCTGCGCTTAGGGGCGTCGTCAAACGGGGCGAACAAGCGATACTGTTTATTAATCGAAGAGGGTCTGCGGGTGTTGTGCAGTGTGGTAATTGTGGCTACGTAGTGCGCTGTAGTAGTTGCGAATTACCAATGACGTACCATGATGCTCCTGGAAGATTAATTTGCCATCAGTGTAATCGTCGTTCAAGGCCACTTGCCAGCTGTTCAGACTGTGGGAGTGGGAGGATACGTTTTTTAGGGATAGGCACCCAACGAGTTGTAAGCGAGCTGGAAGCTCTAATACCCGGAGTATCGACATTGCGCTGGGATACTGACGTAGGTTTGGAAAAGACTCAGGACGGGGTGCTGGAAAGATTTCGAAGAGGGGAGGCACAAGTGTTGGTCGGAACGCAAATGGTAGCGAAGGGACTCCATATCCCATCAGTTACCCTAGTAGGGGCTGTGTTAGCCGATTTAGGTATGCATTTGCCAGATTTTCGAGCGGAAGAGAGGATATTTCAGTTGCTTTGCCAGGTTGTTGGACGAGCAGGTAGGGGAGCACAAAAAGGTAGCGCAATACTACAGACTTACAAGCCGGATCACTATAGTATTTCACTTGCTGCAGAGCAGACATACAATTTGTTTTACCAGAAAGAAGTATCTTTTCGTAAAATGTTACGTATGCCCCCATTTAGCAGGCTAGTCAGGCTGATGTATTCTCACACTAATGAAGTGAAAAGTAGGGGAGAGGCTGTGAAGCTTGGGGAAGTATTGCGGAGGGAACTTGCTAAGTCGGCCATGGAAGAGACAGAGGTAATAGGCCCTGCGCCTAGTTACCCACCACGCTCAAGAGGTCGATATCGTTGGCATATACTGCTACGTGGTCAGCAACCATCGCTACTGTTGGAAAAAATACCGCTGGACAACGGGTGGGTTGTGGATGTAGACCCGGTCACCGTTGCATAGGGCTTCTTAGCTCTTGGCTTTGGTCGGCAAAAGCCTCATTTTTCTCATAGTACGCCCGATCTCTCCGAGTTCCCATGAAACAAGAAGTTGGCTAGCTATGCATATCGAACTGTAGGTACCGGAGACTAGCCCTATCAACAGTACAAGTAGGAAATTCCTTATGCTTTCCCCGCCGAGTAATAGTAGTGCAAGGACTGTGACTAGCAAGGTCAGGCTAGTGTTCATTGATCTTCCAAGTGTCTGTAGCAGGCTCGTATTAACGTTTCTTTCTAGCCGCTCCGCTGGTAGTAAAGATACGTTTTCCCTAATTCTGTCAAATACAACTATTGTGTCGTTAACACTATATCCGATTATGGTGAGCAAACCGGTTATAAACATAGCGTTCACTTCAAGATGTATCAACTTGCCTAATATTGAGAATATTCCCAGAACAATCAGAACATCATGTACTAGGGCAAATATTGCGGCTACGCCATATCGAAATGAATTTGGTACTTGCCGGAAAGCCCAAGTGATGTAGAAGAGTATTGCTATTGATGCTACAACTAGAGCAATGAAAGCGTTTCTTATCGTATCACTTGCCACTACCCCAGATACGGAAGCAACATCTAGTCGGCTGATGGGTGCAATTACCTCTAGCGCTTCTTGTATAACTTCTCGCTCTGACACTATACCCTGTTCAGGCGACCCTTCGCGTAATCGTGAAATCCTAATGAAAAACTCATTGCCGCTTGAGGATTGAATTATAGCTTCTGAGTGATTGAGTCGGTTCAGGGTGTTTCTTATGTTACCCTCCCTAACAGGCTCATCAAACTTCACGCTTATTGTCGATCCTCCAGTAAATTCAATTCCGAGAAACAGAGAAGGCGGAATAATCAGCGAAATAATACTGGGGACCAGTATTATTGTTGAAAGTAGATAAAACCATCGCCTCTTGTTTACAATGTTCATAAATGGCCACTCCGATCCTGCGCAATTATTGAAGTTTGCGGGTTTGTTTTTGGAAGTGGCTCCGGTGTAAACATGCCCTTTCTGCGACCGAACGGTGTTATGCTTAGCATTAATAGCAGGGTTTTGCTGACGGTTAACGCACTAAACATACTCACCGCTACTCCTATGAGGAGAGTGAGAGCAAAACCGGATATCAGGCTGGCTCCCAACCGTTGACCGAACCAGAAAAGTATTGCACTTGTGATTAAGGTTGAAATGTTACTGTCTCGTATGGATGTCCACGCCCTATTGAATCCTATATCTATCGCTGAGGTTAACGTGCGTCCCAGTCTTAATTCCTCTTTCATTCTTTCAAAAATAAGAATGTTGGCGTCAACAGCCATTCCGATTGAGAGTATGAACGCCGCGACACCTGCTAGTGTCAAAGTTATGGGTACAAGTTTAAAGATGCTGAGAATTGCGGAGGTGTAGATTACTAAAGCTATAGCTGCAACCAACCCTGGCATTCTGTAATAAGCAATCATGAACAGTAAGACCAAGCTCAGACCAACTATTCCGGCTACTAAGCTCTTGCTAAGGGAGTCCGCACCAAGGACAGCGTCTACATCTTGTTCTTGAACAACTTCTATGGGTATAGGAAGTCGGCCAGATTCGAGTTGTATCGCTATGGCTCTGACTCTTTCAATAGTGAAAGTCGGCCCTTCTATATAGGCTGATCCAGCAAGTATTGGTTGATTGACGACGGGGGCAACAATTTCTTCTTCGTCCAAAAATACGACGAATCTGTCATTAGTACCGGCGAGCTTGGTAGTCATATCGGCAAATATTCTTGTGCCTCTTGAGTTGAACTGAACGTTCACTATCGGTTTGCTGGTTGTCTGTTGTGTACCAGCATATGCTCTTGCCAAGTCTTCCCCAGTTAGACCTGTTTCCCTGTCTATATGATTATCAGGTAATCCACACGGATAGAATACTTCGCCATCCGTCCCTGTTATAGCTGTAACTTGTAGGCATGTTCGTTCCTTGAATTCCAATTGCGCCGTTTGTCCTATGAGTTTCTTTACTTCTTCTACGTTCTTCACTCCAGGTAGCTGAACTAGGATGCGATTGTTGTCCATAAGTTGTATTACTGGCTCAGTTACGCCGAACGGATTAACGCGTCTAGCTATTGTGTCTAAAACGCCTTCCATCTGATCAGTTGAAGGATTTGAATCGACATCTCGGATCTCCAAGAATTCTACCTTGCTGATCTCCTCCATTAGGGCGTTTCTTATAATGTCCTGATCATCTTCTTTTAGAACGGTGCCGGTAGCGTCAAATACTGACGGACTCATCGTATTAACGGTGACAATTATGACGTTATCAAGATCCCCGTGACGTGCGGAGGCTTCGGTTTTTCCTATCTTGTTAAATACTTCCTCAACGGCGTTGAGATCCAAGACTGGTTTTTCCAGAGTGATAGTAAGTTCCTTTGTTCCCCTCGCCTGGTATACAAGATGGCTACCTCCTTGAAGGTCCAAACCCAAGTGCATACCTAGGATGGCGTCAGTACCACGCTGGAATTGAATTCCGAGCAGGTCAACGTTGATATTCTGAAAAGCTAAGGAATACGCAGCTACCCCTATTATGAATGGGATAAGTAGTATTCGCCATAAACCTAATTTACGCATTTTCACCTGCTATTCTACCACTGTGTGCTAGTCCAGCATTAAATAGAGTTTTGGCTAATCCTAGCGCTTGGTCCTTATCGACTATTTCTCCGGTGAATTGTGCTTCTTGAATGGCGGTTAATATTGTGCCTAAAGTAGGACCTGGTTTTATATCTAGGAATTTCATCAGCTCATTACCGTCTAAAAGTTTTTTGGTGACTGGGTTGTATGATGTACTTAATCCTACATCAAGGATATGGCCGAGTTTCCTTGAGTGGTTTGCCCATTCTTTCTTGCGAAGGTCCGGCCCACGAGCGGCCAAGAAATCAGCCAGACTCAAGAATACAGTATCGATCGCGATATCTCCAACGTCGCGGAAGTAGCGATAAATTGCGCGTCTACTTGGTATCTCATTGCCTTGGCTTAGTTGCCCTGGCCTAAGATGATGACGCACCTGTGACGATATGGCTTTGATGCCTCTACGGCTAAGTCGTAGGCGACTTAAAATTTGTTTCGTTAAGTCTGCTCCTTTGATATGGTGTCCCAAGAACCTCGTTTTTCCATTAGAAGTCACGCTTTTGGTTTCCGGCTTGGCTACGTCGTGTAGCAAGGAAGCAAGTTTCAATAGAGTGCCTCTGCTGTGTCCATCGGATATTATTTCATCAAAATGCTCTATTGAGTCCATATGCCAAGGTATTTCATCCATAACCCATTTTGGAGTTAAAGAAGACTTTAATAAGCCTTCGGCGTTCCTTACCGTTTCTATATTGTGTTGTAATACATGCCAGTGATGTTCGATAGGTTGGGATGTCTCTCGTCCGTTTCCAAGTTCTGGGAAAATCAACTCGAGTAGGCCAAGGTCGTCAAAGAGATATATATGGTCTACGGCATTTCCTGTTGATAGTATCAAAAGCAGCTCATCGCGTATTCTTTCTGCAGGTGCATGTTTCAGCAGTGAAGCATCACGTTTAATTTCAGCTAGTGTTTCTGTATGTATGTCGAATCCAAGAGTTGCTTTGAGCCGTATGGCTCGGAGCATTCTGACTGGGTCATCTACGAATACCGTTCCACTTGTGGCTCGAATCAAGCCTCTAACGATATCCTCGATTCCACCAAAAGGATCTATGATTTGACTTCTCCAGTTATTATCAAGCATGGCGGATATTGGGAGGCCTATAGCGTTGACACTGAAATCGCGGCGAGCGAGGTCTTCGTGTAGATTGCCTATCCTTGTGGAAATATCGATATGATACAGACTTTTATCACCTATTATGACGCGGGCAATATTTTCTGGTTGACCTAGTTTGACAAAAATTCCACCAGTTTCTTTTGCCAGCAAAACGGCTAACTTGTTAGGCTCGCCTTTTATGGTAATGTCTAAGTCGTTCGAGGGACGTTCCAAAAGAGAGTCTCTAAGAAATCCGCCGACTATGTAAGGTTCCTCACTTTCTGGAATAAGGCGTGCTGTAGTGGCGAGAATAGCTCCTATTGATAAGTCGCCTTTATTAGGTTTTGAACTTTTAGCTTGCTCCACCAATATCCCCATTGTGCATTTTATTTAGAAGGTCCTCGTGGTTTCGATCGGTTTTGTTACTCTTCAATATCTGTTGGGTCATTGTCCACTTTGTAAAGCTTATCTCTACTCTCCAAGTGATCTATGTACAGGGTTCCCTCCAAGTGATCTGTTTCGTGCTCAAGCGCTTGCGCCAGCAAGCCATCGGCTTTTATCGTGTATCGTTTGCCTAGTGCGTCTTGAGCCCTAACCTTAACTGCTTGGGAACGAATAAGCTCTCCTCTATAGCCGGGTATGCTCAAACAGCCCTCTTCCACATGGCGCTCGCCAAGTCGTTCCAAGACCACAGGGTTTATTAATACCAAGGCTTTTTCCATCTCCGGAGTTTGTATGACAGCCACTTTGTTGAGAGTACCTACTTGGTTTGCGGCTAAGCCGACTCCATTTTCATGGGGCATGGTTTCCAACATGTTTTCTACCAGCTCCAGAATGAACTTATCCACAGCCCTAACCTTCTTGGCTTTTTCCCTAAGAATAGGATCTGGGACAATGCGGAGTTTCAGGAGACTCAAAATACAACCTTTGTGAAAAGAGTTACGGGTTTAGGTCAGACATTATATGGTCACTGAGTATGACTGTAAAGCGGACTTGGTACATACAGGTGCAGTTTAATGTCAGGCATAGACCACTCTATGGCTATAGAGGGAGAAGTACATTAAGCATCAGAGCTTTAAGCAGTATTGTTTGGTGCTTTATCCGATTAAGTCTGTAAAACTTGTGACAATTATGCTGCGTGTTCTATTGCCGAATAAATTTAACTATTCCATTTGAAACTGGAGCTGCTCCTGGAAAGGTACCGGACAAATAGAGATCTCCGTTACTGGCGCCATAAAGTCCCAGACCGGCGTCAGGGGCTTTTCCTCTTGATAGCAATTTCCCTTGTTCATCTAATACACTAAATCGAGGAGTTTGGTCACTTACAAATGCAATGTCGTCATTGTCAAACCAGATGTCCATAGGATGATACAAGTCAACCCATTCTGTGATGTACTTTCCATCTGCATCAAATATCTGGACTCTACTATTTTCCCTGTCTGCAACATACACGCGTGATTTTGAGTCTACCCAAATGCCATGTGGAGTGCTGAATTCACCTGGCTCAGTTCCTGGTGCACCCCAAGACAACAAATATTCTCCCGATTCTGAAAACTTGTGTATCGAAGAATTGCCGTAGCCGTCTGCGACGTAAATGTCACCACTGGGTGAAACTGCTACATCTGCTGGGTGATTGAAAGGAGCTTGCCATTTGGCGCTTTCGCGGGTGCCAATTCTCAAGACTACATCAAGTTTGCGGTCAAGCTTGATGACCTCGTGCGCATCCCTGTCAGCAACGAAGAGTTCATCATTTTTAGTGAAGAACATGCCATGAGGGTCAATTAACAGGTCTTGTCCAAATCCAGACAGAAACTTGCCATGAGAATCAAATATTAAAATTGGAGGGTCGCCTCGCCTAGAAACATATACGTTTCCTTGAGAATCAACTGCGACTCGACTAATTACTCCCCAATTCATACTTGTCGGGAGATCCCCAAATGGCTGAATCACCTCATATATGTATTGGCTTGTTCCGAACAACAACTTAGTCATTCCAACTCCTTGTTTGTAAGTCTCCTGAGTTTCACGAGACCACGGAGACTTGCTGACAAGTAAAGGTTCCCTTGCGAATCCCCATAGATTCCATGCCCGGCTTCAGGAGCACGCCCTCTTGCTAGTATGGTTCCTTCACTGTCCAGAATAATGAATCTTGGAACTTGGTCCGTAACATAGAAGACTCCGTGTTTGTCTTCCCATATATCCATCGGATGGTAAAAATTGGGCCATTGAGTGATCAATTCTCCGTTTTCTGTGAACACTTGGATACAGTTGTTCTCTCTGTCTGCAACGTAGATTTTGGATTTCGAGTCCACCCAAATCCCGTGAGGGGTGGTGAGTTGCCCTTTTTCATTGCCTGGTGTACCCCAAGATAACAAGTGGTCGCCAGTAGCTGAAAATTTGTGTATTAATGAGTTGCCATATCCGTCGGCAACGTAGATATCTCCAGCTGGTGAGACAGCTACGTCCGCTGGATGATTGAACGGTGCTTGTAACGCTGATTTACCACGTACTCCGATAGTCAGCAACAACTCGCCGTTTAAAGTATATTTGAGCACTTGATACATGTCTCTATCAACTACGAAGAGCTCATCATCATTAGTTATAAATATGCCATGGGCGTCGATTAAGTCCCCGTCACCCCAGCTGTGAAGAAATTTCCCATCACTGTCGAAAACTATTATGGGGGGGTCTTTCCTTTGGAAAGCGTACACTCTATCTGAAGAGTCGACCGCAACGTGACTGACGTTACCCCAAGTCATTCCCGCCGGCAAGATCCCAAAAGGGTCTTCAACTCTATATTTGTATTGCCCTGTTCCGAAGATAAGTTTGGTCATTTGTGATTACACGCTGGGTCTCTTATTGTGCCAGTCGGTTACTGTTTGAAAAGCGTGTCCTACTTTCAATACCAAAGCATCCTGAAATCTCTTTGCCATAATTTGCAAGCCTATTGGAAGGCCTTCGTTACTGAAGCCACAAGGTATCGATAGGGCAGGGATCCCAACAAATGCTGCTGGGAAGGAAGGGCTATTAACTTGCCCGAATTTCTTTGCTGCGTCTTCTCGTTCGGTCACTTTCTCCACATGCTCTATTTTACCTGCCGGGTTTAGCATCGTGGGACTTATTAATACATCAAACTTCTCATGGAGCTTTGCCCATTCATGTGAAAACGCTGTACGTATACGGGCCGCTTTGTGGACAATTTGAGCTGGAATAAGGGACCCTGCAAGCAAACGCCGCCTAGTGTTGTGCCCGTAGTCATTTGGGCGTTCCAGGAGCCATTTTCTGTGATAAAAAGCACCGTCGCTTTCTGAAATCGACGCGGCAACAATACTGATGTTGCTAAGCAGCGGCAGTGAAACTTCTTCAACAGAGGCTCCAAGCTTTTCTAGATCACTAATGGCCGCTTTCATGGACGACAAGACATCTTTGTGTACGATTTCTTGATTTGTGAACTCTTTGAGTACACCTATCCGTAGCCCTCTTATATCGTCAGTAAGGTGAGCCACATAGTTTGAGATCGGCATTTTAGATGTGTATCTATCCATTGGGTCATAACCCGATATCACGTTCAGTAGCATGGCTGCATCTTCGACGGTACGAGTCATAGGGCCGGCTGTATCCATTGACCAACAGAATGGAATTACTCCGTATCTACTGACTAGCCCCCAAGTTGGGCGGAGTCCTACTATTCCATTTATCGATGCTGGCATGCGTATTGAGCCTCCAGTGTCCTCTCCGAGAGTTAGTGAAGCGAGTGATGCTGCGATCGCTATTCCGGAACCGCTACTTGAAAGACCTGGTGTGAACTCTGTATTCCAAGGGTTTCTGGCTTCACCAAATGGATAATGATCACCCCCGCCCGCTGCAAATTGAGTAAGATTAAGTTTGCCAATCAGTATGGCTCCAGCATTTTTTGATCTACTCACAGTTGTAGCGTCACGATTGGGGATGTAGTCTGCAAGGATTCGAGACCCGGCAGTAGTCAATATCCCCTTGGTTTCGAACTGATCCTTGACGGCAAATGGAAGACCGTGCAGTGCTCCAATTCCTTGTCCTTTTATTAGGGCTTGCTCTGCTGATTTTGCGGATTCAATTGCTGAATCATGGCACACAGTTATAAAGGCCTTAAGGCTGGCGTCAAACTGATCGATTCTATCCAAATAGGCTTGCGTTACTTCTACAGGTGAAAGATTCTTATTAGAAATTAATCCACCTAGTTCGGTCGCACTAATTTTGGTGAGATAACTATTGTCCATCGACACCCTCTTCGAGGCTAGGGAAGGGAGTAGGCTCGAAATTTTCTAGGTTAGGATACTCAAAACCTTCCACACCTGCCATGATTACATTCAGGCGATGTGTGATTTCTAGTAGCTCTGTTTCCTGGATGTCCAGCCCTATTGAATTCGCAAGGACCTTAACATTCTCAGGTGTTAAGTCAGGCATAAAACCATCCTAGTATCAAATGGACTTTCACCCTATCATAACGGCTGTATATTGAACATAATCTCGGTGTGTCGAAGCACGTTTGGAGTGTAGGTTGTATCTTGATGTGAGATAAAATGGCGGGACAGTGCTTAGTTGGTGTTGAAGTTGACTAGAAATAAATTAAACTTGGCAATTTTGTTTATTGTCTTGGTATCCGCCTTTGCTTTGAAAGTTGGATACCAAGTCGCTGTTCCGTCTGTTGGAATCCAACAGCAATCTCCAGAAATTCAGGACCTTCAAAAACGTGAATTAATAACCCATGCTTCTACGGAGGCCAGTGACGTTCCGTCATCTGGATCTATTATCATGAACGGACGGCCATATTTACGTGAAATGCTTCCGGATGAAACGAAGGTTATTTACGAGCCTTGGATTGACTCAGATACTGTTCAGTCGGTAGTTGCTAGTTACGACTTGACGTGGAAAGTTCTTGAAGACGAATTTGGAATAGGCAAAATTTCGTTTGAGGTGCATTTATTGTTTCCAGGTCAATTAACTGGTTTCGTTAATGACGGTGGATTCTCTGACCCTGAGATCTTGACTGGATTGAGCTCGCACTTTTTTACGGATGGTCAGGTATCTGAGGCAAAAATATATGTAGATGTAACGGATGAGGCCCTCCTTAGAAACGTGCCGCACGAGTTAACCCATCCGGCTACGCCAAATTTGCCCACGTGGTTAAGCGAGGGTGTAGGAGAGTACGTAGCTACTAGAGTGCAGACAGAGGTTGATCCAATCCGGGCTAAGTTGCATGAACTTGAATCTAGAGGCTTGGTTCGCTCAGCAATCAAATTGGGCAATGCCATATCTATCCGTGACTTGCAAGATTTTGATTGGAAGAATACAGCAAATAAAGGACAACTTGACTTGGCTTACGCTCAAAGCTGGCATTTGGTCGAATATATAAGGAAATCTTATTCCAGGGAGTCGTTAGCTGTACTCATAAAGGGCTTTCAGGCTGATGAAATTGATGAGGACACTTTGTTTATTCAGATGCTAGGGGACTCCCCTCATCTAATTTGGTTAGAATTTACCGAAGACATCCAACGGAGCTTAACGCTCGACGAATTAGAAGGTAAAGTCCTTTGCAAAGTTGCTGAGTTCGGGAATGGGTCCAGCCTAATCAGCAGAGACTGGAATATTTTCGTGAATCAGTCAAAAATTTCCGGATTAGATGCCGATTTGCTATTCAAAGAACTTGAACAGTACAAAAAGAGATGGCGAAAGTTGGAACAGGAAGCTACTGCCTACAATCCCGAAGTCAGTGATTCGCTTTATGAGCGAATCGGAAGTTATTTTCAACAAATGGTGGCCTCTATGAATTTCTATATAAGCAACGATTTTTTGCAAGGTGATATTATGCTCCACCAAGCCAATCTGGAATATAAAGATATAAGCGATGATTTGGCGCGTGAATTTACTGATAGGCGTTGGTTGAAGTGTTAAACGACAATGAGCTTTTGGTCAACGTTAGCGGCCGATAATATGTTGTAAACGCAACCGTTAGTTTTTGACAATTAGGGTTTAAAATTAAATAATGCTCCAAGATTCTAAACAGGAAGGGTTTTTATGCGCGTAGGAGCTCATGTATCTACAGCGGGTGGATTGAGTAACGCGATTGATCGTGCGGTTCAAATAGGTGCTGAAACAATTCAGTGTTTTGGGTCTTCTCCCCAAAGCTGGGCATTTAATCCAGTCCCAGAGGAACAGTTAATTGCCTTTCGAGAAAAGGCTGAAATACATGATATTTCACCGGCATTTTTGCACGCGATTTACTTGATAAATCTTGGGACGGAAAATCCAGTGAATGTGAAAAGAGGTGTGAGTTCTCTAGTTAGTTATATGCATCTAGCTTCGGCTATAGGCGGGGCTGGCGTGGTATTTCATGGAGGAAGCCATAAAGGAGCTGGATATGATGCCATATTCAGACAAACCGTAGATGCGTTGAAAGAGGTGTTAGTCGCTTCTCCAGATAATGTGGATTTGATAATCGAAAATAGTGCTGGAATGGGTGGTGCCATTGGGTCCAATTTCTTGGAAATAGGTAAGATATTGGAATCTGTGGATAGTACACGAATGAAAGTGTGCTTAGATACTCAGCATGCTTTCGCCTCAGGGCATCAACTGATGACGGAAGATGGAGTAGAAGAAACGATGGAGGAATTCGATAAAGAAATAGGACTGGACAAATTAGTGGTTGTGCATGCAAATGACTCTAAGCGACCGTTCCAATCTGGGGTGGACCGCCACGAGAATATAGGGTTGGGATTTATGGGGGACGGGGCGTTTGCTGCCATAATGAGTCACCCTGCTTTCAGCAACGTACCATTTATTTTAGAAGTGCCTGGCATCGAGGGCAAGGGCCCAGATCAGGAAAATATTGACAAACTAAAGAACCTGCGCACGAAAATCTAACTTGCTATTGATGCATAGCATTCCTGATTCTAGCTATGGCTTTACTGTTCTTGTATGACAACTTTTATTAGCTTGTCTCCAGCAAAATCCGGGCTAGAGTTAGGGTCACGCGGTGTCAAAGAGTCTGCCACATCCATTCCGGCTGTGACTTTCCCGAATACTGTATGTTTACCATTAAGATGCGGGGTTGGCACGTAGGTGAGAAAGAATTGGCTACCCCCTGAATTGGGTTGCCCTGTGTTGGCCATTGCGATCACTCCACGCTCGTGATCTAAATCCGTAAATTCATCTTGGATAGTATAGCCAGGCCCACCACTCCCAGTACCGGTTGGATCACCGCCTTGAGCCATGAAACCAGGCAAAACCCGATGGAACGTAGAGCCGTCGTAAAATCCATCTCTAGCCAATTTCACAAAATTATCAACTGTGATAGGCGTCTTGTCTGCTCTTAAAGTTATTTCTATATCACCTTTATCTGTTTGCAATGTTGCTATGTATTGTTTACTCGTGTCGATTGTCAATTTAGGCTCCGTAGTTGGTGTTGGTGTTGGTGTTGGCCATGGTGTCGGGGTAGGATCCCCAGCTACGCCACAGGCTACCCCCAGTGTCGTACTAATCGCGATTAAGATCAAGGTCATAGGGAGAAATTTCATTTCGATAGATCCTCTTTGTTACTTTGTGCCAATTTGATCCGTTTTTTTGCTATACGGTTCGCAGCAACTGATGTCGTAGAGCCATTTTGCTTAGATTCCAATATGATTTGTCTAATTGTGCCATAGGTTCTTTCGGTTTTGTCGTTTTGACTCATGTATTCAAGGATTTCCATTAGATATTTCGTTTAAACGAGATCCCTCATTAAATATCGTTAATGAGAGTTAGTTCAATTAATTTGTTTTACCCAAAAAGATCTCGCTTATCTTGCTCCAGCTCCTCTTTAGATCTGGAGGCGCTTAGGTTACCAAAATAGCTGTACGATTCATCTGTTCCATAATCACGAGTCCTTATGACTACCGGCATCGGTACCGAATGACCGAATATGAGAGCTTGCTGTTGTGATCCTAATGTTGAAAGAACTGCTTTTAGTTTCCTGGGATCTCGAGCACCGGCTAGGACGCTATCAATATCACGCTCGTTGTCTAATGGATACGTGAATCGAGTGCCAAGTTGGCTTAATACTTCGTCATCAATTCCGCTTGGCCGCTGATCAACTATTAGGAGCGTAACTTTGTATTTCCTCATCTCCCTAGCGATTGTTCCGAAAATGGTTTGGGAAGCTATTCCAGGAGTAAGAAACCGATGGGCCTCCTCTACGGTAATCACAAGGGGTGTAGGTTCGATTGACTGATTACCCATGGCCCTTTCAGTACGGCTTACGTACATATTGTGAATTCTTCTAGTCAACAGATTGGCTACCAAAACGTAGGCTGCTATCTGATTTCCATAGCGCCCGAATTCCAAAACTACGTGAATACCCCTATCAATGTAATCCAATATTCTACTTACTGCATCGTCAGCAGTTGTGGCCGATAAAAAATCCATTCTGTCCAGACTTCTTAAACGTCTGTGAAGAGTGAATAGGACTTGGAAATGTTGTTCGGTGGTGTCAGCAAGGTCAGATAGGCCATCCCTATCAAGCTTTAGGAATTCGTTTAGCCAAGTGTCTTGACCAAATCTTTTTACTATATCGTAAACTGCAGTTACACCTTGCGGGGTAATGTTAAGAGTTTCAGCCAACATTTCAACGTCTTCAGGCTCGATGTCTTTGTACCCAATCTTTACTTCCACATCAGGCGAAATGCCCCTTCGGCGAGATGATTCTGAATCTAGAGAAAAAACGGCCACCTTTGAGGGGAAAAGCTGTTTCAAGCCTTTTACCGCGGTGTTTCCCTCATTACTACCCTGCCACCCGTATTCACTATGCATGTCGAAGACTAGGTTGACGGCCACCTGTTTTTGCAATATTCCTGCCAGAAGAATGCGAGTGAGAAACGATTTCCCAGTACCGCTTTTTCCGAAAACCCCATTGCTCCGTTTTACTAATTCTTCCAGATCTAGATGGATACGGGTATCTTGCATGTCTAAAGGATTTCCCACCCAAATACGGCGATCATCTTCTGTTCCAAAGACTGTTCTGATGTCCTCTGAGGATGCTTGGAATGCAGGTGAAAAATGAGGTGGTATGGTGCGTGCAGATTGTGGACCTTCTATTATTGCCAGAGGGTCTCCGCCGATAACTAATTCCAGAGTTACGGTTACTATGGCATATGCGCTAGTACTGGATATTACCGAACTCACCAATTCGTCCAAGGGATTTGGAGGTGTGCTGCGGAGGGAAGGGTCAGTTGTCTCAAGCTTTATATCGGTAACCATACCGAAGAAACGCTGAGATCGCCCCTGTATTGTTACGTAGCCTCCAATTCGTATGTCTTCAATTGGGGAAGAGGGATCAAGTCTTATTTCGATTCCTTTACCAACAGATCCACCGACAACATAGCCGACTAGAGCGCCGTTTGCTTCGTTCATGCGCCTAGGCTCCTTAATAGTGTCTCTAGTCGCTTAGTGTCTCCGTGGAAAATGCGAGCCAGTTGCTGTCCTGCGGATAGAATAAAAGTTTTCTGATCGTTATGAATAGATGCAGCGTTCCTAAGAAATGCTGCGGCTACTTCATCCGTGACTAAGGACGCTTTCGAGAAAAGTATGGGTAAGAAGTCTAAGTTTTCAATGAATGAACCAATGGTTTCGTTAGAGCAACGGTATACGAAAGTATGGATTTTGGGAGGGTGTGGCGGGAGATATTTTCGCATAAGTCCATCAAATTCGTGTCCAACAATTGTTGCCTCGAAGTCGGTGCGCAAAAGTGAAGGAAGTTGGGGATTATTTCTATAAACAGCTTCTTCCGAGTCTTCGTCTTGAGCACGGGCTACTGGTTTTCTAGTTGGGTCTAGTGGAGAAGTTGATATTCCCCGAACTATGGCAAACGTGGGGTAGTCCCCAAAAGTTTGTACTAAAGCACCCAATTGGGGCGATTCATAAAGTTGGTAACAGTTGGCGGTGAAGCAAGTGCTTGATGACTCTACTATTTCCGCTATCCGTTGATTCGCCAAGTTTGCAATGTCTGTTTTCATCTTACATTAGCCTCAATCTCTTGGAGCGCTCTTTTTGAGATGTGTAGACAGGGAGTTGGTGATCTGCAAGGGAGTTCTCCACAATTTTCCGGAACATTTCTCTGTCTGATCCTCCTATTACAGCCTGTTCGTGTGCTTCCATAATTGCAACTGGATACCCGAATCCCTTTCTGCACTGATCAAGGATTAAAGAGTGGGAAAGCATTAACATGTCTTGGTTTGTTGCGACCCAAGATGGGACCTCTACGCGAGCGATTTCATCACCAGTGTTGAGATAGTAGAAGTGAACAGACTGATCTGAATAGTATTCTCTAACTAATGAAGAGTTGCTCTCAAATATATCAGACCTTTCGCCTTTACTAAGGACTTGCGCAAACATATCGCGATCTGTGATTTCGCCTACTCCGTCCTTAAGTTGTTGGGATATAGGCAAGGAATTCAACACTGTGGTGCTTCTAGGCAGGCTTATGTATGCAGCAAGCGCAATGGGGTATTTAGTTGCCAAAGCTCTAATTATAGCTAGGGCGGATAATATTCCGTCCTCTAAAAGGTGTTTGCGAACATACTTGGGATACGTAGAAAGTTCTGGTCCCCACAGGATTAAAGATCCATCGATTAGGGCTAGAGTTGGAAGATTGGAGGTATTATCTTCCACAATCTGTGCAAGAGTTGACGCCTCTTGGACGGTTCTTATCAGAGATAACAGAGGTCCCTGTAGTGGAAGTTTCTCTGGGCCGTCCGGATTATGTATGTAAAGTTCTTCTGAGCTTGCATAGAGATCTGGATGGCTGTCCAGCATAGCAAAGGGAGTCTTCCCATATTGTAAGACAATTCTACTTAGGTTAATTAGGGCACATCGCACTGGCATGTGACGATCCACGTCTATGTGAGATCCATCCACTGCGAGTACTTGGTAATCAATAGGAGTTGTGGTTGGAGCGTGAGCATTGTTTAATCCAACGTTACTTAGGGACTCTAAGGCTTTGTTAATGAGCGTTAGCCTGAAGTCATGCTGCGACTTCAGGCTAACGCTCATTAACTTGATTTGGGCAGATACATTGTCTAAATTGAGTGGCATATTATCGTAATACCCGATCATCGCCCATTCGGCGCGTAACCCGCTGTTGATCTAGATGCTCCATGAGCGCAATGGCATATTTGCGGCTGGTTTTAAAAAGATCCCGTACCTGAGCAACCGTTATCTTACCTTCCGTATTCAGATGTCTAACGATTTGGTCGACCATATTGTTGTAAGCCTTGGCGGTGAACACAATATTATCACTAACCCTAATAACTTTGCCTTCCTCAATCAATGCTTTAACCAAGTCTGAATCGATCGCATTATCATTGGGTGGCGAATATGGAGTCGATTCAAGCTGGTGTAGATACAAGTCGATTTTGGTATTTTCTGCCTTACTATAATGAATCGTGTGACTAGGAAGGCTTATAAGGTGTTCTTTTGCGAATAAGGTTTTCTCGGTCACCAATTTGTTAATCACTGCCTCTGACGCGCTGAGAGGTAAATTTGGCAACCGCTTGACTTCTTCACGTGATACTCCGGCTCGGAGGGGATATAGTTTGTGATATTTCTCTAGTTCTGATGCAATTCTATCTTTGATAGTGTTCCATCTATCAGTAGACATTAATAGAACCGTTTTTCCTTTGGCTGAGGGTATCTTCTGTACGATTCCACTTCCTATTAGACTATCTAGAATATCGTTTGTGTCTGCCAACGATAGATTGGCCTCTTGGGCTAGTGTAGTTGGGTTAATTACGCCTAGACGTTCCATGGAAGCCAGCAAGATCTCTTTTGAGCTACCGCTTCTCAGAGCAGAAAGTCTTTTCAAGGTAATAGAGTCATTACGTTTGTGACGGTTAGCATGGGTTTCGATTACGCTCCCTCCTCCCAAAGTGCTTCTTGAGGATCGGATGACAAAGTAGTCTCCCTTGACGGCTGCAACCGGTTGCTCCAATCTCAATTGAGCCCAAGAAGTGCCTCCCTGAATGATCTGATCGTCCTCTAGTAACAATATTCTTGCTAAAGTTTCCGTTGTTGCTAAGTGCAACATTACGGTAGAGTTGTGTTTCAATGGCCTGGGCGCCGCGCTCACTATGTGGAGTTCTACATCAATCGATTTAGTAGGTTGTAGCCAGCCGGGATAGGTTAATAAATCTCCCCTCCGAATGTCTTGATGAGATATCCCCGACAAGTTGACCGCTAGTCTGGTTCCAGGCTTAACTGTAAGTTCATTTTTGCCGTGAGTTTGGAGTCCGCGAACGCGAGCTTTCTTATTAGCTAATATCAGCTGAACTTCGTTTCCTACGGAAAGTTCTCCGTCAATCAGAGTCCCGGTGACAACCGATCCGAAACCGGGTATTACAAAAGAACGATCTACAGGTAATCTGGGCAGCCCAATGTTTCGACTAGGTGAGGTTTGGTCAATAGCACGATCAATTTCTACTAATAGTTTTTCAAGCCCTTCACCGGTTACGGCCGAAGTAGGGACAATGGGAACTGTTTCTAGATTAGCCTCTTTCAAAAGGCTTGAAATTTCTTCGACTACAAACCGAAGCCAGTCGTCATCCACTAAGTCACTTTTCGAAACCGCCACAATAACACGATTTATCTTGAGTATCTTGAGTATTGTCAGATGCTCTAATGTTTGAGGCATTACGGACTCGTCCGCCGCAATTACCAGTAGAGCAATGTCTATGCCTCCTACTCCAGCAAGCATGTTGCTTATGAAACGTTCGTGTCCAGGAACATCTATTAGGCTTACTTCGCGTCCGCTCGGCAATGTTAGCGAAGCGAATCCAAGATCGATGGTCATGCCTCGTTTCTTCTCTTCCTTAAGTCGATCGGGGTTGATGCCAGTCATAGCCTGTACTAGCAATGACTTGCCATGATCAACGTGCCCGGCTGTCCCAATTACGAACATATTTACCCACAGAGAAGCGTTTCAAATGGCTCTAGAATGCTGAGGCTAGCATTTTGATGTAATAGCTTGCAAGCCGATTGTTACTTACTTAAGAACTTGTGAAAGACTTCGTTTCCTAACAGTTTTCCTGAGTCCGTAAGAGTTAGTCGGCAATTATCCCATTCAATCAAACCAAAGGTTATCAATTCCGTTATTTGGCTCCCGTAAATTTCTGAGAGATTAGCATCAAAGCGTTCTTTAAATCCTTCCGCAGAGACACCTTCGCCCAATCTTAATCCCAAGATCATGGTCTCGGCCATCTCTGTCCCTTTGTCTATGTCCTCAAAGACATCAAACAATCCGCGTTGTTGAATGAATTCTAAGTCGCAGTGGGTATTTGGGAGACCTTCAACAATTGCTATATATCTTCTTGGAGATTTTAAATTGGAGAATCTTTTACCTTTGAGGTACGAATGTGCACCTGGCCCTATCCCTAAATAAGATTGGTTGCGCCAGTACTGTAGGTTATGCAGGCTTTCGTATCCTGGCAAACACCAATTGGATATCTCGTATTGCATATACCCTCCATCTCGCGCTAAGTTTTGAGCCAATTGATACATGTCAGCACTAATGTCAGAGTCTGGTTCTGGCACTTTACCCATTTTTACCCAGCTGGCCAGTGGTGTTTCTGGTTCGATGGCTAGCCCATACATTGATATGTGTTCAGGGCGAGCATTAATTACGCCTTCGACCGTGGTCTTCCAATGAGAGAGACTTTGATATGGCAAACCGTACATTAGGTCAAGATTGATGTTTGTAAAACCAGCTTGGCGGGCAGCTTTAAAGGAGTCAATGGCCTCTTCAGCGGTGTGCCGCCGCCCGAGAAATCGCAAAAGTTCATTATCCAAACTCTGGACACCGATCGAAAGGCGGTTCATTCCATAATTAAGCCACTTGGAGGCTCTATCCTGAGTTATATCGCCGGGGTTGCTTTCCAGAGTCATCTCTTTGAGGTTGCTTATGTCAAAAGCACCACTGACTTTCTCGATGATGCGTGATATGTCTGATGGGGGTACATAGGATGGAGTACCTCCTCCGAAAAATATGGTTTTAATTTTTTGTTTTGTTTGATTGAGTAGGTTTTTTCCCCAGAACGATACCTCTGCCCCAACGGAAGATATATATTCAGGGATCAGCTTTTCTATTCCAGAATAAGTGTTGAAATCGCAATATGGACATTTCGTTTCGCAGAATGGAATATGAACGTAAAGTCCAATCCCATCGGCGGGAGCTTTGTTCTTATCGGTTCTCAGGGCATTCATATTCAGTCCGTTAGTGGGAATGTTGATTCAACAGTTTTGGGCATTGCATTGCGGTGATGAAACAATGAATTGGTCCAACATTTAGCGATTTGGGACAACCATTTCTTTATATCATAGATAAAGCATCTAATTTTTTTAGTAATTCTGAGTTACTAGGCTCAACGAGCACGGACCCATCTGGGAATATCAGCGTTGGTATTATCTGACGACCCTCATTGATATCCTTCACCTTCGCCACCGCTTCTTCGTCTTCAGATATGTCTATCCATGTGTGAGGCACTGAATTTTTGTTCAATATATGCTTAGCCCTAACGCAGTCTCCACACCAAGGAGCCCCATAAACTACCAACTTCTCGGTTTTCATATTTTTTGCTCCGATGTGCTAATCATGGAAAGCTGAATATTCCCATCACATCCTTTATACGTTAAAGAGAAAGTTTATCACGTCGCCGTCTTTTACTAAGTAGGTTCGACCTTCAGATCGCACTAATCCTTTTCGTTTCGCGTCTGTCATTGACCCTGAGGTGACAAGGTCATGATATGAGACTGTTTCAGCTCTAATAAAACCGCGTTCTATATCGGAATGAATTTTACCAGCAGCTTGGGCTGCACCTGTATTGTCGGATATGGTCCAAGCCCGGACTTCGTCAGGTCCAACCGTTAAGAAAGATACAAGCCCTAGTAATTCGTAGGATGATTGGATAACTTTGCCGTACGCCGATTCCCCAGCTCCCAAGGACTCTCGAAAAGTTTTTTCCTCCTCTTCGTCCATCGAAGTTAACTCCTCTTCCAGTCGGGCGCACATTGCGATGCAACTGATCCCTGATCTTTCAATTTGGTTGTTAAGCTCGTTCTCAAGTTGTTGAGCATCTACTAGTTGTTCCTCTCCGATATTGATCAACACTAATAGAGGCTTAGCAGTCAATAGTTGAAAGACACTTAGTTGTGCCAGATCAGCTTGATTTATATTTTGATCCTTGATAGCTATGCCTTGTCCCAGATTTTGGCGAATACTTTCTAAGAACTTATGTTCCTTACCAATCCTGGTCCTTTCCGCTGTATTGGCCCCCTTAGTTTCAGCATCCAATTTAGATAACCGACGTTCTAGAATGACTACGTCAGATAAATTCAGTTCGATTAACAGGGTGTCGAGGTCTCTGGAAGGGTCTACATTTGTGCTGACGTGAGGAACGGAAGGATTTTCGAATGCCCTAACTACCAGAACCAAAGCATCAGTGGTCTGGAGTTCGTTCAGGTATTTGCCGCTTATTCCATGATCCTGCCCTAGTCCTTCTGGAGTCGCAGGGACATCAATATAATATACCTCTGCTTGCGTTATCTTTTTTGGGTTAAAGATTTCCACCAAGACATTCAGGCGTGTATCAGGCACTTTAGCAATGCCGATATTAGGATCGGTTAAACCACTTGCTGTTGTAGATGCACTCCCTCGAGTGAGAGCGTTAAATACTGTCGTTTTGCCACTCTTAGCGAGCCCTATTATGCCGAGTTTCATATGAGCACTAATGAATCGCGAATAGGGTTCCTTCAATGGTCGGAATGAAAAGTTTCCCGCCCGCTAGTACTGGCGAGGATATCACCATTCCTTTAACTGATATTTCCCACTTCATTTCCCCGGTAGAAATGTCAAATCCACGTACGGTTCCGTTAGCAGACGTTTGGATTATTGTTTGATCACTTACAATAGGAGCGGTGTAGATTAGACCCAATCCATCTGTTTCCCATTCGGTTAAACCAGTGCCTAGGTCCATAGCGATTAGTTTTCCTTTAGTTGTGCTTGCAAAAAGCTTTTCTCCGTTCGTTGCCATGTCGCCAACTACTACCGCGCCAAGATTCCTGATCCACTTTAGCCCTGGTATTGGATCTGGTCTTGGTGCGATATTCCAAACCCAAAATTGCATCCACCAACGCCAGTATGCCTTTTGGAAAGAAGTGTCCTTCTGCGTATGATCAAAGGCGACGGCCATTCCACTTCTTGTTGCAACGTAAGTTAGGTCATTTACAATAATTGTGGAGTTGTCCACGCCGGATCCTAAGTTTACCTGATGTCGTAGCGTACCGTTATTAGCATCGTACATGTACAGTTCTCTGTCTTGTCCGCCAAATACTAGCACTCCCTTGTCGACACTGGCAGATCCAACCACCCAGTTCCCCGTTGTTCTAGACCATCTTTCAGCTCCGGTGAGTGCATCTATTGAGTATATTTTGTTGTCGGACGATCCGACGTATAAGGTGCCGTCAACAACGGTCGGGGCGCTATAAATAGCTGCTCCTGTCTTGTAAGTCCAAACTAATTCACCAGTTCTGTACTTGAGGGCTAGCAGAGTTCCATCACGCAGACCCCAGTAAAGTATGTCTTGAGCTATTGTTGGGTGCGAGTTAGGCTGTACATGGAGAGGATATTCCCAGACAAGGTCGCCCGTCTCAGAATTCAATGCAACGATTCGCAAATCGTTGGCACCGATGAATACTAGGTCTCCAGCTACGGCTGCAGAATTAATTATCGGCCCGTCAATTTCAAAACTCCAGGCCACAGCACCGATTGGGTCGAATTCGGGAGCATGGACTTGACCAGTGTGGAACACGTCTCGTTGTGCAGTTACCCATTCTTCCGGGCCAGGATTTGAGCTAATTGTGCTTGAGGGGTCTGGTAGAGGTGGGCGTACCTCCATGAGGTTGAATCCCCACCACCCGAGAAACACTGTTACCATCAATAGCGTCGCTATTGAATGAGATCGTTTTCTTTTCTTTAATGTGCCCCAGTAACGCGATATTAGGCGGCGTTCTTCATCAATAGTAATAGTTGGTTGCGATGTTAAGGAGCTCCAACAGTTCGTGCATCTAGTTGCGGCTGCCGAATTCCCGGTGCTGCAATGTCGACAAATGACTCTGTCATCAGTTTCTTCAGTTGGCTCCTCCGACGAGGTTTCTATTTGATGGGCTTGTTCTGCTTTCACTAACTTTTTTGCACTAACAACTGGTTTACGGGCAAGTTTGGGGCCAGCTGCGCTAACCAATTCCTTCACAAATTCGGTACATGATTTGTATCGCTTTTCAGGTTTAAACTCCAAAGCCTTGGAAATAACTTCGTCCACCGACTTTGGGACAATTTTAACCAGTGAGGAAACAGGTGTGATAGTGCCTTTAATTTGCTTTGCCAGCATTGAATGTGGAGTTAGCGAATCGTAAGGCACCTCTCCAGTCACTAGTTCATATGCAATTATCGCCAGTGAATAAATGTCACTGCGCGGGTTGTCATGAAGCCCTTCGTTCTGTTCAGGAGCGGAATACATAGGTGAAGGCGAGTTGACAGTGGTTCTTACTAAAGGCGGGCTATTTTCAACCAGCCTAGTAATTCCGAAATCCGATACAAGCACATCCCCAGATCCACTGTCATAGAAGATGTTGCTGGGTTTGAGATCACGGTGAAGAATGTTCTTAGTTTGGGCGAAATCCAAGGCCGCTGCTACCTTCTTGATTATATGTATGACTTCACCTAAAGGCAGAGGGTTGCCTGTGAAAGTTTTTAGTGAAGGGAAAGGGACGTAATGCATGATAATCGCGGTTTCTCCCTCAAGTATCTCAACTGCTTTCACAGGCACTATGTTTGAGTGCTCCAGTTGAGTGACCCGACCCATTTCTTCCAGAAAGGGATCAAGTCCCTGATCTTCCGTTGCAAAATAAGAGCGCAACTTCTTAATCACTACATCTTGCTTGGTTTTAATGTCAGTGCCTTTGAACACTGAAGAAACCCCAGAAGTCCCCAATTGTTCATTTGTTTCGTATCTGATGGTGTTACCTGAATTCATAAAAGTTATTTGGACTAGTTAGCTGCTTAATTCTTAATCTGATATAAGGTATATACGGGTCATGGAAAAATATGAGATAGTCTCGTGAAATAAGATTAGAGTAAGCCGTTTTGTATGTCAACGAAGGGTTGTTGAGACCCATATAAGCGTGCAGGGTAGGTGAATTGATTTACGTAATTTATGGAGAAGATGACTTCTCTAAGAAACAGTTTTTGAAAGGCTTGTTGGAAAGTCTTGGGCACGAGGATGTCAGGGATGCAAACACGACTTTTCTCGATGGTTCAGGGCTGAAAGCTCGCCACTTAATGGAAGTTGGTAGCGTAATACCATTTCTAGCTGAAAAGAGACTTGTTGTTGTAGAGTCACTGCTTGCTCAATTCGAAGTATCTTCGCGAGGACCTAGGGTCCGAAAGCGCAGTCACAAGTATGATGAAGTTCTCGCTGACTGGGAGCGAGTCTCAGAATCGTTAGAACTTATTCCTGAGACTACTATAATTGTTTTTACGGAGATCAATCTCAATCGAAATAGCCCAGTTGTCGAAGAAATTATGAAATGTTCTGAGGTTAAGCAATTTCGACCATTGATCGGAGAGAATCTGAGGCGATGGGTAAATAACCGGGTTTCAGAACTAAGTTCCAAGATTACACCATCTGCTACTAACGCATTAATCGAATTTATTGGCTCGAACCTGTGGATGATGGAAAATGAATTGCAGAAACTAACTTTGTACGCTGGTACAGATCACATTAATGAAGAGACGATAAAGCTGTTGGTGCCACGATTCCAGGACGCAAATGTTTTCAAATTAGTAGACGCAATCTTAGAGGGAAGGTCATTTGAGTCTATTCAGTCGGTGAGGAACTTAAGTGAAGATGGAAAACACGTTTCCTACATATTGACAATGATAGCTCGTCAATTGCGGTTGATTTTGCTTGCAAAGAGCTTAATTAAGAACAATGTAAGAGGGAATAGTCTCGCCCAACGATTAGGGTTAAGGCCAGGATTTGCAGTTGACCGTACGCTTGCGCAGGCTCGGCGGCACGACTCAAAAAGCCTAACAGCGGCATATCGAAAATTACTGGATGCAGATATTGCTATTAAGACTAGTTCTTTAAGCGATGAATTTGTTATCGAAACAACGATCGTAGATATAATTCACAACGATCAGAAACAACAGACAAAAGTCAGTCATACTGGATCTCGTTGAAGCAGGCAACTTTGTGATTTCCCCCGATTGATCGAAGAGCTGGCTTGGGGCTAGTACGACATACATTAGTGACCTTATAGCATCGTGAAATGAATGGACATTCGTCATGTAATGCTCCTGATTCAGGAGGGTTCCCTTTCATTGTAGCCAACCTCTTTTCAGGGTCATCTAGTCTAGGCAACGATTTGAATAGACCTTCTGTATAAGGGTGAGAGGGTTTCTTAAAAAGATTAAGACTATCGGACTGTTCGACTATGATGCCTCCGTACATGACTGCCACTGAATCTGCCATTTGCGCCACAACACCCATGTCGTGGGTGATTAACAGGATTGCAGTGCCATGTTCTTCTTTTAGCTTTTTTAGTTGGTGAAGTATCCCGGCTTGCAGAGTTGAGTCTAGATTCGAGGTTGGTTCATCCGCGATTAGAAGCTTGGGCTTCAGTGCAAGTGCTATAGATAGCATCACCCGTTGGCACATACCCCCGCTGAGCTGAAATGGGAACTGGGCTAATAGCTTGCCTGGGTCCGGCAGGCCCACGTCTGCCATGAGCTTAAGGGAATACTCAACTGCTTGGCCGTCAGTCATATTTGTATGGGCAAGCAGGACTTCTTTCACTTGTGTACCTATTGGAATTATAGGATTTAGCGAAGCTCTAGGGTCTTGGAACACCATTCCGATTTTAGGCCCACGTATCTGCCTCAGTTCCTTTGCCCCTAGTTTCAAGATATTGATGCCTTCGAGAGTGACCTTCCCTGACAATATCTTACCTGGAAATGGTAACAACCCGACTGACGATAGTGCTGTAACTGATTTCCCAGACCCGCTTTCTCCGACCATCGCAATGATTGTATTTTCTTCAATCGCAAGGTCTACCCCGTTGACCGCATGAATAGGACCATCTTTTGTGTCGAAACGCACGTATAAGTTTTCGATTTCCAAAAGTGCCATTATTCGCCAACTCTGTTCAAATCCAAAACTAGTGATAAGGCGACCAAATCAGTGTTGCACTTGTTATTGGTAGCGTCGACAAAAAGTAAACGTCAACGAAATAAGTACAACCTACCGCTCTACCGCTTATATTCTACTTGAAAGCGAAAGAAATCACGTGATAAAGTGTAGCAGGCTTAGACAAAGCCGATTTAAAGTATATGCTCGACAATTATTTCCAGCAGTATGGTCTTGTTGCAATTCTCTCAGTGATTGCCGTCGTTATTCCCGCCAGCATGCTCCTGCTATCATGGCTTGCGTCGTTTATAAGGCTGCGCCCTAATAAACCTAATCCAGTGAAGAGTCAAGTTTACGAATGTGGGGTAGAACCGATTGGTAAGGGTAGCTGGGCTCAGTTTAACTTTCGGTATTATGTTTATGCGTTGCTCTTCGTGATATTCGACGTGGAGACAGTTTTCATATACCCCTGGGCAGTTAAATATCAGTCACTCGGTCTTTTTGCGCTTGTAGAGATGCTGATATTTGTGCTTATTTTGGTTGTAGGTTTAGCTTATGCTTGGCGCAAACGTGCTTTGGAATGGGAGTAAACTCAATGTCAGAACATATGGAAAATGGCAAAAGAATTCCGCTTCATGCGACTACTTGGGAGTTGGATAGGGAGGAAGGTGGTCGGATACAGGATTTGAAAGATACATCTCTTACTCCGCTTGCTGAGCCGCTTCTTGAGGTGCCAGATGATATTGGTCACAACGTCGTTGTTACTTCTGTCGACGCACTACTTAACTGGGGGCGCAGGTCGGCAGTTTGGCCGCTAGCTTTTGGCTTGGCATGTTGTGCGTTTGAGATGATGGCAAGTGCCATGTCCCGTTTCGACATAGCGAGATTTGGGATGGAAGTGTTTAGGCCTTCCCCGAGACAAGCTGACCTTATGATAGTTGCCGGCACTGTTACCTGGAAAATGGCCGAAGCGATAAAGAGGATTTATGACCAAATGGCGGAACCTAAATGGGTTATTTCAATGGGTGTTTGTGCAACTAGCGGTGGTCCTTATTATCAGTCTTACAGTGTTGTGCCTGGTGTAAATCACATAATCCCAGTTGATGTTTATGTCCCAGGGTGTCCTCCACGCCCTGACGCTCTTCTATATGGAATTATGCAATTACATGAAAAAATCAAGAAATATAGCTTAACTAGAAAGCCTGCCGGTGGTTAGTAAATGCTAACTTACTTGACTGGAGAATCGTTGGCACAGCGAATTGAAGTAGCTTGCCCTGATGCGGTTAAGGGTTGGAAGCGGTCAGATTTGTGGATAGCTCCGGAATCCGTATTGGACGTATCAAAATATTTGTCAACAGCGCCGGGGATGAAGTTCGACTTGTTGAATTCGATATCTGCAGTTGATTACATTGATCATTTCGAGATTGTTTACCATCTCACGTCTACTTCAGAGAATCTTAGTATCGTGTTTAAGGCGAAGGTTTATGGCAGAGATAATCCCGCTCTGCCATCAGTTATAAGCATTTGGCAAGGGGCTGACTTTCAGGAAAGGGAGATATGGGATTTGATGGGAGTGACTTTCCAAGGGCACCCCAATCTTAAGCGAATCATGCTATGGGATGGGTATGAAGGACATCCCTTGAGAAGGGATTATTTGGAACCGCCAAGGTAGGCTGAAAATATGTCATTAAGTGAGCCGATAACAGTCAACGTTGGACCCCAACACCCGAGTACCCACGGTGTTTTTCGACTCAGGGTAACTTTTGACGGCGAACTTATAGTCGACCTGGAGCCAGTTTTCGGTTACCTTCATCGTGGGTCTGAGAAACTGGCGGAAGAAAGAACTTACACTCAAGTAATAACTCTAACGGATCGTTTGGATTACGTTTCATCTATGATAAATAATCAGGCTTATGTTTTAGCATGTGAAAAATTGTCAGAGGTTCAAGTTCCTGAAAGAGGTAGCTACTTAAGGACAATAGCTGCGGAATTACAACGTATTGCTAGTCACTTGGTGGCCACAGGATTCTTGCTGAATGATCTGGGAGCTTTGGCTACCCCCCTAATGTATTGTTTCCGTGAGAGGGAGAAAATCTTGGATCTGTTTGAGATGCTATGTGGTGCGAGAATTACAGTGAGTTATATGAGGGTGGGTGGCGTTTTCCAAGATGCGCCTGAAGACTTCTGGCCTGCATTCAAGACATTTTTAGAAGAGATGCCATATTACATAGATGAGTACGAACAATTCCTGGTTGGTAATGAAATATTGCTCATGAGACTAAAGGGAGGGAACACTGTTAGCAAGGAGCAGGCATTGAACGCCTCCATTACTGGACCGGTTCTTCGCTCGACTGGATTTTCTTGGGATCTTCGTAAGGTCGACCCATATGAGATTTACGATAGATTCGACTTTGACATTCCTGTAGGAGAACAGGGCGATAACTTTGATCGATTTTACATAAGGCTTCAAGAGATGAGGGAGAGTTTGCGAATACTCAATCAATGTTTTAAACAGATTGCCCCAGGTCCCGTTCGGGCCAATGTCCCATATCTGTATAGGCCACCTGCTGGAGATGCCTATGGACGGGTTGAATCTCCGAAAGGTGAGTTGGGGTTTTATTTGGTAAGCGATGGAGGTATAGCTCCATACAGATGCAAGATACGCTCACCCTCTTTACTGAATTTGTCTGCGATTAAGGAGATGTTAGTTGGATGGAAGCTAGCCGATATGATCGTCACATTGGGTAGTATTGACATAAATATGGGTGAGGTAGACAGGTAATGAATTCTTTGCTTGAGAGCAATGTGATATTCAGGAATGTCTACTGTTTTTGGGCAGCTAATCCTGGTAATGCTGAGCAATGCACCCCAGTTGGAGCAGTAGCAGTTAAGGACGGTTTGCTCCCCGGTGGGCTGGAATGGCTCGCTTATGTAATGGCTGGGCTTAGTGTCATTCTTTTGATAGTAAATGTTTATTTGGTATTCGCCGCGCTTTATACGTACGTAGACCGTCGTGTTTTAGCCAAATTTCAGGGAAGAATCGGACCAAATCGTGTCGGTCCCTTCGGTATTTTGCAGCCGCTTGCGGATGGCATAAAGCTTATGACTAAGGAGGATCTTGTTCCAGCAGGTGCGGATCGTTGGATATTTAATTTGGCCCCGGTAGTGATGATGTCTTCTGGAATACTGGTTTTAGCGGTTTTACCGTTCGGAAAAGACTCGTTTGTAGTGGATTTGAATATAGGCATTTTATATGTATTTGCAATAACTGGCGTTAACACACTAGCAATGTTTATGGCCGGTCTAGCGTCAGCCAATCGGTACGCGATGTTTGGTGGTATGCGGGCTGTTGCTCAGTTAATTAGCTATGAAATTCCCGTAGTCCTTTCAGTGGTTGGGATAGTTATGATGGCAGGCACTATGTCTTTGGTTGGTATAGTTGAGGCTCAGAAAGTCCCATTCATATTTGTTCAGCCGTTGGCATTTTTCGTCTTTATTGCCGGTAGCTCTGCTGAAATGAACCGATCTCCTTTTGATCAGGTCGAGGCTGAAGGTGAAATAATAGCCGGATATCATACTGAATATAGCGGGATGAAATTTGGAGTGTTCCAGGCAGCGGAATTTGGGGCAGTTCTTATTACTTCTGCCTTGATAGCTACTTTGTTTCTAAAAGGATGGGAAGGCCCGTTCTTACCATCGCACGTTTGGTTTTTGCTTAAGCTTTTCTTCTTCGCTTTCATATTTATTTGGATAAGGGCTACTTTGCCTAGGCTGCGCATTGATCAAATAATGGCCTACGCATGGAAATTCTTGCTTCCGCTTAGTCTTATCAACATATTCGTTGTAGCTGCTGAGGTATTGTTACTTGGCGACCAAATTACTGACTCGAGCGGCGTCAGCATGGATCTGACAACCAGCGATATGTGGATAATGGCCGGCATAAATGTGGTAGTGGCCATAGTAGCAGTAATTGGACTGGCTAAGATTACTGGGATGGATGCCAGGGAATCTACAAAAGTTGCGAACGTTACAAGGGTTATAAAGGGAACTTAATTATGTATGGCTTAGGTATATTAAAAGGCTTGACGGTAACGATGAGGAATTTCTTCAGGAAGCCTTTTACCGTTCAGTATCCTGAGGAGCGGGTTGCTCAGCACCCGCGATTTAGAGGTGAAGAATTTACCTGGTACGAGGAACGATGCACTGGTTGCGCCAGCTGCGCTAAATACTGCCCTCTTGGCATAATAAAAATCGTCACACATCCAGGAGGCGAGCACGTATCAGAAGGTCAGGAATACGCTATCGATGTGTTTGATATAGACATTGGAAGGTGTATGTTCTGTGGTTTATGTGTGGAAGCTTGCCCGTACGATGCCTTGTTTATGGGCAGTGGTTTTGAGGAAGGACAATATAGTAGGAAGGATTTGGTGATTACTAAAGATAGATTGATTAAGGCTGATAAAAAGCCTAGCACATGGTTCCGCCCTCAGTTGGAAAGCCAGCAATATAATTCCCAGTCTGAATCCCCGGTCGATTGGGAGAATGCAGGCAGAGAACCGTGGCCTTATCATATGCCTGTGAGGCCTCAGAGTGCCGAAGAGTCTTTGGAACAAGGCGAAGAAACCAAATGATTGTACAAGATTTCCTTTTTGGAATTCTGTCTGTTGTAACTGTTGTGTCCTCGATACTAGTGATTAGATTACAGAACTTATTTAGAGCTGCCCTCATGTTGGTGGTTGCTTTTGGAGCAATTGCAGGTCTATTCGTGTTACTTAATGCGGAATTTCTTGCGGTGGTTCAAATATTGGTATATGTAGGGGCTATAGCCGTTCTAATAATTTTCGGTGTTCTATTGACGCAGGAATTAGAAATAGGCAACAAATCAAATTCATTGTGGCTTCCTGCCCTTATTGGATCGTCTATGTTTTTGGCACTTATGATATTTGTTGTGCTGGACACTGATTGGAGCTTTATGCAGAACGTCGTTGCTGACGACACTATGTCCAAAGTGGGCGAGGTATTTACAGATACGCCTTCTTGGTTGGCTAGTGTCCTTTTGAAGGAGTGGGTTCTAGCTTTCGAGGCGGTGTCTTTGCTCTTATTGGCAGCCATTATTGGAGCCATAGTATTGGTCAAGGAGCGCGACCAATGACCTTAGAGAGAGTCCTAATACTGTCTGCGGTTGTTTTTAGCATTGGCCTATACGGGTTTTTGACTAAGCGAAACGCGATAACGATGCTGATGGCGATAGAGCTAATGTTTAATGGTGTGACTATTGCAGCCGTTGCTATGGCTAGGTACATAACTCCATCTGTTCTCCGAGTGGATCCTACGGCGACTTCCGACGGTTTGGTTCAATTCGTTCTTTCAGGGCAAGTTTTATCGATGTTCGTGATTGCTGTCGCTGCGGCCGAGGTGTCATTGGGCATTGCGATTATTATTACGGTCTACCGAGCAAGGCGGACCATAGATGTAACCGAAGTTAACTTAATGAGGCGGTGAGATTGTGTGGGTAGATTACTTGAAAGTTCCCAATCTGGTAATTGCCGAAATGTGGAAGAACCTGTTAGAGGGTGAGGGATTGCCTACTCGGGTTCTCCCGGATGGGAACCTTTTGGATTGGGCGGAAACAAGTCCTTTTAGAGTGATGGTTCCAAGAGGAAGGGAACATGTCGCTGATGAAATCTTGAGGAAACTATAGGCAGCTTATGATTAACGAATTTTTCGCTTGGGCTATTCTGTTCTTGCCACTTGCGTCATTTTCTATAATTGCAATACTTTGCTTGGCCTTCAGAGCCCTGGATGCCCGGGTAAGTAGTTACCTGGCGATTTTGACAATAGGAGCCACATTTGCTCTTTCAGTAGCGGCATTAGCGGGAACGGCGTCTCATGGTGAATTCAAATGGGATTCTCATACTTGGCTTTCGATAGGAGACCTAGAGATCAAAATCGGCATCCTTATGGATTCCTTAACTTCCATTATGCTGGTTGTTGCTACAGGCGTCAGCTTGCTAGTGCAGATCTACTCGTTGGGCTATATGGAAAGGCATGAGTATCCTCGCTATTACGCCTATATGTCTCTTTTTACCGCTTCTATGGTGGGTGTCGTCTTAGCAAAAAGCATCCTTCAAGTTTACTTTTTCTGGGAACTTGTTGGATTGAGTTCATATTTGTTGATTGGATTCTGGTATCACAAACCTTCTGCCGCCGCCGCAGCAAAAAAGGCTTTTCTAATAACTCGGATAGGAGACGTGGGTTTCCTACTGGCTATTTTGTATCTGTTTGCACAAAAACAATTTTACATTGATCAGGGTCTTAATCCGTTTGAAATTCCTGACATACTTGGATCAGCTTCTGCATTACCCGTTTTTGCTGCAACGTGGCTGTCACTTGGGATATTTGCTGGAGCGGTAGGCAAGTCGGCACAGTTCCCCTTGCACACATGGCTACCAGATGCAATGGAAGGTCCGACTCCCGTTAGTGCTTTAATACATGCAGCGACAATGGTCGCTGCCGGTGTATTTCTTATAGTGAGATTATTTGGCTTAATTGAGCAGTCAGAGATGGCTTTGGCTGTAGTGGCGTTAACTGGGGCGTTTACAGCGGTGTTTGCCGCAACCATGGGAATGGTGATGAATGACATTAAACGAGTGTTGGCATATTCCACAATAAGTCAGCTTGGATATATGGTCGCGGCTGTTGGGATAGGAGTTCCTGCTGTCGCGATGTTTCATTTATTCACGCATGCTTTTTTCAAAGCGCTTCTTTTTCTTGGATCGGGTAGTGTAAATCACGCTACAGGGACTTTTGATATGAGGTATATGGGAGGTCTTCGGAAACACATGAAGTGGACCTACTACACATTCCTCATCGGGTCTTTAAGCTTAGTTGGTATCTTCCCTCTCGCAGGATTTTGGAGTAAGGATGAAATTTTGCTTGACGCTTTTAGAGGAGGAGATACCATCGATCAGATAGTGTTTGCTCTGACGTTTACAGGCATATTTCTCACCGCATTTTACATGTTCAGATGTATACATATGACCTTTCATGGAGAGTTCCGTGGTGGGGCTGACGCAGAAAATGGCGAGATTGGCAAATCCGTACATCTGGCCGAATCGCCTCTGGTAATGGTCGCGCCGTTAGTAATTTTGGCTGTGGCTGCTATAGGTTCTGGTTATGTAGCTAATCCTTTGGATAAGCTTGGTGCAATTCCTGCCCACTGGTTTGTGGAGTTTTTGGGCGGGCACGGTGGTAAGTTCAGCATCCAATTAGCATTGGCATCCACTTTAGTGGCGGTATTAGGTATCGGCATTGCTACTCTGCTTCACCGCAATTCTCAGCTCAGAAAAGTTGGTGTGTTAGCCACCCTTAAACCTCTGGAAGGGATAATTTCAAGAAAATATTACTTAGACGATTTTTATGAGGGCTTAGTCGTGTCTAAGATTTTCTATGGAGGCGTCGCAAGATTTCTTGACTGGTTCGATAGGGAAATTGTAGACCGAACTGTAGAGATCATAGGCTTTATTGGTAGAAACAGCGGACGTGTATTTACACCTTTGCAAAATGGACAGGTACAAGTCTATGGGCTGGTTGCGTCTCTCGGGGGTTTGTTAATTATGGTGGCTTATTTAGTATTTGGTTGACATGATTATTAGGAGCGCTATTTGTTAACTTTCACACTATTCTTACCCCTTGTTGGGGCGCTATTCATACTATTTTTCGTTAACACCCCGAGGACTGTACGTGCTGTTGCATTACTCATAGCACTGGTGGAGATGGTTTTAGCATCGGTCGTTTTCTGGACAGTGTCGCAGGATGGCAGTGGTTCGTTCCAGTTGGTTGAAAAAATCGCTTGGATACAATCGTTAAACATCCAATATTTCTTGGGTGTTGACGGCTTAAGTGCTCCCCTAATCTTGTTAACTGGACTGCTTACTCCATGTGCTGTGTTTGCATCATGGTATGTTGAAGACAGGGTCAAGGAGCATTTCTTCTGGATGCTAACTTTGATTACAGCGGTTATGGGCGTATTTATGGCTTTAGATTTAGTCCTGTTCTTTGTATTTTGGGAACTTGAACTAATCCCGATGTATTTCCTAATATCGATATGGGGCACAGGGCGGAAAGAATACTCAGCAATGAAATTCCTCATTTTTACCATTGCTGGATCTGCTTTTATGTTGATAGGGATATTGGTTGTATTCCTTTCCTCTGGTACTTTTGATATGACCGAGTTGGCTGGAAGTACTCTGACCAATTTGCTTATACCTACGCAATTAGTATTTGTACTTTTCTTTATAGCCTTTGCTATTAAGCTGCCTGTCTGGCCAGTTCATACTTGGCTACCTGACGCTCACACGGACGCGCCGACGGCAGGTAGCGTTATTCTTGCTGGAGTACTTATAAAGATGGGTGGTTACGGGTTAATACGTATAAATGTCGCAATGTTCCCTGAGGTAACTCGAGAATATGCCTGGGTTATTGTGGGATTAGCTTTGGTGAGTGTGATTTATGGAGCAATTGTAACTCTACGACAGAGTGACCTTAAGCGTTTGATCGCATATAGCAGTGTTAGCCATATGGGTTTGGTTCTGTTGGGCATTGCTTCATTGGGTGCTGGAAAATCTGCGGTGACTTCAGTTGGCCTCAACGGGTCTGCGATGCAAATGTTTACTCATGGGACAATTACTGGATTAATGTTTCTTGTGGTTGGTCAAATATACTTGCGAACCCACACTAGATTTATACCTGACCTTGGTGGGCTTATAGTAAAAATGCCTTTCTTGTGCGCAGCTTTGGTTGTTTCGGGTCTCGCATCTTTGGGTTTGCCAGGACTTAGTGGGTTTGTTTCAGAGGCACTTGTTTTCCTTGGTGCATTTCACGTTTGGCCTTGGCCGGTAGCGGTCTGTGTGTTTGGTATAGTCCTTACTGCGGGTTATATATTGTGGATGATTCAGCGAGTGATTTTTGGCCCAGAAAGCGGCAAGTTTTCTGAAATTACGGATGCACGTCTACCAGAGATTGTTCCAGTTGTCTTACTTGTAGCGTCGATACTTGCCGTAGGCCTTTACCCAGCCGTGATTTCCGACGTATTTTCATCAACTCTTAGCCCGCTAATATCTACACGATTTGGATAGAAAGATATGACAATAAATGACCTATATTTGATTGCCCCAGAAATTGCGCTAGCATCTACTGGCTTAATAGTCATAGTGTTGGATCTTGTTTTGAACAATAAACGCTTCCTGCCAGTTTTTGCATTACTGGGCGTTCTCGTTTCTGTCTTCTTCACTTTGGCACTATGCGCGGATATAAGTGCGAGTTCCAATGGGTCTATGATCGGTTTGTTCTCTACTTTAGTGGTCGACAAATTTGCCATTTTCTTCAAGTTATTGATTTTGAGTATCGTAGCGCTGGTAGTGCTAGGCTCTGTAGATTTTGTTAACAAGTTTGAGGACTCGCAGGGCGAGTTCTATGGGCTGATATTGCTTTCTGCGGTGGGCATGATGCTAATGGCAGCCACCAAGGAATTGATATCGATTTACATCAGTGTTGAGTTGGCCACACTGCCAATTGCTGCTTTGGCTGCGCTTATGAAGACCAACAGATCGAGTGAAGCCGGACTGAAATTCTTGTTATTGGCTGCGGTCAGTTCCGCTTTCTTACTTTACGGAATGGTTTTGGTGTATGGATTTACGGGCAGCACTTATTTGGACGTGATAGCGGGCGCCGTCACAACAGGCGCTGTGCCATTTGGTAGCAGTGTCATGCTTGCCGGTATAGCGCTTATTGTGGTCGGATTTGGTTTCAAGATATCCATGGTGCCATTCCAAATGTGGGTACCGGATGTTTATGAGGGTTCGCCAACGCCAGTTGTTGCATTCCTATCAGTTGCTAGCAAAGCTGCTGCCTTCGCCGTGATTTTGCGAGTTTTTTACGTTGGGTTTGGTGGAGTAAATGTAGACTGGGCTAGCATGTTCGCCGTTCTGGCTGCACTATCTATGACAACAGGGAATTTGGTTGCCATGATGCAGACCAACATAAAAAGATTGTTGGGTTATAGCACCATTGCTCAAGCTGGCTATATTCTAGTAGGGGTTGCCGCCATTACCGCAACAACTCCGGATGGAGGAATAGTGGGGTTGGGACCCAGTGGTGTGCTTTTTTACCTCGCAGGATATGCTGTAACAAACTTAGCGGCCTTTTTTGCCATAATAGTCATCAACAATCACATTAACAGTGAATTGATATCAGATTTTTCTGGAATTGCGAAACGAGCTCCATTGTTATCCGCGGTAATTGCGATATCGATGATATCTCTGATAGGAATACCCCCTACAGTCGGCTTCATGGGGAAACTGTATCTATTCAATGCTGCTGTCAGTAGCGGTTTGGTATGGTTGGCAGTAGTAGGTGTCCTAAATAGCGTAATTTCGGCCTATTATTACCTTAGAGTTGTTAAAACCATGTATCTAGGGGCCGGTGAACCTGAAAATCGAATAACCTATTCTTTGCCAGTGCTGGTAGCTGTTGTTGTTGTTGTAATCGGGATTCTTGTGATAGGTATAGTGCCTGGACCTTTGTTTGAATTTACTGAAGTGGCAGTTAGAAGTCTTTTTATAGCTAGCTAAATCGGAGCGATTCCTCTCTTCATTTGGAGTGACTTATGATTTCCAGAGACTTGGTTGGTGTTTTATATAATTCCCAACGTGCAGATGCTAAGGGCTTGGCTTGGAAAATAGTTTCTGACCTCAACCTCGGCAATGATGCACTAGTTTCTGGTGTGGAAGAGCTGGAAAAGATAGATGCAAATGATTGGGTAGGGAAGGTGCATTTATTTATAACTGTAGGTGGAGACGGGACTATTTTAAGAGCTTCACATATGGCGGCAAGAAATGGTGTGGCCATATTGGGTGTCAATTTGGGCCAGCTAGGATTTTTGACTGAGTTACGTGCTGAAGAAGCTATGGAGAAAATACCTGCGTATCTTGATGGGGAAGTCTGGATAGAAGAAAGGAACATGATAGAAGCTCGAGTTTTCGCTAAGAATCGAGATGCCCCTCAAATTGTGTACGAAGCGCTTAATGAAGTGGCAATGGGTAGACGGGAAGTAGCGGGATTGTCCATGATAGGAGTGACTGTTGACGGGGAGCCGCTCACGACTTACCGTGCTGATGCTGTTATCGTATCGACTGCTACAGGCTCTACAGGATATGCACTGTCGGCGGGAGGTCCCATACTTCATCCGCAGTCTGAGGACATTTTGATTACACCAGTTGCTCCGCATTTAGATAAATCGTGGACGTTGGTATTGCCAAAGTCTACTCGTGTTGAAGTGAGTTTCTTGTCGCAACAACCAGGTGCTTTGGCGATTGATGGATTTATTGATATCCCAATCGAATATGGTGATACAGTTAAGATTGTTAAGGGTGAATCCGTGGCACGCTTCATGAGAGGAAACCCTCCCAGCCACTATTATGCGGAGTTAGTCAGAAAACTTGGTCTTGATCCTTGGGAAATGTAGTTAGTTAGTTTATAGCCAATTATGACGAACATTGAACATACGAATTCCAGTGACAGGATATTTGAAGGTAAGATTTTGTCACTCAGGGTTGATACTGTGAAACTTCCGAGCGGCATTCATGCAAAGAGAGAGATAATTGAACATGGGCCAGCGGTTGCTGTCGTTCCAGTTGATGAAATGCATAATGTATATATGGTCAGGCAATATCGTAAGGCAATAGATGATTTCTTGCTAGAAATTCCAGCAGGGAGAATGGAAGTTGGGGAAAAGCCGGAAGTAGCCGCTCATAGAGAACTGGGTGAAGAAACTGGATTGGAGGCTCGGCATCTAGAATTTCTGGGAAGTTATTTCACCACTCCTGGGTTTACGGATGAGGAAATGTATGCGTATTTGGCTAAAGATTTGGTTAAAGGAGAACCCCACCCAGATGAAGATGAAAATGTTGAAGTTGTAGTGTTACCGATTGAGACGGTAGTTGGTATGGTTAGGGGAGGAGCAATAAGAGACGGGAAGAGTATTGCTGGTTTACTTATGGCCTGGGATAGGCTTAATAGCTAAACCAGTGTAGCTCGCATTTCCTCAGCTGCTTCCGATATTATATCTACCGTTTTCTGTATGTCTTCGGGAGTATGGGCCACCGACATATAGAATTTTTGACCCGCTTTGAGGACGCCCCTTTCTAGAAGTAGTTTATTAAATTTAGCCAAAGCTGAGTTGTCTGCGCTTAAAGTTGACCGATAGTCTGTTATAGGTTGACTGGTGAAGTAAACGTCAAATACCGTGTCGTCCCCCACAACTTGAACAGGTATTTCTGCTTGATTCAATATCTCCTCGAGAGCACTTTTAAGTGTTTGCCCACTGTTACGTAATTTCTCGTAGGTTCCAGGCTTGCGCATTTCAGCTAATGTTGCTAGACCTGCTGTTGCTGCAATAGGATTTCCGTTTAATGTCCCGATTTGGGGAACAAACTCACCTGTTTCAGCCAACGAGGAGTCGTATACTTTCATTATTTCCGCACGTCCAACGACTGCGCCCAACGGATAGCCACCACCCATAATCTTACCGAGTGCAGCCAGATCTGGTATTACTCCGTAGTAGTCTTGAGCACCACCGTAAGCGAACCTGAATCCGGTAACCACTTCGTCAAAAATTAAGGGTATTTCATAAAGGCTGGTCAGATCTCTTAGTCCCTTTAAGAAGCCATTTATCGGAGTCAATATACGTTGCATAGGTTCAACTATAACCCCAGCAAGATCATTGTGATTATCCGCGATTATCCTGGAAGTTGTTTCAAGGTCATTATACGGGGAGATGAGAACAGTCTCTTGTATAGCTTTTGGTATGCCACCTGAACCAACTTCTGGATCAGGAAAACTTAAGAGGTTCTTTGGCGTAACACTTTGTAATGCGTAATCGTTAGTCCCGTGGAATCCACCTTCAAACTTAAGTATTTTGTCGCGTTTACGATAAGCACGCGCTGCCCTCATGCATTGGAATGTAGCATCTGTGCCGCTAGTAGTGAATCTGACCAATTCTGCACATGGGACTGCTTTAACTATTTCTTCAGCCAGTTCAATAATTGGAGCGTTAGGAATGAAGTATGTGCTACCTTTCTCGAGGTAGTCTCTTACAGCACTAGTAACAGACGGATGGGAATGACCCAGAATCATAGGCCCTGACCCTAAAAGGTAGTCTATGTATTCATTATCACTAAAATCGTATAACTTTGAGCCACGTCCTTCTCGGGCGATAAAGCCGGTGTCGAAATTGGCTGAACCGTTGCCCAATTCTCCAGCCGGCATATTTCGGAGCGCTTTCCCTAAAAGGTTTCTCTCTTTTTCACTCTGTGGTTTTCTGGTGACACCCATCTGAACACTACCTAACTAGACTTGTGCATTATTTCCACTAGTTCTTCGACAGCATCTACGGATTTTTGAAGCATAGCCTGTTCATCTGAAGAAAGGTTTATTTCTATTATTTCCTCTAGGCCTGACGAGCCTAGTTTAACGGGGACACCGGCAAAATAACCGTTAACTCCGTATTCGCCTTGAAGGTATGCAGAGCACGGCAATATTCGATGTTGGTCTAATACTATCGAATCCAACATTTCTACAACACCCGCTGAGGGTGCGTAGTAGGCACTGCCGGTTTTCAATAGTGCGACAATTTCCCCTCCCCCGTCTCGTGTCCGTTGAACTATACTATCCAGTCGATCCTTAGGAAGTAGTTCACTGATTGGTCTGCCACCGACGGTTGTGTAGCCAACTATGGGCACCATTGTGTCGCCATGCCCCCCTAATACATAGGCTTGAACATCTCTGACGGATACGCCCAATTCCTGCGCCAGGAACGTCCTGAATCGTGCTGTATCCAGTACGCCAGACTGACCGATAATTCGCTCGCGAGGAAATCCGCTGACTTCGAAAGCGTGTTGTACCATGGCATCTAGAGGATTGGTTACCACTATAACGATCGAATCAGGGGATCTTTTTGTCGCTTCCTTAGTAACGTCCCCGATAATTTTCATGTTGGTAAGCAGGAGATCATCCCTACTCATCCCAGGCTTCCTAGCTATACCAGACGTTATCACAACAATGTCAGACCCTTCTGTTTCGTCATATCCGTTTGTCCCTATGATATTTGCGTCTGATCCCACAACTGGGCCTGATTCAAGAATATCCAGAGCTTTCCCTTGTGGCATTCCCTCAACTATGTCTACTAGTACTACATCCGCATAGCCGCGCTCGAAAACCCGCTGGGCTGTTGTAGCTCCCACTTGACCTGCTCCAATCACAGTTATCTTTTTTAGCATTTGTTACGGCTCCTTATTCGAGTGTTGATAAACATGGAGGCATTCCTAAGAGTGCAAGGTGTCTAGGTCTCTCCAATGTGGCACATGGAATTATATCTGCGAAATTAAGTTACGGCAACGTAACTATGGTTTTTGATCCTTGATTTAGTGATAGCCGTTCGCATTCAAAAAAGGAGCGAAGCTTATATGAGGTGTGTTTTGCCCGGGTTGAAGTGGGGTAATGACATATAGACAATCATGAGATTGGCACTTATAACGGGATGATGCCATGTTTTTTAGGAGGAATACTATCCCGTTTATTAGCCAGCATTTCTAGAGCGGCGATTATCCGCGGGCGAGTTTCCTTTGGATCAATTACATCATCAACGTATCCACGCGCAGCTGCTATGTATGGATGAGCGAACTGCTCTCTATATTCTTTAACCAGCTCCGCTTTCATCTTGACAGGATCTTTAGCCTGTGCAATTTGCTCCCTATTGACAATGCTAACTGCTCCGTCAGGTCCCATTACAGCTATTTCAGCAGTTGGCCAGGCAAGGTTCACGTCGGCCCGTAAGTGCTTGCTCCCCATAACAATATAGGCTCCTCCGTACGCCTTTCGCGTAATCAGTGTCACTTTAGGTACAGTAGCCTCCGCGTAAGCAAATATAAGCTTTGCACCATGTCTTATTATTCCTCTGTGTTCTTGGTCTGACCCTGGCAAATATCCTGGAACATCTACAAGTGTAATTATAGGTATGTTGAAAGCATCGCAGAATCTCACAAACCGCGCAGCCTTGTCGGATGCGTCTATGTCCAAAACTCCTGCCAAGTATGAGGGCTGTTGCCCTACTATTCCCACGGGGATACCGCCCATCCGCGCAAAGCCGACTATTATATTGGCAGCAAACTCTTTATGAACCTCCAGAAAATCTGCGTTATCTATAATTGATGAGATAACGTCTTTCATATCGTAAGCTTTAACAGGGTCATCTGGCACTATGTCGCGGAGTGACTCGTCTATGCGTGCTGGGTCGTCGTCAGGCATTCCGAACGGTGGATCCTCCATATTGTTCTGTGGAAGGAAGCTGAGAAGACGCTTCAACTCATTTACCGTTTGTTGCTCGTCAGGAAGCCTGAAATGAGCTAAACCGCTCTTGATGGCATGTGTATCAGCTCCGCCTAGAGCTTCATGAGTAACGATTTCTCCTGTCGCAGCTTTTATTACATCCGGCCCAGTGATATACATTTGACCTATGCCATCCAGGATGAACACAAAATCCGTTATTGCCGGAGAGTATACTGCGCCACCAGCACAAGGTCCTAGAATCACCGAGATTTGAGGTATGACACCTGATGCCATCGTATTCCTTAGGAAAATATCACCGTATCCCCCAAGGCTTACAACGCCTTCTTGAATTCTAGCGCCACCTGAATCTATCAAACCTACGATCGGGTAGCCGTTCTTGATCGCCATATCCATGACTTTACAGATCTTCTTGGCGGCCACCTCAGATAAGGAGCCCCCATAGATAGTGAAATCTTGAGAATAAAGGTAAACGTATCGCCCATTCACCGTTCCATAACCAGTTACCACTGAATCTCCGGGATGTGGCTCGTTGCCAGTTACTGAATTTGGAGACCATTGAGACACGAAAGGATCAAGCTCTTGAAAGGAGCCCTCATCGAGGAGTAGATCTATTCGCTCACGAGCGGTCAACTTTCCCTTAGAGTGTTGTTGGTCTACTCGTTTCTTTCCGCCACCTTCACGACTCTGTTCTCGAAGCTTGGAAAGATCTGTCAAACGTTCTGTGGTCTTTTTTTCGATAGCCATAGGGATCCCTGTTAAATAGTGCGGGGGGATAAATTGCAGATAATTTCTTTGTTAGTATTTAGCCTCAATTTGAAACTTGGGAGATGCTAGCATATTACCAATTGACCTGCAACCCTAGTTTCGTTCGTGCTGTTAGTAGATTTTAGTTATTAATCCAGTATGATAATACTCTGAAGTTCTTTTAACATGTGACGCAAACAAATTCATTTATTGTATCGAGGTAATACGGAATGCCATATTGTAGCAACTGTGGGGCGGAAAGGGATCCTCAAACTAAATTTTGTAGCTCGTGTGGTCAAAATAATAAGTCATCAGAAACAGGTATTAGCGAAAAAAGTTTCGTAACGACACTGGTACTTGTTGTATTACTTGGCGTTCTAGGAGTGCACAGATTCTACGTTGGAAAGACTGGGACAGGAATTCTTATGCTGCTAACTTTTGGTGGATTGGGTATATGGAGTTTAGTAGATACCATTGTGATAGCCGTGCAAAAATTTAAGGACAGTAAAGGGTTGCTGATAAAGGCTTAACCGTTGGGCCGTAAGAATTGATTTTGTGAAACTTGCCATCTGCTATCGCTTCAAAGAGAAATTCAGGAGTTGGAATTAGAAAGTGAGGGGCTATACTTTAATAGCCAATATTCCAGGCTATCTATTACTGCCTGCCAACTAGCTTCAATTATGTTAGGAGAAGCACCCACTGTCTGCCAGGTGTGGACTCCGTCTGTAGATTCTACAAGGACTCTTACTACGGCACTTGTACCGGAACCCTGATCTACGACCCTTACTTTGTAGTCAACCAGTCGTACCGAACGCAGTTCCGGGAAATTAGCTATAAGTGCTTGGCGAATGGCGCCATCCATAGCATTGACTGGACCATTTCCTGCGTCAGCTGTGTGCCTGATCTCGCCATTGATTTTGACCTTCACTGTGGCTTCTGAGATGGCTGCATCTTGTAATTCTCCCCCATTAGGATGCTTTTGTTCCACTATTATCCTGTAATCAATTGGTTCGAATGGCGGAATGTAGTCATTGGCATTACGTCTTACCATTAATTCAAATGAAGCCTCCGCACCCTCATACTGGAAACCCTGGCTTTCTTTCTTTTTGATTTCGGTTATCAAAGACGTGGCTTGATTTTTGGAAAGGCTTATTGGTATACCTAGCTCCTCTATCTTTTTCAGGACATTCCCACGGCCCGCTAACTCAGAAACCAAAACGCGCATGTTGTTGCCCACTACCTCTGGTTTTATATGTTGGTAGCTGTCTTCCATCTTGGCGACTGCTGAACCGTGCAACCCACCTTTGTGGCTAAATGCGCTATGCCCGACGAAAGGTTGATTTCCTATCGATGGCATATTTACAATTTCACTCATGTACAGATGGACTTCGGTTAATTTGGCTAACTGTTCATCGGTGATAACCGGGATACCTAGCTTTAGCTTTAAATTCGCTGCTACGGACAACAGATTTGCATTTCCACATCTCTCCCCATATCCGTTAACGCAACCCTGAATTTGATTTACACCAGCTGCGACTGCTACTAGGCTATTAGCGACTGCTACTTCACAATCATTGTGAGCGTGTATACCTAATGGGACGTTAGTTTTTTGTTTTACAAAATTGATAATCTCTTTGATTTCGGCTGGTAATGTTCCGCCATTAGTGTCACACAAAACTAATGTTTCAGCTCCAGCATCGGACGCCGCCTTGAGGCACTGTAGTGCGTATTCTGAATCCGCTTTAAATCCATCGAAGAAATGTTCGGCATCTAAGAAAACTCTCCGGCCATTTAGTTTTAGAAAAGATACAGAATCAGAGATCATGGCTAGGTTTTCCTCTAGGCTTGTTTCTAAGATGCGTGTTACCTGCATGTCCCAGGCCTTCGCTACAAGTGTTACAACGGGAGTTTCTGCTTCAAGGAGTGCCCTAATATTGACGTCATCCTTTGCTGATATACCAGCCCTTCGTGTACTTCCAAATGCTACAATCAACGAGTTTTCTAATTTGAGGGTTTTCACCCTTTCGAAATACTCTTCGTCTTTCGGATTTGAACCTGGCCAACCCCCTTCTATGTAGCTGACTCCTAATTCATCAAGCTTTAGAGTGATCTTAATTTTGTCTTCCACAGATAACGAGATGCCCTCCATTTGGGCACCGTCTCTCAACGTAGTGTCGTAAAGCTCTATCTTGTTCAATTTATCCTGCTTTTATTGGTATATAATGCGAACGGCTCGTCTCTACAGAGACGAGCCGTTCGCCCGCGGTACCACTCTATTTCCCCGAACAAGTCGGGGCACTCTAGTAGGTGTATGACACCTTCGCCTGTGTTAACGGTTGGCAGTTCCGTCCCATTTTACTTTCCTAATCAGGTTTTATGGATTTCTCCGGGAGGCTCTGGAGTGATATTCAGAACGGGTGCTCACTGCCTGTTTTCACCTTTCCAGGCTCTCTAATAATCGCATTCCGACTTACTTTTCTCCATCTTAGCCACTCCTTCGAGCGTAGCATAGGTATGACTAGTGGTCAAGGTAGGTTGAAATGCAAGCATGTTTGGTAAGTTTATATGTGGGACAATTTTGTGTAGAAGCCGGCACTCATATAAACTGGTACGTCATAAGACTTCGATGGGATTCTCGTTTAAATAGAAAGCGATCGTTTTTGAACAAAATGGAGGCATTAAGCTATGAACGTTCCAACTATGACTGACCTCCTTAAGGCCCAAGAGTTGGTATCGAAATATTTGCCTCGTACACCTTTACATTACTACAAGAGGCTTAGCACTTTGTTGGGAAGCCAAGTTTTCCTAAAGCATGAAAACCATCATGCTTTAGGAGCGTTCAAAGTAAGGGGCGGCATCAACATTATGTCCAATCTAACGGAAGATGAGAGAAGGCGGGGTGTAGTGACGGCCTCTACGGGTAACCATGCCCAATCTATTGCTTACGCTGGGTCAATATTTGGTGTTGAAACAGTCATTGTAATGCCTGAGGGGAGCAACCCTACCAAAGTAAAATCGGTGGAGGCATTGGGTGGAAAACTAGTTTTTTATGGAGGCGTATTTGACGAATCTAAGTTGCACGCGGAAAACTTAGAGAAAGAATATGGTTACCGTTACATCCATTCCGCGAATGAACCTAGTCTCATATCAGGTGTCGGTACCTACGCTATCGAGATATTAGAGGATCTTCCGGAAGTGGATTATATATTTGTCCCTTTGGGAGGCGGGAGCGGTGCGGCAGGTACCTGTATTGCAGCGAAAGGACTAAAGCCTGGTGTAAGGGTGGTCGCTGTTCAGTCAGAAAAAGCACCAGCGGCTTACCTGTCTTGGAAGAAACAAAGCATAGTTACTTCCGAAAATGCGACCTTTGCTGAGGGTTTGGCAACTGGCTCTGGCTTCGAACTGACACAGAAAATCTTGTGGGACCTCCTGGATGAGTTTGTCCTGGTTAGTGATGAAGATATAAAAGACGCTATAGTTACTCTTATTGATTGTGCTCATACTGTTGCCGAGGGAGCCGGCGCAGCGGCCCTTGCAGGTGCCGTTAAACTCGGGGATCAAATACGGGACAAGAATGTTGTAATTGTCGTAAGCGGCGGTAATTTATCGTTGCCTCAGCTTAAAGACATAGCCGAAAGGATTACTTAGGATCAGGGGTGTCTTAAAAGGCACTCCTAGGGCTATAGACTGGCTATGATGGTTCCTAGGTCTTGCGTGTGATCTTTGTAATGTTGTGGCACAAGACAACCTATCCAGTATCCAGTGTAAGATTCAGAATCAAATACATGTTTAGGTAAAGATTTTAAGTATGAGATAAGCGATTGGTGAGTCGCTTGAAAATGTGTCCAAGCGTGGTCGGCATCCATGTCTTTTCTGTCTTTGAGAAGTCTGTCATTTATTTGTCCCGCGCCAGCGTCCTCTTTTTTCATCCCGGATTCGATATATGTCCGTACTATTTCTATTACTTCTTCGTCCCACCCGGCCACATGTTTAAGCGTGTCAGTCGTGCTCCAGAGCCCTTCTGTCCCAGGAGAATCCATGATGTAATTAGGTATACTTCCTACAGCTTGGTGTAGTTGGGACCATTTCTCATTTATTAAGTTCAGGACCTCTAATTTACGCATGCTTTATATGGCGCTCCTGCTATTGTGTCCCCTTATAAATAACCTAACAAACTAATCATATTAGAGTATACTTGGTCGACCTTTATCTGAGGTCAATAATAATGGTCAAAAATGGAAAAACTTCACACCAGACCGGAGAGCAATTTGGGAGACAAGCAGCACATTATGCTGTCAGCACAGGGATTCATGCTCACAGTGAAGGATTAGACGCCTTAGAGGCGTTTGTGTCATCCCGCACTTACAACGTTGCTGTGGATCTTGCGACCGGAGCTGGGTTTACTGCGTTTGCATTGGCTCCTTATGCAGACCACATATTTGCCACTGATATAGCTCATGGGATGTTAACTCAGGCTGGAAATTTGGCTAAAGAGCGGAAGTTAAATAATATTGAATTTGCTTTTGTTGAGGCAGAACAAATGCCTTTCAGAGATGGTTCTTTGGACATGGTTAGTTGCAGGCAAGCGGCTCACCATTTCTACGATCTACCGAAAGCGCTAATCGAAATAAGCCGTGTTTTGAGAACTGGCGGGGATTTCCTTTTGAGCGATAGTTGTGCCCCTGAACCGGAGCAAGTTGCCGATTGGATGAATGATATGCAGTTGAGGCGAGACTTCACTCATGTCAAAGATAGGAAAGTTACTGAATGGTACACAATGCTAGGGGATGTCGGCTTGGAAGTGGTAGATTGTAAAATGACTAGAGTAAACCTAGAGTTTAATGATTGGGTTCGTAGGTCAGCGACGCCAGTTGAGAAACTTGCGGCGTTGAGAGAAGATTTCATGACGGCTGATGAAGATATCCGGGACATTTTTCAGATAACTGCCAAAGATAGTGACATTTTCTTCAACTGGCCAGTGATTGTGCTTAAGGCGACGAAGTAACATTTCGATTAGCAGAATTGCATCTGTTTTTAAACGTTGAAAGTTTCTGCCAACGCGCTAACGTTGACCTCAGGACATCTTGGAGATATTGAACAATTTGGCGCGATAATGATTGGGGTGTTTTCTGAGTCTCTTATGACTTTTTCGATTTCGCTCTGGATCTCCCGTGCATCAAGGTTTAATAAATTTTCTCTACTAATTCCACCCATTGGAACTTTGTCCAAGAAGGATCTCGCTTCTTGAAGGCTTGAGTTGCCAGGAGCATGGCTATCCCAATTTATGGCGTGTATGGGGTAGTCTATTAGTTGACGTAGCATATTATTATCTCTGCAAACGTGAAGTACGTTAAACCATGCGTCTCTGGCAGCTTCAAGGATTTGAAGATCGTAAGGCCGGCCGAAAGTATCGTAATCGTCCTCCGTTAATCGATCAGTTGTTCCCCACGCTGTGGTGGCAAAGAAAATACCGTCTGCTCCCACATTGAGTATTTCACTAACGTAACTGCAGAAGGTTTCCGTGATAACGTCTAATCCTGAATGAACTCTGTTTGCAGCAAGTTGTAAATGGGATAAGAATGTTTCCTCTGAACCAACCAATTGCCCAGCTATCGAAATTGGATTGAATACGGTCATAATGAAGGGCACTTCATTGTTTAGTCCTTTCTTGATTCGGTTCAATGCGTCAATCTGATTACCTAGACTGCCCTTAGTAGGACTAAGTGGTTCAAGATAGTCCCATTGCTCTATGGACTGTATTGGGGCTTTGGTGGGAGTAGGCCCTTCATTGGGGTCATCCGGGTATTCAAAAGTAGCACCCCAGTCTTCAACATGGTATTGGGCACGAGGATTTACCTTCATGAAGTCCCATCCATAGCGATTTTGAAATCCCAGCATGCTGTCGACCAACCCTTGAGTGGTAACTTCTTCTCGGTAAAAATGTCGCCAGAGGCTTACGGGTGGTCTATCAACTGCATCACCGCTTAGTGCTGCCTTTACCCTTTCTACTTTTGTGTACTTCACTTGATCCTCTTGTTGATTCAGTCTGTTTTTTCTGTGCTAATTGCTCAGCTCGTCGAAAAGAAAGGCTTTGAAGTAGCCGCGCAAATATGCCAGTTACACGCATTTTGCTCTTGTTACGCCGCTTTCCCTCGCGTCTGTCAGATTTTGTACGTGGATGTTCTGTATCCATTGTCGGATAGTAAGCTAGGATGCTACACAAGTGCAAATTTATAAAACAGAGTAATATATGTTTCAGTCTGATTCCTTCTCAAGAGTGGGTTTTGAATACGCATAAGTTAATTAATGAACTTGAAGGCATTGTAGGTAAATCATCTGTGATCCATCATCCAGATGATCTTCTGGTGTTTGCATATGACGGACTTGTTGATACTGGCACTCCTCAGGCAGTAGTTTTTCCTACCTCCACAGAGCAGGTTTCCAAAGTGCTAACTTTAGCTAATAGTAGGAATATTCCAGTGACTCCCAGAGGTGCTGGAACAGGTCTTTCGGGTGGCGCTATTGCTCACGCCGGTGGTATCGAGTTGTCGTTGACAAGAATGTCGTCGATTCTTGAAATAGACCCAGAAAATAGAACTGCTTTGGTAGAGCCAGGTGTGGTGAATTTGGATTTATCTACAGCTGCTTCAGCCCACGGACTATACTTTGCACCTGATCCATCAAGTCAACGTGCTTGCACAATCGGTGGAAATGTGGCTGAAAATTCTGGTGGCCCGCATTGCCTAAAGTACGGAGTCACTACAAATCATGTACTTGCCCTCGAGGTTGTATTGGAAGATGGGTCAGTATTGTGGTTGGGTGATGCCTATCGAGGCAGGCCTGGATATGATCTAGTAGGAGCGTTGGTTGGATCTGAGGGTATGTTAGGAGTTTTTACTAAGGCGATCGTTTCGTTATTGCCTTCACCAGAGTCAGTAAGAACTTTGCTGGCTGTGTTTTCAGATATAGATTTGGCTAGTAATGCCGTATCTAAAGTAATAGCGAGTGGCTTAATTCCGACGGCTATGGAAATGATGGATGCCTTAACTATACGGGCCGTGGAAAAAGCCATGAATTTTGGCTACCCGAAGGATGCTGGAGCGATATTATTAATAGAAGTTGATGGTCTCGAAGTTGAGGTTATAGATGCAATGGAGCAGATTATCGAGATGTGCTATGACTCCGGCGCTGCAGCTGTCAAACATGCTTCTGAGTCAAAGGACCGTGAAATGCTTTGGGCTGGTCGGAAAGGAGCATTGGGTGCACTAGGTGCATTGGCTCCAAATTATTACCTTGTTGATGGAGTGGTGCCCAGATCCAAACTAACTGATGTCCTGCAGAAGGTAAGTGAAATTGGGGAACAGTATGGTCTTCCAATAGCGAATGTACTTCATGCCGGAGATGGAAATTTACATCCATTAATTGTTTTCGATGAACGGCAAAAAGGAAAAAAAGAACAAGCGATGGAAGCGGGAGCTAAGATAGTGGAGATTTGCGTAAATGCGGGCGGGACACTTACTGGAGAACATGGAGTTGGTCTGGAGAAAAAGGATTTTATGCCCCTAGTATTTAACGAAGAAGACATATCTCTGATGATGAAGTTAAAAGATACGTTTGCGCCCACTGGGTTATTGAATCCCGGGAAAATGTTCCCAGATGGGTCATCCTGTGCGGACTTTAGGCAAATAAACATAACAGGAACAGCTGGTCTTGGCTCTTGGATCTAATGTCTTCTCCAAACGAATTCCAGAACGAACTATCGAAACTAATAATGAGCAGTAGGCTCGTCCCTAATGCTGATCTGCACTCTTTCCGAGTAGATGGATGTGTACCTAAGGCCGTAGTAATGCCGGTATCTGAAAGGGAACTATCTGAGCTTTTAGCGGAAGCGTACCGAAAAGAATGGGCTGTCGTACCTAGGGGTTCTGGACATTCTCTGAAAGTGGGGAATTCGCCGCTTAAAGTTGATTTAGTTGTCGGTACGACTGGGCTAGAGCAATCGATCGACTATTCGCCAAGTGATTTGACTGTAACCGTCGGAGCAGGAACGAGGTTTCATGAATTACAGTCAAATCTCGCTAAGGGTGGCCATTGGCTTCCTATTGACCCTCCACTTGGGCCTGTGAGGACGATTGGAGGTATATTGGCAACAAATCTTGTTGGCCCATTAAGTTTTGGCTATGGCACAGTGCGTGACTATTTGCTTGGATTGCGAGTTGTAGGACCTGACGGCACTGTTACGAAGAATGGTGGGAGAGTAGTTAAGAATGTCACTGGTTTTGATTTGACTAAGTTACACATAGGTGCGCTGGGAACATTGGGTATTATTTTGGAAGCAAACCTTAAAGTGATGCCTCTGCCCAAATGTGATAAGACAATATTTGTTAATTTTGACAGATGGCAAACAGGTATTCAGACTTTTATGCTTCAATCTTTGTCATCCTACAATGGCCAAGCGGTTGAGTTGATTGTTGGTGCTGATGGAGACGTTAAAGGTTATATCCGTTTTTTGGGCTCGGAATCCTCCGTCGCAGCTCGTGTAGAAGAGGCGTTCAAATTACTGACTTCGTCAGTTACGAATCCCCCTAGAATTATTACTGAAAAGCAGGCCATGGATGTCTGGGATGAAATTCAGAATTTTGGTTGGGGTGATTATTCAGAAAATGGGGATGATGTGATTATAAGGATTGGTTGTTCCCCTTCTAAAATTGGTTCGGTTATAAAAGATATGTTCGATTACTGTGCCCAAAATCGACATCCTATTGAAATCATAGCGAGCCCCGCAAGAGGTGTTTTCAAATGTAAGCTCAAAGGCATAACATCTGTTTTAGCTGAGACCGTCACAATGTTTCGAAAAACGACTGCCCGCTTTGGGGGATACGCCGTAGTAGAATTGGCACCAGTAAAAGCGAAGAAAAATATAGACGTGTGGGGAGACCCAGGTTTGGGTATACAGTTGATGAGACGTCTGAAAGAAAAATTAGACCCAAACGGCATTTTTAATGTGGGTCGGTATGTCGAAGGAATTTAGCATGCAGCCTCTCGTTTTCGCCGATAATTTGATTAAGAAACCAACAGAGAATGAAGACCTATACAAGTGCGTCCATTGTGGGCTGTGTCTCAGCTCGTGCCCCACATATTTAGTGACGGGCTTAGAAACTGAATCACCTCGAGGTCGAATTGCTTTAATGAAAGCAGTCCATGAAGATCGGGCAGTATTAAGTAAGCAGATCATCCCCCATATGGAACTTTGTCTACAGTGTCGTGCTTGTGAAGTGGCATGTCCCTCCGGGGTTCCATTCGGAAGGTTAATGGAGGCAACTCGAGAACAGATTTACGTCCAAAAGAAAGAACCTTTCCTTCGCAGATTGATATTAAAGATCGTTTTTCACCATGCATTGCCGTATCCGCGGAGGCTTTACTTTATAGGAAGGCTCTTACGTATATTTCAGCGACTTAGAATCAGTCAGATAATGCGTAAAATCCCAGGCAAAATTGGTCAACTCCATGCACAACTGCCGAGCTTGAATGGTGATTTCTTTAGGCCTAGCAAGGAAAGTTTCAGACCTAAAGGCCAAGCTAAATCTAGGGTCGGACTTTTGTCTGGATGTGTGATGCCAATGACACATGGCTCAACTATGGAAGCTGTGGTACGAGTATTGGTGAGGAACAAATGCGAAGTTGTTGTTCCTGAGGCTCAAGTTTGTTGCGGAGCGCTGAATCTTCATGGCGGGGATAAGGAACAAGCGAAAGAAATGGCGAGACGTAATCTCAAGGTTTTTTACGAGGCCAATATCGATGCCATTATAGTGGCATCCGCTGGATGTGGCTCAACTATGAAGGAATATGGTGATTTGTTAAAGAATGATAGTGAATATGCAGAGATTGCCCAAGTGATGAGTGAGAAAGTGAAGGATATTTCCGAATTCCTGGTCGAATTGCCCTTGGATCCTCCTGAAGGTAATTTGGGAATAAGTGTCACATACCAAGACCCTTGTCATCTAGCGCACGCACAACGTATAACGGACGCTCCTAGGAAGTTACTGCGCTCGATACCAGGTGTAAATTTGATCGAATTGAATTCCGCGAATACGTGTTGCGGGGCTGCTGGATTGTATAGCACGCTACAGCCAAAGATGTCACAGGAACTTCAGCGCAAGAAAGTAGAGTCTGTGCTTCAGGTTGATTGCGAAGTCATGGCTACCGGGAACCCGGGATGTGCCATACAGTTGGAAAATGGTCTAGAGTCGGCTGGAAGCACGATTCAAGTGAAGCATGTCATAGATTTACTTGACCAGTCATATAATGTGTAAGATGCTGTGGCTTGGAGATGGGTGATTTCAAGATATTTAAGATTTTATTGATTTACTTGTGTGACTTTGTCTAATAACCTAGAGTTCTACAGGATGAGCCTAGTTAATTTCAACAGAAGCAGGAGGAAACAATGGCAGACCTTTCAATGTTCGACCTTACGGATAGAGTAGCTATAGTTACGGGCGGGGGGCATGGGATATCCAAAGCTGTCGCTCTTGGATTTGCTCAGGCGGGAGCCCACGTTGCTGTCATTGATAAAGTTCCGGAGAGGGCTGAGGGTACTGCAGCCGCTATAGAGGATTTGGGCCGTAAATCTATTTTTGATACTGCACATATTGGATACGAAGATAAAGCTAACGAGTTCGTCCAAAGAGTTTTGGATGAACTCGGGCGAGTGGACATTCTGTTCAATGGTGCAGGTGGGATGCGTACTGCTGATGGTCTTTACTATGAGAAATCTCTTGAAGAACTCACTGAAGAAGACCTTGATGAGGTTATCAGAAATAATGTTAAGTCCTGTTTCTTTATGTGTAAGGCAGTTGGTCGACATATGCTCGAGCGAGGTAGCGGCAGTGTTATCAACGTTGCGTCTGTTAGTGGATATGAGCCATCTCCAGGGCGAACGCCATATGGTATCAGCAAGGCCGCCATCACTAACTTCACGAAGAGTCTGGCTGCGGAATGGGGACCACAAGGTGTTCGGGTTAATGAAATATGGCCTTTGGCGGTGACTAGGCCACAGGAATCAAGATATACAGATCAGGAGAATGTGAAACGGTTGACAGATCGTATAGCGATGGGGAGATTAGGTACGCCAGAAGATCACGTTGGTGCGGCTATCTTCTTGGCTTCAGACGCTAGTTACTGGGTATGTGGTGCTTCAATAAGGGTAGATGGAGGACGTCGGTAACAGCCTGAGCATTGAAAAGTTAATAGGGGAGGGGGGCTTTGATTACCAAGTCCCCACCACTCAGTCTTGGGGCGATCTAGGACGCGTAAAAAGCTTCGGCTGCTGAAGCACCAGTTCCGGGAGTCATTTCTGCTCCCTGCTCATTCAATACGACTTCCAGCGCGGAAAGCACGGATACGACGGCCTCTTTATTAGAATTTTCACCCATTAGGCCTATTCTCCAAATCTTACCTGCCACGGGTCCCAGACCCCCACCTATTTCTATATTATGTTCCGTAAGAAGAGATCGTCTTACCTTAGCATCGTCTATGCCTTCGGGGATTCTTATTGTATTAAGGGTAGGCAACCTAGAGTCTTCTTGGGCAAACATTTCCATGCCCATTGCCTCTATTCCTTTCCTTAGTGCTGCTGCATTGTATTCGTGCCTTGAAAACCTATTATCTAGACCTTCCTCTAAAACAACCCTAAGTCCTTCTCGGAGGCCATATATCATAGAAATTGGTGCAGTGTGGTGGTAGGCCCTATTTTGCGACCAGTAGTTTTTCAGTAGAGATGTGTCAAGGTACCAACTTTGGACAGGTGTCTTACGGTTGGATATGACGCTCTCTGCGCGTGGTCCAAATGTGACTGGGGAAAGGCCAGGGGGGCAACCTAAGCATTTCTGAGTTCCGCTGTAGGACACGTCTGCGTCCCAATCGTCCATCGCTACTTCAATGCCACCCAAGGAAGTTACAGTATCAATGATTACGAGTGCATCATGGGCGTGTGCTATAGCCGTTATTTCCTTCGCTGGACTACGGATTCCGGTAGACGTTTCTGCATGTACCATCGCAACGGCCTTAACACGCTTATGTTTTTTTAGTTCTTCATTTAACTTATCAGGGTCTAGTGGAAGACCCCACTCAGCATTAACTCGGGCCACAGTTGCGCCTGATCGTTCACCAATTTGTGCGATGCGGTCACCGAAATAGCCATTTATTCCTACGACCATGGTGTCTCCAGGTTCAATGACGTTTACTATCGCGGCTTCCATGCCTGCAGAACCTGTTCCCGAAATTGGAATGGTTATCTCATTCTTGGTTTTGAATACTATCCTCAGCATATCTCTTACATCATCCATGATATCGAGGAAGTCTGGATCAAGGTGGCCGAGGAGTGGCGCTGACATAGCCTGGAGAACACGAGGGTTAACGTTACTTGGCCCTGGGCCGAGTAGGAGCCTTATAGGTGGGTTAAACTCTTCTAGATACTTTGGCATTCTAAACCCTTCTCAGATCGATAAATTCTAATTGATTTAGTCCAAAAAAGAACAACTTGGACATTATATCATTGGCTTCAATGGGGCACTTTTTATTTTATCTGTTACAAGTTAAACTCACTGGAAATTGTTCGAAAAAGGAATGATATTCAATATGAAAGCTGCTCCTTTTGGTTCGTGGGAATCGCCCATTACTACAGATCTGATAGTCAGTGGAGGTGCTAGTTTCACGGGATTGGCCATAGACGGAGATGACATTTATTGGATAGAGATGCGCCCTTCCGAGGGTGGACGCAATGTGATAGTCCGTCGTGCCTCCGATGGTTCAGTTAATGACGTAACTCCCGCTGGATACAACGCCAGAAATTCCGTGCATGAATATGGCGGTGGTGCGATGATGGTGAATTCTGGATCCATATTGTTTTCCAATTTCGATGATCAGAAACTTTATATACAGAATTTGGGAGAAGAACCTCGATCTCTAACCCCGGGTTCACACCTTCGCTTTGCGGACGGAGTCATTGACCGTGATAGACGGTTGGTTTTCTGCATCCGTGAAGATCACTCAGGTGACGGTGAGGCGATTAACACATTGGTGAAAATCGATATCGAAAATGGCGGAGCTGGTGAGGTGATAGCTGAAGGCAATGACTTTTACGCCGCACCAAGATTAAGCCCTGACGCTAATAAATTAGCCTGGATTACATGGAACCACCCCTTCATGCCTTGGCATGGCACTGAGTTGTGGATTGCAAACGTTAACACGGACGGGTTATTGGATCAAATGCGACATATTGCAGGCGGGGTCGGTGAGTCGATCCTTAGGCCGAAGTGGTCGCCAGACAATCATTTGTATTTCGTGTCTGACAAAACGGGATGGAGTAATTTGTATCGCTGGAGAGATGAAACCATTGAAGAACTCTGGCGTACCGAAGCTGAATTTGCAGGCTCGTCGATGTCATTGGTGGATTGTGAATACGGTTTCGAATCAGCTAGAAAAATCATTTGTGCATACAACACACTTGGTATTTGGCAGATTGCTAGATTGGACACGGAATCTTTGGAGGTAGAGAGTCTGGAAGTGCCTTTTCATGACGTATCAAGACTTGGCCTACATGTGGATTCGAATAAAGCAGTCTTTTGCGCGGGTTCACCTACCCAGGGTTTATCAATAGTGCAATTGGATTTGTCTTCGAGATCCGTTTCTAAAGTTGATGAATCGAAAAACGTAAAAGTATCTGAAGAGTACTTTTCTATACCTGAATCGATCGAATTTCCCACCGATAACTGCCTAACAGCTTATGCATTTTACTATCCGCCCAAGAATCCAAAGTTTCATGGGCTACCGAAAGAGAAGCCACCTTTACTGGTTATAAGTCATGGAGGCCCTACTGGTGCAACTTCGTCCACGTTAAGGTTGGAGATCCAATATTGGACTAGCAGAGGTATAGCTGTCGTAGATGTAAATTACGGGGGGAGTATTGGATACGGCAGATCATATAGGGAGCGGTTGGATGGCCAGTGGGGTGTTGTAGACGTGAATGATTGTGTGAATGTGACTAAGTATCTAAGCGAGCGTGGAGATGTGGACAATGATAGATTAATGATACGTGGCGGTAGTGCAGGAGGGTACACGACGCTTGCTGCTTTGGCTTTTACTGATGTGTTCAACGCAGGAGCCAGTTACTACGGACTCAGTGAGTTAGAGACATTTGTATATGACACTCATAAGTTTGAATCCAGGTATCTGGAGAGTTTGATAGGACCTTATCCAAGAGCGAAGGACTTGTACTACCGCAGGTCTCCAATCAACTATGTTGACAATCTTTCTTGTCCGCTCATTCTTTTTCAGGGTTTGGAAGACAAGGTAGTGCCACCCAATCAGGCTGAACTTATGCTCGAGGCTTTACGTAGCAAGGGATTGCCGGTCGCTTATGTGCCTTTTGAAGGGGAACAACACGGGTTTCGAAAAGCTGAAAACATCAAACGGTCTTTGGACGCGGAACTTTACTTTTATTCCCAAGTCTTTGGATTTGATATAGCAGACCAAGTAGAGCCAGTTAATATAGAGAACCTTGGCAACGGTTAAGCTTTAGGTTATTAGGTGCTCTGGCTCGAACTTAATTGCCAATTCTTTGGTGGAGTTGCTTAAGCATCCCTCTTCGATTTCGAACTTTTCTCTAAAAGCCTTGATAATTGCCATCTCGACGTCCTTATAATGAATGGTTCCTATTTCGTCCTCAATACTACCTGCAGTTTCTTTTTTCCACTGGAAACCTAAATGTTCATACACCGGTATAAGAACATCCCTTACACGCTCCGATCCTTTTATTACTAGAACTCCCCCTATATGAGCGGCACGCGGAATTAATCGCTGACCTACACCCATTAGCTTTTTAATACCTCTCGCGTTTACGCTGCAACTTCCTGGGCAATACTCGCCAGGTATTTCTCCTACTCGGGCGTCTACTCCGAGGCTCAGCAGTGAATTCGCTATTAAGCTAGATATTTCCTCAAAGCGTTCCCTCACGGATGTTCGAGGCTCTTGATCTGGCACAGTCCATGCGAATGCCATGGTGCTTTCGTGGAAAACAGCGGCTCTGCCTCCTACAAGACGTTGGATGGCGTCAAAACCATGTGCGTGGGCTGATTGGATAGCCTGATGGTATCCTGCCGATTTACTGTCTTGTCTACTGAATGCAACTACCGAAGCTGGTCTGTGTAGTCTTAGGGTTTCCGGCTCACTACCAGAAGCGACATTGTGTAGTAGAGCACGGCTTATCGCCGTGTCTAGTGCTGGCCTGTGCGCGAATGATTCTCTTGAAAACTGGATAGTTCTTTTTCCCATTTACTGTTTTTTGCCTTTGAGGATGAAACTTAATAGAGCAATGTGCTATAGGACACTACTGGCGATTATAATTGAAGCCATCTTTCATATTTTCGATTGTCCTATCAGCCATCTGAACCGCAGCCCCTGCTAATACCGTATCAGGGATCGCTTTAAGTAGGCCTCCGGATTTCATTTCCGAAGTCCATTCAATCAATGTGGTTTCCTGATTGCCAATCAACTGTATATGTGCTGCAATTTCAAAGTTACTGCCAATCGACTTGCCACCGATTTTTAATTCTATCAAATGAGGCTTTGGCGTAATGAATTTGAGGTCCATTCTTATGGTCCCGCTGACGAAGGAAAACGGAGCTTTTGCTTCGAGAGTAAAAGTTGAATCATCGACTCGCTGGAAACTCTGGATGTCAGGTAGAAATCCAATAGCTGACTCCGGTTTTGAAATTAGACCCCAAACTTTACTTATTGGCGCCTTTATTGAATATTTTTTCTCTACATGCATAATGAGTAATCAGACTTTCAGTCTCATTTCGAATTAGTATTGCAACTTTAATATGTTATCAGAAAATCAGGATATCCTTGAAATAGTCAGTCAATTCTGTGACACACTGCGTCCTTTGGAAGACATATTCTATCTTGAACGTAAGTATAACGACCAACTCATTCCTTTGGCCAAGGAATTCAATATTTTGGGCTTGCCAGTCAAGTCGGAGTACGACGGTTTGGGCTTGAGCAACGTTCAATATGCTCAAGTGATAGAGAAAATATCCGCTGAGGGTAGTGGAATCAGAACCTTTTTTTCTGGACATTCTTCTTTGGGGCAAAAAACTATTCAGCGTTATGGTACCGAGGATCAGAAGCAAAAGTATCTAATCCCTTCCACTAAAGGGGATGTGATATTTGCATTTGCTTTAACGGAACCGGAAGCCGGCAGTGAGCCTTTGTCTATGACCACTAATTATGTAAACAAGGGTGACCACTATTTGTTGAATGGCGTTAAGCATCTTATTACCAACGCTGGCATAGCGGACGTGATAATAACTTTCGCGAAGGGACCTGATAATTGGGTTAGTGCATTCTTGATTGACACCCATTGTGAAGGGATTGAGCGGGAGGATTTGACGACCAAAATGGGCATGCCAACGACAAATACGAGTATGTTTGAGTTGAGCAATTACAAAGTTCCAAAGGAGAATTTGCTTGGCAATAAAACCCAGGGCTGGGAAATAGCTAAGTACTCCCTTTTGAACGGAAGATTGAGTGTATCCGCTGGTTGTGTTGGAACAATTGCTGATTGCCTGAATGAATCGATCGGTTTCGCTAAGGGAAGATTTCAACACGGAAAAGAGATAGCCAAACATCAGTTGATTCAGGAGCACCTATCTTTTATGAAAACCAATCTCGAATCTTCTAGGTTAATGACTCTCAGGGCTGCGGAATTAATAGATCAATTTGAACTTGATGGCAGTGAAGAATCTTTTCAACGTGCAGACGCTGCTGTATCAGAGGCTAAATTTCTTGCTTCCAATTTAGCGTGGGACGCAGCTGATCGGAGTGTACAAATATTTGGTGGCAGGGGCTGGTCATTCCTATATAGGCCAGGCAGGCATCTAGTAGACACTAGAGTGTGCCGAATATATGAAGGGACTGATGAGATTATGAAGCTTAAAATTGCCTCGTCGTTGTTAGGGAGGGGATTTGAAGCCTACTCCTGACAACAGAAGCTTATGAAGAGATAACGCCCATTTCCTGTTTCACATCTTGTATAACTTCCAGAACTGTTCGCGTTTGCCATTTTTCACGACGGTGAATAGGCTCATTCTCAATCTCAGGATGGACCTTCATAGATACAAATACGGGTCCGCGTTCTTGAAGGATGGCTTCTAAGTTGCCGGCCAAGTCTTCTAAGTCATCGAAAGCATGAGTGAAAGGATATCCTGCTCCTTTCGCGATTAGTGCGTAGTCGATGTTTTTGGCATTCGGAACAGGTTGTCCTCCAGTAGTTGCGTAGCATTCATTGTCCATAACGAAGTGGTAGAAGTTGGATGGTTGTTTATCGGCTATAGTAACCAATGCCCCGAGGCTCATCAGAACATCACCTTCTGAATCGAACAGTACTATCTTGCGGCCTGGTTGCGCTAAGGCTAATCCCAAGGCGAAACTGGCGTGCCCCCCCATGGCCGGATCTCCGAGAGGTATGTCTCTGTTCGGTATGGTGCTGATAGTTGACCAGTGCCGGCTGCCACGCCCGGGCACTACGATAGAATCACCGCGGTATTCTTGGAAAATACGTAACATGTCCGCAGTATTTATCATTTAAGTAATTCTCCTAACAAAGCCTACTAATTGTTAAGGTTGGTATGCTATCGGTTGAATCCATGATATTCGTCAGCTATGAGAACGGCGACTGGGCGATTAGTGCTAGCGGCTTCTTCAAATGCCATTGATATGCGCGTTGAATCTTCATCGTTTTCTACGAGGAAATACTTGATGCCAAGAGTAAACAAGAAAGGTTCTGTAAAATTTGCCACATCGGAGGGGCGGTTTCCACCATGCCTTGTCCAGCCTCGGTATCCTATAACTAGGACGACAGGCGTGTTTAGACCTAGCCCCCATCCTCTAATGGAATCCCCAGACTCCATCATGCCAGTGTTTTGAATGAGTATGACTGGTTTCTTTCCGCCAACAGTAAGTCCGGCTGCAGTAGGCATCGCTTGACCCTCGCGACTTACAGGTATTATGGCTATAGTGGGATCGGCATCCATAAGCAGATAGAGCCAGTTTGTTTCACTGTCTGGAAGAGTCACCACATGTGTAACATCATTCTTGTTAAACTCGGCTAGGATCGTTTCTGGGCTAAGTTGAGCGTTTTGTTGTGTCATATTATGGCCTATCCATTTTTTGAAATTGCCGCTAATCAGCAGATTTATCGAAAGTTTCTCATTTGGGGGCAGCCAATTTTACGTATTTCTCTCGTTCCAGTCCTTCAAATAACTCGAGGATATGTCGCGGGTGCAAGTCAAAATCAAACTCAGCACTTATGGCATCAGATATTTCATTGATGCTACGTTCACCGTCAGTAAAATTCCAAAGTTCGTCTCCTATTATGCGCAGCGAGTCGTAACGAACCCTGCGATCCCTTGCATTCATTTCTTGAGATATACGGAGTAAGGCACTATAGCTGGTTCCAGCAAGTCCTGGGCCGTTCCGTCTTACGGTCCTAGTTGGTATCACTTTCCCACCATCAAAGGCTTTATTTGGAGTCACATTTGGTAGCCACTTTAGTACCTCTGACAGACGTTTTTTTATCCTATTTTGTAGTTTTGTTATCACCGCTTCTATATCTGAGTTGCCGTTTGAGTTAGGTTCGTCAGAAAGTACCATTGCTGATGCAACAGCCTCCTGATCACGATTGGCTAAATGTAGAAGCCGTTTCTTTACGTATACTGCAGAGCCGTCGTTGTTCAAAGCTATCCGACTTAGTCTAAATTCGCTGCGGGCAGTAACTTCCTGCATGATATTTATAGCATCTTGGGAATCGGCGTAGGCCAACTCTAGAGCAGCTAAAGTAGTTGTGATTCCGCATCTTGTAAAGACTGCTGGATCTAGCATGTCCGCACTTAGGTGATCAGTGTGAAAATATAGATCAGGCCAAGACATAAGGAGCGGGGAGGCTTTTCCTAAGGAGGGATAGTAACTGTTGTCACTCCACGGAGTGTACGGTAGATCAGTAAAGTTTACGAAAGGAATCTCGTTATCGTTACTGAAGACCCAGCGAGTCTCTTTGGGAGTTTCCTCCATAAGGGAGACGAAATAATCGTTGATAAAAGTAGGAACTGAATCAGGCGAGCGATAGAAAAGCAGTGCGGATTTACTCTTGTGTTGGTCATGGCCGACACTGTCTAGTGCAAATGAGACTATGGTTTTATCTACGTCATTTGGATGTGACTCAATGTAATGTTTGGTACCATGGCCCTCCACGTTCACTTGAAATCTAATTGTGCGTTTGGGTCGAGGAATTTGCCCATTAGCTATCAGGGTGGTTATTACTCGTCCGATTTCTGCCATCAACGCGGGGCCGGAAGCGCAATTCGCCCCTGGTTTGGTACCAGCGGTGGAATGTGAGACAAGGTGGATGAATTCATTCGATTTGTCAGTGCCAATGATGTCTCCGAAGAGATTCTGGGCTTCTCCCTTAAAGGTTTTTGCTTGTATATTTACCCAAACTTTCGCGCCTCCATGTCTTGCCATCGAAGCTAACTGCTCCGCAGCAGGGTGGTTCACTACTATAGCCCAAATCTTGGGTGTCACAGAAGGCATTCTGAGAAGTTGGACGGGCTCAGGTAGGGATTCACGCGTCCTAAAAGGCGATGTGGGGTAGAGTAGTGTATCAGTAATTACCCCTATCGCTCCATATGCTGTAGCGAGATTGACCGCTTGCCCAAAGCTTCCAGGTATGGTTGTAGTCCTGACCAGAACTGCCTTGCCTGCTACATTTTTATCCTCGAAGTCATCCGGGTGATCTCCGGCACCAACATCAATTACGTCTACTGCGATACCGTCTTTTTGGGTAGATGGAGTCCACCAAGGCAGACAGGACGGTGAGGTTTCATAAGAAACTAGCAGGGTACCATTTTGATTTCCGATCCGCAGTTCAGCATGGAGAGGTTCCCAGGCCAATGGCATGGTTTGAGTCAGCAATTTAGTTTCGCCATCTAGGGGGTATCGTTCTACCCAAACTTTATCCATATTGTTTTTTCTAAATAGCTGCGCTACGTAGTCTGTTGCCAAGTGGTATCCTGATGACCCTGGGGATCGGTAAAATTGCGTCATATGTGTGGCTGATTCAAGGGCCGTGTCGCCGGAAAGCTCTTCCCGTATTAGGTCAATCAATTTGTTGCGATGCATCGTTTGTCTCCTGATTAGCAGTATTAAATCGCCATTACGCCTAATCTAGGCAATCTGGTACTTTTTATTGGCGTAGGCGGTGGTATTTGTGTTGCCAGGTATGTATTTAGCTTTTCCTGGTTTTCCGACTAGTTTACCGTTTTCAATTATTATGTTTCCGCGGACCATTGTAATGATGGGCATTCCTAGTAGCTCCATCCCCTTAAAAGTGGAAAAATCGCTGTTACCATGTTCTTCATCTACGGTGTGTTTTTTGGCTGGATCCCATATGACTATGTCGGCGTCTGATCCTAGTTTGATAGTTCCTTTTTGGGGATAGATACCAAAGAGTTTAGCTGGATTTTCGCAAAACGACTGAACGAACCTAGTTAGCGTTATACGACCGGTATTGATTCCATGTGTCCAAACTAATGGCATCATAAATTCCAAGGTCGTTAATCCGGCTCCTATATCGAAAATGTTTTCTTGTCCTAATATCGGCTCGTCGGCTTCTTGGTCCATAGTGCCGGTGAGTTTTAACGCTCGCGTATAGCCTGTATAGTCACTGCCTATCACACTCAACACCCCAGATGCCAGACCTTTCCACATGGCCTCTTTGTCCTCATCTTCTCTTAATGGTGGAGAAACCTTGAGAACGTACCCCTCTCTTAGAAAGTCTTGGTTAGTAAGGGAGAGATAGTGTGGACAGGTTTCGCCATATATTGGAAGCCCCGCATCTTTGTTTTGTTTTAATATTGGGATCACTTCTTTTGCGCTAAGGTGTACAGGGTAAAGGGCGCAGTTGGCGAGCGTTGCCATGGTAGCAGCTCTATGTACTGCTTCTGCTTCTATGATGTTGGGTGCCGACGGAAGATAATTTTCTATCGAGACCTTTCCTTCTGATCGGAACTTGTGTTCTAAGTATGCCTTGCATACGCCATTTTCGGCGTGGACCATTGCCATACCACCGTCACGCCCCGCGAGATCCATGACCTGCATAATCAATTCATCCGGTATTGCATGTATTGTCCCTCTAGATGCACCCCGGGGATTCCAAGTCATGAACATTTTGAAAGATATCACCCCAAGGCGGATGAGGTCAGGGATCACCTTGTCGATGTCATCGGTGTCTCTTGTTGTTATAAGCCCATGTATAGCGAAATCAGTGAATGAGGACTCCTCCCCGAATTCTATAAACCCTCTAACTATGTCTGGGTTGTAGTCTCTCACTCCCCAATGATTGTCAAATATTTCGTGTCTATATGTCTCTGAGCCAATGAACGGAACCACAGTAGTAACACCACCGTACGCTGCACATATCGAGTAGGTGTCCATTTTGTCAGCAAATATGGGATGTGCGTGGGAATCTAATCCACCTGGCAATACGTAATTCCCTGAGGCATCAATTACACGTGTGGCGGATTTGCTTGAAAGATCTTGTGCAAGCTCCTTTATCTTTCCATCAGAAATCAGAATATCAGCCTTTGTCACACCGTCTCCGGTAACAACTAGGCCTCCCGATATCAGTACGTCAGAGCTTTCTTTTGCCACCATATTTTCCCTTCTTTTAACTCAGTTAAAGTAACCTATGTTGGTTCGGTAAGCTTGTCAATACGGCGCCAAAGATTTTTGTACGGCGAGATGAATTTTGCGCTATACGATGATTTTGGTGGAGCTATTGGGTATTATGGAGTGAGTGTTATCAACAATTATTAAGAGAACTCCTTTTTTCTATGGCTGGATTATAGTTGCTGGAGCCTTTTTCGGGGCTTTTGCAAGCGGTGGTATTCAAGGATTTACGTTTAGCGTGTTTTTAAAACCAATGTCTGATGACTTGGGTTGGACGCGTTCCGCTCTGACTGCCGGAATTGCTATCAACACACTGGTAGCTTCATTCATTGCGCCAATTTTCGGATTTATTGTGGATAAATATGGGCCTCGCCCTATTATGGCTGTGGCAGCTTTGGTTGGAGGAGTGGCAGCTGGACTGCTTAGTAATGTCACTGAGCTTTGGCAGTTTTATGTAATATTCGCCGTGGCTGGGATATTTGGAGGCGCGGCACTAGGGGAAGTTGTAACTCAGTCTACGGTGGTCAAATGGTTTGTGCGACTCAGGGGAAGGGCTGTAGCAATTGGTAGTATGGGAGGTGCAGCTTCAGGAGCAGTTTTGGCGCCAGTGATTACCTTCATGGTTGCGACATCTGGATGGAGGAGCGGATGGGTTCTTATGGCTGCCATTTTCTTCATGTTGCTTTTCCCGATTTCACTATTGATGATTCGAAGCCCTGAAGATGTCGGACTCACGCCTGACGGTGACAGACGTGAAGCGAACAGCCAAAATCGATCTGACGATGAGGTGTCTTGGTATTTAAAGGAGGCATTGAGAGACAAGACTTTATGGTTCTTGACAGCGGCTCTTACGGTCGCCGGCTTATGTGTGTCTTCGGTAGTAGTGCATGAATTCAGCCTGATAACTGACAGAGGTTTCTCTTCAACCACCGCAGCCGCAGTTCTTAGTACGCATGCCGTTATGGCATCTGCCGGGCGACTCATCTGGGGATTCGTAGTGGAAAAAGTCAAAGTTAGATATGCGATGTCAATCGTATTTCTTCTATGTGGTTTGTCGGTAATAATGTTGGTGACGGTTGAAAATAGTCCTCTGCTATTTGTATTTGCAGTTATTTATGGCTTGAGCATAGGTGGATATTCTGTAACAACAGCGGTGGCATTCGCCAATTACTACGGCAGGGCCAATGTGGGATCTATTAGAGGAGCAGTTAGCCCTCTCGTAACAGGATCCGTGGCGGTAGGGCCTGTTCTGATTGCCGTGGGTTATGATTTACAAGGGAACTACACAATGGGATTCTTCATACTGTCTCTGCTTTATTTGATTGCGAGTGGACTAACCCTGCTGGCTACACCTCCCCAAAGGGTTACAACCACAACTTCTGCCTAATATTTGTTTTTGTTAAATGAATGTGAAAAACCCCAAACCGAAAGACCAACTGGATACAGAGTCTGGCGTAAGCCCAGTATTTTTAGTCGCTTCTAATCGTAATTACCGACTTATGTGGGGAGTAGGGTTCAGTGCGATGCAAGCCCGGATGATGGCTGTTCTAGTTTCAGGTTATTTGGTACTTAAACTTACTGATTCAGTGTTTCTTACCCAGTTGGCAGGGGTGGCCTTCCTGCTTCCGCAAGTGTTCATGGGAATTTTTACAGGGCTAGTTGCAGATACATTTGACCGACGTAAAGTAGTTCTAGTTGCTTTCATAATAGACTTTGTTATGTTTGCCTTTTTAGGCACACTCCTTTTTCTGGGTCTAGCTAACGAGATAATTGTGTTCGGAATCAGTTTTCTGATTGGCATATCTTTTAATCTAGATATGGTAGCCCGCAGGACCATGGTTATCGACATTGTAGGGAAAGATCTATTAACCACTGCAGTCTCGCTAGACAATTTGAACATGACCATAGGGGGGCTATTGGGCCCTGTTATAGCAGGTATCCTGCTCCAAGTTCTTAGCGAGGATCACTTTTACAATGTTGCATTCATTTACATGCTAATTGCATCGTTGTATTTGGTTGCGATATTTTTTCTCATTAGAATTAGACTTGAATGGGCGCAAATACACAACTCTTTTGCCTTAAGACGGTCGTATAGATTTGTTGCGGAGGGTTTTCGCGAAGTAATAAGTAATCGGGCGATAGTAGGGGTGTTGGGAATCACGGTTTTGATGAATGTTGCATTCTTTTCTTTCAAACCCATGATTCCAGTGTTCGCAGAAAAAGTTTTGTTCGTTGATCCAGCCGCCATGGGTTTTCTGGGTGGTGCCTCTGGGATAGGATCTTTATTCGGGTCGATATTTATAGCCGCAAAGAGAAACATTCGAAGTAAATCTGCGTACTACTCCGCCGGCACACTCATTTCGCTTGCCCTGCTTATAATTTTCTCATTTTCTCGAAGTTACCCACTTTCCTTAGTATTGCTTATTTTGGCCGGTGTGAGCACCTCTGCGTTTGGGGCTATGCAGGCTACGCTGATTCTTTTGTCTGCTAAAGAAGAAATGAGGGGCAGGGCTATGGGGATTTTGAGTTTGGCTATAGGGGCTGAGCCGATTGGAGGCATATTATTGGGAGTTTTAGCGGAGAGCTTGGGGCCGAGTGATGCTGTTGGAGTGGTGGCTGTAGCTGGATTTATTTTGACCGTTGGTTGGGTTATTGTCGCTAAGCAGATGCGCCGGCTTTGACATTCACGATTTATGTAGGTATAGCTAATTAGCGATACTTAATGCTCGGGCTGGGTTTGTTATCATCATTACTTCAATTTCTGCTTTTGATATACCTACCGATTTCAATCGATGAGAAAAATTCTCGAAAATGTAGCAATATCCCGAATGGCCACCATCCCTAAGCCATCTCTTTCGGCTTGTATCTTGTGACAGTAGTAAACTGTTCAAATGTCCCCTTCGGATTAGCTCAAAAAGTAATTCCGCACGTGTTTGATCTAACAAGAAGTGCTCTTTACCTATGACATCGAATTGAATGAAGCATCCCTCATCTGCCAGCCAGGACAAGACATCAATATCGGGTCTTTCATCGACGTGGCCGACAATTAACCTGGAAGGATCAACTCCTTCGGATTTCAATATTTCGAGTTGCTGAACGCCTGCTACACCGCCAGGTATTTCCATTCGGCGATTGCCAGTCGTATGTGTAGTTATAACGGCCCCCGTTCGTTTCTGAGCTATTGCCACAGCCTTTAGCACCTTCAATTCGATACCTTCTACTTTGGCTCTGTGAATGGCGGACTTAAAGATTCCGCATCGACGTTGGCTTTTGCCTACACCTTGTTCCACCTCATTTGTTATATGATCTGCGAGTTTTTCGATTGGCCACTCGTGGACGAATTTGGGTATGTGGGGTTCTATGTAATATCCTGCAGTTGCAATTATATGAACTTCGCTAGCTTCAGAAAGTTTTGATAGCGTATCCAAATCCCGTCCCCATCCATCGCACGTTACGTCTATCATTGAATGGCCGCCCGCATTTTTATATGCTTTCAATTCAGCTACCATCACGCCGAAGTCATCAAGTCGCATATACGTGCTTTCAGATCGGGTTGTCCCTAAAAGATCAACTCTTGGTCCCAATCTTTGATCGCACCAGATATGTTCGTGTGGGAGACATACACCCAGCTGTTGCTCTGATATTTCCCCTAGGACAGTTTGTATCATCACTACATCCTCAAAAATTAGACCAATACTTCGTTTTCCATGCCCAAGCGCTCCAGTATTCCCAGAACCTCAGCTGTAGTCCTAAGTTTTATCAACCCGTGCGCTATATTCCCGCTTACATAGTCTTGGCTTGTTCTGGTCAAAGCAGCGACTGCATCAGCCACCAATAGACTACTTATTCCCATGTCGGAAAGATCAAGACTGGTTTGGCTGATACCGTAATCCAACATACACCCGATAATCAGGACGTTTGTAATCCCGTTTTCATCAAGGAATTTCAAAAACTCTGGATTCGACGTAGCACTCCAACCAGGCTTTGAGAAAATGGGTTCGTTATTAATTGGGCGCCAAGAAATTGGGTAGATGCCATCTTTCCCGTCAAGGTCCCACGACCAGCCAGTTGCTTGTTGAAGATCAGAAACCTGATCGTTTCTGTAGCCTAGGCTGCTGAATGCTACTTGAAGTCCTTTTTCACGGCATGCTTTTAATACTTGAGGTATGTTCTTTGTTATCAGCTCCAGGAGATCGAAGTACTCACTAAATTCGGCTGATAAAATTTTTTTTCGTACACGAGTGGCTATCCATCCAGACTTCGGATCAGAAAAAGGCGAGTGTAGATCCTGCAACAGTAGGCAGGTGTTATCAGATTTGATATGGAGAGGTCTAGTTTCTTTTGTTATTAGTGTAAGTGGATGTCTAAGTACCATTTATATACCTGCTTTGTTTTGCTGATTCTGCCACTCCAGCCTAGTAATCATATCTTCTGCTCTTGGGGTAACTTTTTCGGGAGTAAAGTCAAAATCCCAACCTTCTGAATCTATCGTATCTACTAAGCTACCAGCGCTGAAACTAAGCCCGTTATATTGAGTAGGTTCCTGATTAGATAGCCACACGAATGCTCTCCCAAGATTGGCAGGATCAGTCCATCCAGTGGTTATATCCTTTGACATATCTGTGACTGCTTGACGGGTAATGCCAGTCGGTTTGATCGATTTACCAGGGGAGATAGTGTTCACGGCTATATTGTGGTTGCCGGCTTCTGAGGCCAAGGATTTGATGAAACCTTCCTGCCCATGTTTGCCGACGCAGTACGCTATCTCGTTTATGTGACCTCTGTAGCTTGCTCCGCTAGCGACTCCGATAATATGCCCTCTGCCTTGGCTTTTCATTATTTCCCAACTGGCTTTTGCCCCGTTAAATAATCCACCTAAGCTTATGTTAAGTTCCCACCACCACGTTTCGTACGAAGTGTTTTCGAAGCTTATTAGAGGCATCACAGCAGCTGTGTGTACCAGAACATCTAGTCTGCCCCACTTATCAACAATGTTGGTTACTACTTGGTTAAATTCCTTTGCGTCAGCAACGTCTAAGTGACAGGACATTACGGTGCCGCCACAATTCGATATTTCTTTAGTTCCCATCTGTAACTCATCAAGATTAATATCGGTTGCGCAGACTTTGGCCCCCGTTGAAGCGAATGCTTTTGCGATACCCCATCCGAGGCCTCTCCCGGCGCCTGTAATAAGTGCTACTTGACCTTTGGGCAATGACATTGTGGTGCAGACCTTACCACAATGCCATTAAATGATAAAAAGACAAATACGACGGATTCCCGGTCTAAAATGGGACGTTGTTTTGTGAAGTGATAGACTTACTGCAATTTTCTATCGGGAGGGTTTTATGAACGGGGTCTCTGCAATTGCCGAAATACTCAAAATGGAAAAAGTCGATTTTATTGGGTGTATACCTAGTAGCCCTTTAATTGAGGCGTGTGCAAAAGTTGGAATTAGGCCAATAATTTTTCGCCAAGAGCGTGTGGGGGTAAACCTGGTAGATGGATATAGCCGGGTGAGTAATGGCAAACGGATAGGAGTTTTTGCTATGCAGGCGCAAGCAGGGGCTGAAAATGCTTTCCCTGGTATTGCTCAAGCTTATGATGACTCTGTCCCAATTTTGGCGTTACCTGCTGCTGATTCAAGAGCCAGATCGGGCGTTACCCCGACTTTTAGTCCAGCTGTAAGTTATAGAGAAATTACCAAATGGTCTGCTCAGATAAATCTGGTGGAACGTATTCCAGAGCTAATGCGGCGAGCGTTTTATCTAATGAGGACCGGTCATCCCGGTCCGGTTCTTCTTGAAATACCAAGTGACATTGCATCGGCAGAACTGGAAGACTCGTTAAACATCTATAGGCCTGTAGAGCCTAACAGAGCAGCTGGAGACCCTCGAGATGTAGAGAAAGTCGCTGAGGCGTTAATTCATGCTTCAAGACCTGTCATACAGGCTGGACAGGGGGTTCTTTACGCAGAAGCAACGGATGAATTAAAGGAACTTTCCGAGATACTTTCAGCTCCAGTTATGACGACCCTGGCGGGGAAGAGTGCATTTCCAGAGAACCATCCTTTGTCTTTGGGTGCTGGCGGGCATACGACCACCCGTGCAGTAGTACATTTCCTTCGTGAGGCGGATCTTATTTTTGGAATAGGGAGCAGTATGACGCTGACCTCATTTGGAGCACGGATTCCAAGTGACAAAACCATTGTCCATTCCACGAATGATGAACGAGATATCAATAAAGATCACACGGCCGATTACGCGATTCTTGGAGATAGCAAGCTGGTTTTGCAACAACTAATAGAAGCCGTTAAGCAACGGTCTCCTAAAGCGAATAAAGGGGACAATTCAGTAAAAGAAGAGATAAGTTCGATTAAAGGGACGTGGCTGAAAGAGTGGATGCCGTTACTTACTTCTGATGAAATTCCTATTAACCCTTACCGTGTCATATGGGACTTGATGAACAATATAGATCGGACAAAATCAATAGTAACTCATGATTCTGGAAGCCCACGAGATGAGATGACTCCCTTTTACGAAACAGTTACCCCTAGAGGGTTTCTTGGATGGGGGAAATCCACTCAGCTTGGGCACAGTCTAGGGCTAATCATGGGAGCTAAGATGGCTGAGCCGAGCAAATTGGCGATAAATGTAATGGGCGATGCTGCCTTTGGTATGGTAGGTCTTGATTTTGAAACTTGTGTGAGAGAGAACATACCTATCCTAACCATTTTGCTTAACAATTCCGGTATGGGTATCTATGGACCAGAGCAGTTCCCAATTGCGCAGGAACGTTATGGTGTCAAAGATTTGACAGGCAACTATGCAGAAATAGTGAAAGCGATGGGTGGTTATAGCGAGCGAATTGAGAAGCCGAACGAGATCATACCAGGACTTAAGAGAGCAGAAAGAATTGTTTCTGATGGGCAACCAGCTCTCTTGGAAATCATCACCAAAAGAGAATACGCGTTTTCTGACAGGCTTCGTTAGAGTTAGCGGCCATTTCTTTGTAGCTATGTAGCATTCAGAGGGAGCGATAAATGTCTAAACAGGAAGAAATATCAAAAGAGGTTGGCACAGAGTTAATTTTTGAAAACGATAGGATCAAAGTATGGAGTATGGGTTTACAGCCTGGGCAATCTTCCAATTATCATCGACATGAGAACGATTACGTTTTTGTGTACACAACGCCCAGCAAAATTAGCAGCTATAGAGATGGCAGCCAAGCCACTCCTAACGAGTTCGAGGAAGGATATGTCCAGTATACGGAAGTGGGTGGCGGGATAGAGCATAGTATAACCAACGTGGCCGATACTTGGCATCATCAGATAATCCTGGAGTTTAAGGGGCCAAGTATTTCAGTACTCCCGAGAACGCCAGAAAACAACGGGAAAGTACGCCCTAGCTCCTGACCAAGGTTTTATACTTAATCTGATGGGGGATTAAGAAGTCTAATTAGGGGCTAACACTGTTTTGGGGGGGGCTGGCGATCAAAAGCATCACTGCACCTAATATGTACGACGCTATGAAAAGCATGAACGCATAAGTGTAACTTCCTGTGGTGTCGAATACCAATGCAGCGAATATAGGGCCTCCTAACCAAGATATCAACTGAAAAGGCGCGGTGTATCCTCTGATGCTTCCTAGGAAATGCCTGCCAAAGTAGTCTGCCCAAAGCAATGATTGTACCACTGCCCATGACCCTCTAGTTAGGCCGTAAACAACGCCAAAGCTCAGCGCTTCAGTATTGGTGTCTGCGTTCATTAGAATTATCAATCCCATAGAGCTTCCAATTAAACAGATCGCCCCTAAGTATCGAATGTGAATTTTTTCGGACAAGAATCCCCATAGTATTTTTGAGGGAATTGCGAATATTGCATAAGTTGTTAGTGTTAGGGCGGCCATTCCTGGGGAAAGGCCGTTATCAGTGAGATAAGGTATTTGATGTGTTAGTACTCCACTTACCGATAGATTGCCAAGACTTATTGCGCCTAGTAATAGCCAAAGGGTAGGAGTTCTGAAGGCCTCTCTCGGTGTCCAGACGGGTTCCTCTAGCTGGGTTACAGATTTTGTAGAAGTAACTGAGCCCTGAGTCGGATTTGTGCCCCCGTCGGGTTTTAGCCCCATATCCTCTGGAGAACGCCTCATAAGCAGATATGAACTGGGAGCAATTATTAACCACGGTACTAATCCCATAAATACCCAAGTTCCACGCCAACCTATGGTAGTTATAAGTACGTGTATTAGTGGTGTCATTATTGCTTCGCCGACATTAATCCCTGTCGCAGCTAACCCTGTGGCCCTGCCTCGACGTGTAATGAACCATTTGGCTATCGCAGTGTTAGTAACTATGTGACTAAGTCCAGCATTTCCCACTGCGCCAATAATTGAAAAGAACAAGAAAAACTGCCAAACGGAATTTGTTTGCGACATTAGCATTGTGCCCACGCCCGCAATTATGGCACCGATTGTCATTAAATACCGTGGGCCATATTTATCTACCAGAGGACCTATTACTGGTCCAGTGAATTGGGCTAGTGCATTGCGCATAACAAGTGGAACGGTAGTGACCGCGCGAGTCCACCCCAAGTCGGAGCTCATTGGTTTAAAGAATAGGCCGAAAACAGGCACTCCAATTCCTGCGCCCATCCAGTTGGCGAAAAATACCGCTATTACTATGTACCAGCCATAAAAAATGCGGGAGTTATTGTTCTTTACTGTTGAATCCATTGTGTAACTGTTCACCCACTAGGCTAATTGCTTATGTAACAGCGGAAATTTGCTGATACATGGTTCTCAGCCTCCTTCTTGGTTACGGATTACAGTTAACTATTCTAGTTTAGAGAATTCTTTCCAAAGTAGGAAAGGTTTGGAGTACCTAGACAATTTTGAAAAGTCGAGCTAAGTTACCGCCAATTAGTAGATCCCTGTCTTTCTTGTTCATAAACTCCGTTTGGAGTCGTATCAAATCTACATTTTGTCGGTAGGTAGAAACTCTTAGTGCCCAAGGCATATCAGACCCCCATACCATTGTAGTAGCACCATAGGTCTCATAAATGGTTTTGATAATCTGCTTGTGTATAGGATAAGGGTATTGAGAGTCCTCACCCCAGATATCGAAATTTTCGTAAGCTAAAACATATCCAACTTCAATATAGAATCGACCAGTCCTTAATAATTTATCGAGTTCTTGGGGGGTTTCCACATAATCAGGATTTGATGGGTGGCGTATATTTCCACCAACATGGGCATCTACGATATTGAGACCCGGATGTTTTTCCAATATTTCCTCGGTTCTTTGAAGTTGGCCTAAATAGTTTTCTCTTGAAGTGAATCCTGTGTTTAAGTATGCTGGGATACCCAATCTGACAACTTCATTCCAAAGCGGATCACACCTGGTGTCATTCATCGGTTGTCTATTTGCTACATGAGAAATAAATAGGGCCTTGAATCCATCTTCTTCAACAGCATGAGTAAGCTTGTGTATCTCTGATTCGAGGTAATGATCATCTTTGCTTAAATCGTAGTTTATAGCAGCAGTGCCTATAAATCTGTCGGGCCACTTGCGAAGACACTCAGCGAAGTATGACTCTCTACCTTTGTTAAGTTCAAGATATTCTGCCTGAATAACCCCTATATCTACCCCGGCTAAATCCATGTGTGCGATCATCTGTTCCGGAGGATGTTCCATCGCCTGAAATGTCGGTGAGCCTCTTTGTATCCAACAAGACTCTCCAAATTTCTCCCAATGGAATCTGCCATATTTCCCTACCTTGAAATCCACGTCTTCATCTGGCCCGGGAATGTATTTTGGGTCGGTATGACTTGAAACCATTCGCCCCCAGAAATCCTTTACCGTTCGTTGCATCATAAGCACGTGATATTCAGGATTAGGGCCTGTTTCCGGCCCTCCTTGATCTGGAAAAGCGTGCACATGGTTGTCGATTATCATTTGAACCTCGCTTTTAGTATTGAGATCGGGGCGCATAACCGCCTAAAACACTGCCATCTGTGCGGCTTGAAACATCTTTAAATTTTCGTTAATTTTCCTGTTGCTGATGATCCTAGACAGTTAGGTCTACCTGATATTTACTTATGAGTTCTTTTAAGACTCGTTTGGTTTCCTCATCCGGGTCAGTTAGCGGTAGGCGAGGGCTTCCAACATCGAATCCAGCCACTCCGAGCAAGTATCTGATTGGTATAGGGTTGGTGACATCATAAATCCCGGTCATTATTGGCAATAGCCTCCGGTGTTCAGAAGCTGCCCCTTCAACTGATCCATCTAGAAGCATGTCCATCATGCCTTTGAATTGTCGTCCAATTAAATGAGTAGCTACGGCGATTGCTCCATAGCCGCCCATACACATTATGGGAAAAGTGTCAGCGTCATTACCGCTCCAAACCAAAAATCCTTCGCTAGCCTGTTCAATTATGGCGGCGCTTTGCTCAAAGTTTGCACTCGACTCTTTGATACCGACTATATTTGGCATTTCACTTAATCGCACCGTGGTATCTGGCGCCAAGTTTATATTGGTGCGGCCTGGGACATTGTAAAGAATACAAGGTAGCTTTGTACTGCCCGCTATCGATTTGAAATGCTGATACATACCTTCCTGAGTAGGTTTGTTGTAGTAAGGGGTTACCAGCAGTACAGCATCTACTCCTACCTCTTCAGCATCGCGGGTATATGTGACAGCTTCCTCTGTGTTATTGCTTCCGGTTCCAGCTACTACAGTGAAATGGGGTTCAAGCACATTCCTGACTTCCTCAAACAATTTTGTTTGTTCTTCTCTGGTTAGAGTAGGTGCCTCGCCTGTAGTTCCAGCAACTACCACACCGTCACTACCTGAATTCACCAATTTTACCGCAAGTTCTTTAGCTCGTTCATAATCTACCTCTCCCCCTGATTGGAATGGGGTGATCATAGATGTTAGAAGCCTGCCAAGTTCAGCCAAAATATCCCTCCATAATTTAGTGGAGTGGAGTTTATCATATCTCCAGTACTACCTTGAGGACGTTGTCTAATTTCCTGCTATAAATGTCGAACGCTTTCTGGACTTGTTCAAAGGGCAAGCGGTGTGTAACTAGGTGACTAAGATCCAGTCGCCCTTGAGCAACCAGATCGACACACTCCTTGATGCATTGAGCTGGGTCATCTGTGCGTGCACTTAGAGTTGATACTATTGTTGGTAAACGATTTTGCATTTGGTCATAGTTGAACAAGAATTCGTCATGTATGCGGGGTTCTGCGAAAACTATAGCAATGCCTTGGAGCTTCAGAACCTTGAACATTTCATTGACCGTCTCTGGCTCCCCCGCAGCTTCGATTACCACGTCAGCCAGATCTCCGTTAGTTGCGTTTGTTATCGCTGAGACTGGGTCCTGGTTTGCCACATTAATTGTGTGCGTAGCTCCAAGTGATTTTGCAACCTTCAGTCGGTGTTCAACAAGATCCGTTACGATTATTTTCCTAGCTCCCATTCTGTGCATCCAGTACGTAAAATTAAGTCCAATTGCTCCTTGACCGAGGATTACTACATTTTTCCCAATTACGCTACCTATTTGTTTGCATGAAAACATTACTGTGCCCATGTGCTGGCACATTAAGAGAGTAGCCAAGTCGCCTTCATCCGGGAGTGGAATGATTCTAGATGCAGGTACTGAAATGTACTCGCCTAGGCCAGTACTATTAAATGGTAGGGCTATAACTCGTTGTCCTTTTCGATATAGGTCTGAGCTACTGTGTTCAATTACGCCTGTGCATTCGTGGGATGGGTGGGCATTGGGCAGTGGATATTCCTCTTCTGGGAGCGCCCTGTCAAAACGCCGCAAGTCGCTTCCACATACTGATGTCAGTTGTATTCGAACGAGCACCTCACCATCTTGCATTGTGGGTTCTTCCGCATCGAAAAGTTCTATCTGTTGGGGCCCGACTATCCTTGCTGCACGCATGTCATCTCCTTGTTGTAAGCGCCAAATAGCTAGAAGCTTGATTTGGTTAGGACAGAAGAGTCTATTTTTCTGGGAATCAGCTTGCCATCTTTGGGGTCCCCTCGGAATTTCCTGTCTTCTAGTACTACCTTTCCTCTTAACACCACTGTGGTAGGCCAACCTTCGATGTCCCAACCTTCCCAAGGATTGTAATCTTTTAGGTGCAAATCACTCATAGTTAGTTTTTTTCGAAAGTTTGGGTCAATTACTGTTATATCTGCATCGCTTCCTACAGCGATTGCTCCCTTCCTTGGATAAAATCCTAGAAGCTTAGCTGCGTTAGTTGAAGTAATGTCCGCGTATCGCCCTAATGACATTCCTTGTTTAATCACGCCTTCCGTGTAGGTTACTCCCATTCTTATCTCAATACCTATGTTGCCACCCTGGACATCAGCTATGGTTCTTCCAGCTATCTTTCCTTCGTAGCTAGTTGCAATACTGTCGGTACCTATGAAAGCCAGGTCTCCATTCAGCAATCCATTCCACAGACGCTGCCGATCTTCCTCGAATTTGAGAGAAGGGTAGGTGTGGTATTTCATGCCATCGTGCTCCTTATAATTGTCTGCGTTGAAGGATGCATAAAGTAGAATGGTTTCTCCATAAATTGGTAAGCCTTTTGCCTTGGCTTCAGCTATCGCGTTCACACCTTCCTTGGCGCTTGTGTGTACTATGTACATTGCGGCTCCGGTGTGTTCAGCAATTTTGATGACTCTTCTTACCGATATATCCTCTGAGAGATTTGACCGTATGAGATGCATATTGTGCCAGTCCCATAAACCTTTTGCTTTTGCCGTTTCGTAGTTATACCGCACTATGTCCTCGTCCTCAGCGTGTATCGCGGCTACTCCTCCATGTTCTTTTAGCTGCTCCATTATTGCTGCTACTCGCCCCATATCTACCATAGGTCCGACTCCAGACGCTGTTGTTGCTTGATCTTCATCCGTGACGTCTTCTTGTCGTAATGGTGGGTTTAATATAAACAATTTAAAACTTGGATAACCGGCATCAATTAGCTCTTTTATTTGATTTATTCGCTCAGTATTTACTCGGCCCCTATAGTTACAATGAGCTGAATAATCGGTATGGCAGTTACCTACAAAATTCGACATGTGTTCTTGAACTGATTGCAGGGGCGACTTGTTAGGCTCCAGTTCGGGATAAGCTGCTGGAGCAAAGTCAACCAATGTGGTTGTGCCACCCCAAATTGCCGCGAGCGATTGTTCTGCTGGTCCAGCATTTTGTGCAAACCAAGTGTTTCCCAGTTGAGGAAATCCGATGTGCGCATGCGGTTCTATACCTCCGGGAACAACTATCTTCCCGGATACGTCGATAGTCTTTTTTGCTTCTGGTGTCTCTGACCCTACTGGAACGACCGCGGTAATTTGCTCACCCTTTATCCATAAATCCATCAGTCCTGACCCAGAAGGTGTTACTATTAATCCGCCCTTAATTACTAAGTCCAACATGGTTGTCCTCCTATAAGGTGGTTGGTGGACTGATTCTATTACCAATGAATAGAAGGCTCAAGCTCACAAGATTTTGAAACGAAAATATGAGAAATGAGTTTAGTCGATAAAAAGTGGAGTACCTATGACAGTTGAGCATATTTGGGATAAGATAAGTACGTTATTTGTAGCTGAAAATTACATCTGGTGATTATGTCTGCGTATGAAGAATCAAAAATAATTAGTAAACCTTGGGGGCAGGAACAGATACTTGTTCTCGGGGACAGGTATGTCATTAAGATTTTAACTATATTTGCTGGGCAAGGCACTAGCGTCCAGTATCACGCTTACAAGGACGAGAGTGTTTCTCTACTAAGTGGAGAAGGGACGGTCTTAATATACGAAGATATCAATGTCGAGCCTGAGAGAATCAAACTGAGTCATAATAATTGGGTGAGACTCGTTCCAGGTCGAATACATCGTATGGAATCGAATTCAGGGTGTCAGATATTGGAAGTTTCCACCCCTGAACTCGATGATGTCATTAGGCTTGTTGACCCATATAGCAGATAAAATATCAGTTATAACAGTGATTTATTCTGATTCAGAATGCGTTTAAGTATGTACCTATTTCTTTGAATATCGAATTGTAGCATGCGGAGTGATAGAATCGGACTGCATACCTCTTACGTGTGAAATTTGGCTCTAGTTACAAGTCTATCTTTTTTTGCGTAAGTTGATATACTTCCAGCGAATTTGAAGCGGTCTGAAAAGCCCTTCAATAATGATCGACCAACTCATCTTAGAAATGCCAGCAGTTCGTTTTGCAAACTCATAAGGAATTTCAGTAACAGAGAAGCCGTGTTTTTTTGCCAGAAACAAAAGTTCGGACTGGAATATGAATCCCACACTGCTTATGGCGTTCAAGGGAATTGAGCTTAGCACGTTTGATCTGAAAGCCTTGAAGCCTGATTTCGGGTCGGAAGCATTAAGCCCTAGAATTGTCCTGACATAGGAGTCTCCACCCCTACTGACCAATTTTCTCCAATAGCTCCATTTCTCATTATTTGAACCATCTTTTATATATCTGGATGCTACTGCTACGTCATGATTTTGTAACGATTTTAGCAGTAGGGGGATCAATTCTGGGGGATGAGAAAGGTCAGCATCCATTTGAACGACAAATTCGCAATTTGTTTTCAGGGCAGCGGAAAAACCGTCTATGTAGGCAGTGCCTAATCCCATTTTCTCTTGCCGTTCGATCAATGTTATAGGAAGCCCTGTTTCCCTTGTTATGGTTTCCACTACTTTGGCTGTGCCATCGGGCGATGAATCGTCAACTATTATTAGGCGTGGGTCAATTCCTTCTAATGCGAAAACTCTGGAAACTAACGATGGCAAATTTTCAGATTCGTTATACGTGGGACAGACAATTGCGACAGACATTTTCTTAGCTCAGTTTAATTTTGAATCATTATGATACCATCCCACTCAACTGTAACCTGACTGTCACTCGTATAAGATTTGTGCTATCTAAATAGGGCACAATGAAAAGTAATATTACTTTTCAGTTATTCAGTAGAATTTTGGCCCAATCTAGATTTTGAAGAATTACGAAGTGAAGTACTGCCATGGATTCTAAGTAAAAAGTTGAATATTATGAATGCGCTCAAGCCTATAACAGTAACCCCGTATCCTAGGAGCTGGAACTTGTAACTTTCGAGAGTTATGTGCGACTCTTTACTACTGGCTTTGAAGACCTTTACTCCCGCTACATTTTCAATCCCTTTGCTTCCCATATATGACCAGGATGGATTGGACCGAGAGAGTATCAGATACTTGCAATCTGACTGAGTAGGTATTCGAATTGAAGCTGAGAACAGTTCATACTTTTCTTCGGCCGCGATCTCACTGCAGGCATGCTGCGTTTCTTTAGATAGGTCGTTCGAATTTGAATTGGCTCTATCTAGAATCCAAACTTCGTTTACCGTTTCTGCAGATTTGTCAGGCTGAATTAGAGCTTCTAAATTCTCTATTATTCGGATCGAGTTTGATCCTGATACAAGACTGACTTTATTGGTATTCTTGAATAGAGTTAGCTTTTCATTATCTAGAATGATATCCAGATCAACACTTTGGTGTAGGAATCTATATTGCTGATAACTGGATTCTTTTAACAACACAGTATATTTTACTCCCAATGGCGCAACCATTTCCCCGAAATTATTAATGTTGTTTCCGTGTGTTAGTAACTCAGACACATAAGATTGGACAGTGCCTTTGGACTGATGTCGAGCGCTTATAATGTTACCAGGGAAAAATGTCCATGACGGATTGTTAACCCGTGATCCAGTCCAAGACAATTCAATGTATTCCTCCCATGGCAGCACCAGTAGATTGGATTTTTCCGAATCTTTAAGTATTAACTCAGATGCTTTTTCCCAATCAGTTGGGTAGTAAGTGGACGTAAGTTGATTAGAAAAACCATTGAACATTGTTATAGAGTAAAGTATTACCAACCCGCATGCTAGAAATATGATTATGTTGTGGACTGTTGGATTTACTAGCCGTCTTAATTCAGTTAGGCCAAACGATCCCATGATGGATAACCAAATTATGATCAATATCGTAAATTTCTGAGGTTCTCGAAATCCCCTGAAAACCTCCAAATGTGTGTAAAGGAACTCGATTACCTCAGGGAATAGGCTGCTAACACCGGGTGACAAGATTAACCCAATCAAGAACAGTATTGTTAAGGAGGATGTCAGTATTCTTCTTCTATAGTCACACCAAGATAGAATTGCTCCAAATATAGAAAGAGTGAGAAATACAGCAGCTAAGATAGGCCAATAACTTATAGCATCTTTAGTTAGAAAGTACCGAGCTTCATCCCAGTAGCCGTACATCCCTATGATTTCTAGCATATTACGGAATCCGGTTCTAGGGGATGAAAATACCTCTAGATCAAGCCGCGTGAACTGATCCATAATAGTTGATTCTGCTGATAGATATGGAATCCACCAATAAGCATTCAAAAAAATCAATAAGCCGGAAAACAGAGACAGCCATGCTATTGTAGGGATCTTAATACCTTTGGGGCTTTGCACGATGTATTCGGCCGAGATGAACACGTAGATAAGTATTAATATAGCTAAAATGTGTACTGAAGTCGAAGAGATGAGGATTGCCATAATTACTGCTACGGTTAGGGATTTATGATTCGGACCTCTTAAGAAATTCCAAAAACTCAAGATAGCCAATGGCAATAGAGCGTACCCCATGAGGAGTTTCCAGTGGCCCTCAAGTAGTCTGGTTTGTACGAATGGGTTGAAGGCGTAAAGTAAACCTGCATAGATGCTGGCTTGTCCGATTGCCCCAGTTCTTATGGCCAACAGGCGACTTCCTTGTGCTGCCACTAAGAAGATAGCTAATAGTAATAGTTTTTGCACTGCCCACATTGGCACTAATAAGGAAGCAAAAGATATTAGGCCATAAAGTGGCAGATGCCCTGAGACATAAGTGGGCAGGAATTCCTGAGAGCCAAAAAATAAATCCCTGAAGCTTGAGTAAGGCGGGAAGGTCATGTCACCAGTTAAGATATATCCGGGCTTTAGTACAGGATAAAGTATCAATATTGTAATTGTAAGGAACAATATTGATGCCCAAGGAATGTTTGAGCCAACCTTCAATCTCCAGTTTATATGGATAGTCTTTCCTATTTTCTTCCCAAGTTTGGTTTGCAAAATTGATTGAATCATTAATGGATATTTTTTATAAATTTGAGTATTAGATAATGAATTTATGGGCTACTGTACACCTAAGTGATTAGATGTGCACATTGGTAAAAACAATTGATATCTTAGGCTCTACAAATTTATTAGCGTGGATATACGTGGATTCAATTAGGGTGAAAATGTTGCTATACATTGTTATAAATGTACCTTGTTTTGGAATAAAATAACTGAGATGTGAGTGCCGGGACGTTCAAGTAATAATTGCCTAAGCTAATACCCAAAAGTGTATTAGTCGACTTGTCAGGGCTTGGCTAGTAACTTAGCGGCTTTGCCTAAATGGGGGCACGAAGTACTTCGGATTCACTCCAGATACTTGCGCTAATCTTTCTATGATAAACAAGAACAAACGCTTATCTTGTGAATCGAAGTACCTAGATAATATTAAAGTAACTAGGAACACTAAATATCCAAAAGATATGCCTGTTACCACTAATATTAGGTTTGTCATCGGGAATATATATATAGCTATCACCATCAAAAGTGAGGCGCAAAGAATTCTTGAGGCATTCATCCAATGCAGTGTTAATCCGAAGTTTCTGGGATAGTAGATCACTAGGCCTACCAAAGCCAACCCACTTGATATGCTAGTTGCCATCGAGGCTCCGACTATATCGTACTTTGGAACTAGAATGTACAAAAGTATAGATTGAATAACTATTGCCGCACCAAGTAGCAAGGCAGGCTTTCGTGGATTACCGGAACCTTGCAGGACTGCAGTGAACATTGCTACCAAGATTAACAGGAACACTCCAGGTGATAAAATGGATAGAGCCTGAGATGCTGTTGTATATTCTGAAGGAAAAATCAGACTTAGTATTTCCTTGGGGACAACGATTAGAGCTATATATGTCGGCAGGATGAACGCGAATACATATTTCAGCATTTTCCTAACGTAAATTCCGAGCTGTTCTGGATCAGAAGAATATTCTGCTGATATTGGAAATAGAGCTCCAATCAGGGATGTGATTACGTAAAGAGGCAAAGTACATATTAGACGTGCAGCTTTGTAGTTGGCAGATAGTACATTTGCAGAAGAAGCGGGAGAGAACATCTTAACTGCCAGTTGGTCTACGTTTATAATAAAGTGTATGCCTAGTATCCCTATCATTAGCGTCAATGCAAAATAAGTGAATTGTAGATTAATCCAAGGTCCGGTTTTCCTTAGTACTCCCTTCGAAACCCAAAGACCAATAAAGAGGGATACAAACGCGGCACTTATGTATCCTGCCAACGCTCCTTCTGCTCCAGCACCTAGCATTACAAGTGTCAGCCCTACGGCTAGTTGAGCGATAGCCCCACCAATTCTTAAAAACGCCACCGATCCGAAACGAAACGTACCCAGTAGATATCCTTGGAAGATATTACTTAATGATAGTAGGGTAACCGTAGCCATTATCATTAAGACTATAGTTTTGTAACTACTGTCTTGATCTAGACGAAGAATCTCCAATTGATAAGCGATGAAAAAAAACGCGCATGCTAAGGCACCAACTGCAAAATTGCCAAGTAGCCCGGGCCGTATGGTTATTGATTCTCCAAGTGTTGTGAACCGAGTAACGGCCCAAGGGAAAGAAGCTGATACAGTAAACCCAAGTATCATGAGTATGGATTCTGCTACTGCTAGTACTCCGTAAAGCTCTAGGCTGAGTATCCTTACTACCGCTAGAAAAAAAACGTACCTTAACAACGTAGTCAAAGCAAAAGACAACAAAAGAAGCGGGCTTCTCTTAGCAACGTTTACTAATGGCTGAGGTGAGTGATTTTCTATATTATTGCTAATTCGAGCAAAATGCATTCTGCAACCAGTAACATTCGCGGCCTACTGACGTAAGTTGGCCGCTGGATTTCTGGACCCCCAGAAATTCCAGAGAACGCCTTTGTAATGAGCCTTCAACAATGGGATCGGGGATTGTCTTCCAATGTAAGAATAACAGGTCGGATAAACAAATGTTCCTGCGATTATGTAGGCCGTTATATATAAGAGTCTTTTCAATAATCCGTAGTGCTTCATAATTAAACGGACACGAGACCTGGAAAGATAGTAAAGCCTAGTAGGAGAAACTTCTCCAACGGTTGCGCTTCTCTGATGCCAAAAGAGGGCTTTAGGTTCGACATATACTTTGTATCCGGCCTTCCTAACTCTTAGGCTAAAGTCAACGTCTTCCCCATAAATGAAGAAATCTTCATCAAGCGGGCCTACTTTTGCGAGTACTTCCCTGCGAGTCATAGCTACTGCAGTATATTGAACTTCTTTGAGGGATTCATATGAAGGCCCGTCGGTTTTCTTGTGGCCGTATGGAACCGCTATGCCAAATAGCATCCGCCCACCGCAGGAGTCCAAGCGAGGAGTGCCAGAGTATTGAGTAGGGGTTCCATAATATCTCTTTCCGCAGACCACACCAATTTCCGGGTGTTTTTCCATTACTTCCACTAGTCGCTCTAGCCAAGTCGGAGTGACTAGATCATCGCAATTAAGATCAAATACAATATAGTCCCCGGTTGCAATATTGATGCCTTGATTGATGGCATCACCTATACCTACTCGTGTTTTACAGGCTAGTAGATTTACCCAAGGAAATTGGTTCTTCAAGATATCGGTCGTTCCGTCAGTGGAAGCCGCATCTACTACTATGACTTCATGTACGAGGTACGTTTGGTTTTGCAGAGCAGCCAGACACTCTTTCAGTGCCTCAATGGAGTTGTAGCTGGATATTATGATAGATACTTTAGGATTTTCGTTCATATTCAGATTTTGGCCTCCTTGCATTCAGCATTGAATTATGAGCCTATCAAATTATGGGCGTTACCTAGATTATTTGAACGACATTTCATGTTAAGAATTTTACTACATTCTGAGACCAGTCTTTTCTGGACACTACTAATGTTAGTGTAGAAGTTGATGGTTTCACTAAGCGTATTTCATGATGAGGAATTTGGCTGAGGCTTGAGGCCCTTGACGGTATGTTTATTGTTTTGACTCCATTCCAGGAGGCTTCTTACGATACCATTTAACTAATATCAGCGATATAACCAATCCTAGTATTGTAATGCCAGTTAGTATGTAACCTAGATTAACAAACTGCTGGCCGGTGAATTCTATGTCCACACTATATTTGCCGGTTCGATCCATCCAGAAACCGTTAATAAATGAATCAGTTTGAATTGATGGGATTTCCCTTTTGTCTATTATAGCTTTCCATAGTGGGTGATACGATTCCGAAAATGTGAGCATGAATGGATATTTGGTTTCTATTTCGACGGAGTAGCGACCTGGGTTTATTTTCCGTATAGATTTGATAGATGGCTCTGTATTGGGCAAATTTGGTGAAAGTGTGTTTGACAATATTATTGATGGTGAGCCTGTTGTAATGGGAGATGTTGATTCTATGTTTATGTCATGGAATCCGGCTTCCACAATACCTAAATTCACATTGACATTATCTAAGTAGGAAGGCCTGACGATTAGGGATTTAAACGGGTTTAACTCTCCCATTTCGATATGACCTTGCCAATCCATTGGTGCTATTTGAAGTCTTATTGATTTCAACTGTGACCAATCTACTTTTCCTTCAAAAGCGGCAGGATTAGCCAAATTAGCGATGTATGTCTTTTCAAGAATTGCTTTTCGGTCAATACTAAACCGCGCCCAGTTAGTCTTGTCTTCTGAGAAGTAGAATACAAGGCCCATATGGGCCTCTGTGTCTGATGCGTCAATTGGTAGCAATAGATAATCATAATTAGATATATCCAAAGGCTCCGATAAGTTAATTTCAGATACTGTGCTGTAGACTCGGGGGCTATTTATGCGGATGTGTGTGACCGGTCCGTTGTTTTGATTTGACACCTGGATGGTAGAAGTTGCAGGTTCTACTATTTGCCATGCGATACCTTCGCCCATACTAGTAAATTTGGTGTCTTCGACCTTCGAATCTATCGATGCCGTTGCAGATGCTTTAACCTCAGATATTGTCTTGAGACCAAGGAGTATATTACCTCCTAGCTGTAAAACCTCTGCAGCCTTTTCATCTACCTGGATTTTGATCATGGTTTGCAAGTCTAAGGTTTGTTGTTTTTTCAATGGACCCAAAGCTAAGGACCCTTGCCATTCGAGTGGTATGATTTGTAGTCTGATAAGACTTACCTCGGACCAATTTAACGTTCCATTCTTAGCATTCGGATTTGATAATGTAGCGGTGTATAAGTTTTGATCCAGTGTTGATGTGGCGATGTTGAATCTAGCCCAATTGTTCATGTCTTCTGAGAAATAGAATAGAAGCCCAACGTAGGCTTCTTGGACGTCACCTTGGTTTATAGATTGGATTGGTAAGGATATGGCGTCATAGCCGGAAAGATTTACTGGTTTATCTAGTTGTATTTCAGCTATAGTAGCAGCTGAGCGTTTCTCTGACAGTTCTTGCTCTGGGTTAACGAATATCCTGGTGTATTGTTCCCCATCGGTTAGACGACTATACTCGACGTCTATACCCTGACCTATTGCGACCCATTTAAGCTCTTCCTCATTGGACATCAAGAGTGGGTGAGATTGTTTGTGGGAGATATTTTCAAAGGACACATCCAAGTTTGAGAGCGAGGGTGCCCAAAAAGAGTTAGAAACTAGTAGGTTGGAATTAATGGCCTTACTGCTCAAGATGCTAGTGAGGCTGATAGGGTCAATTTTGATTGTGCCTGTTTGATCCTTATTACTACCCTGCAGTCGAATCAAAGATACATTCTCCCAGTCGATATAGCCATTGCTTTGGTCTGGTTGGGACAAATCGAATACGGCGGTTTCCCAATCTGAACCATTGTTATTAATGTTGAAGCGTGCCCAGTTGTCGAAATCTTTGGGATCATTTGTAGGGTTGAAAAATATTGTCAAAGAAGGGATTTGTTCGCTTCCGTCTCCTTGATAGGACAAAGTTAAACACGCTTCATTAGATAGATCCATAAATGGTGAAAACTTGGCTTGAGCGAAAGTATAGTATTTTCTGGCGCCACCCTCGGTCCCTATTGCAAAGGATGAATATTTCACGCCGGCTTTTTCTGATTCTGTATGTATGTGTGATTCGATCAGAACTTTATCGGGCTCCGAAGCCGTCCAAGGAATTTCTATGTCTCTAGTTGAAATTGAGCCCTCGTCATATACAAATGATGAAGATGGGAACCGCCGAATTTCATTGAAAGTCATACTCTTATTATTGAATAGCTTTCGAAGCAGGTTTTCGCCGTCTTGATAGTTATCGCTAGGCACTAAATAAATCTTGTCTATATCATTAACTTTGTTCTTGGGCCTTAACCCGGATACTGTTGGATTAAGAATTGTGTGACAGACTCCCGCATCCTCATTGATTAATTCTATGGAGTGGGTTCCTTTTTCTAGATCTATAGTTGAAGCCTTCAGCCACCTGAATCCTTGATCCGCTGGAGACCAAGGGGTGAGTCTGGCTGCTTCTTGATTGTCCACCATAATTGTCATTGATGATCTGTCTGGCCCGAACTTCATTCTTACCCAAAGATCAAATTTTCCACTAACACTATTCACAAAGTTACTCTTCGTTTTGGCAAAAGATTCAGCACTCAGAGTTTGACCACTAAGTATTGGTCTACCTTTCCTATAATCTTCGATGCTTCCAAACCATCCTCCATGCTTGGTAGTGAAGTAAGGCGATACATAGAATGGTACATCTGTGTTTTCGAAATCACTTGGTCCAATGGAAACGGATCCAGGCATAAGTTCTAACAGTATGTCTTCCAGTTCGGTTTGGGTGAATATTATTTCGCTACCTTGCTGGACAATTTCGTACATTTCTGGGAAGGAGTGACTATTCCGTATATCCGCTAAAGAGATTTTGGGAATGTATTGTGGCATATCAGTGATAGATTCGGAGGGTAAGAGACCTGAAAGCCCGCCTATATATATGTTATAAGTGGGAGATTCATTGATTATTGGTTGCCACGATAGATTTTCATATACCAATGAAGTGCCGTTATCAAATACGATAGAGAGATCATTCTGTTCATTTAGGAATTTTCTTTGGAAATCCGAATCGAATCCTAAGGGTATAGATTGAAAGTCGGTGGGGTCATATCCTTGGACAACGATAAATTTAATCCCATATTGGCCAAGTAAATCTGCCCATTTATCCTTTTCCCCTTCAAGCATCAATTGATGGGTGTAAGACATAAAGGAATAAGCTGGTCCAGTTTTCCAAGATCCTATTCCGGCGACTGGATGTCCAGAGTACATGAAGCTTGAATATCCTAGATCGTGTGTCCAGAAATCCCCGTTTACCTTCATGAATTCCTGAAAATATGGCACTGTTGCTACTCGAAATATACCTTCCTGTTGCGCAATCCATTCGTGAGGTTCTTTCTCTGCCAACGGAGGATTCCAAGTTCTTATTCCACCGACTGTTATGTACCAACTAACAGTAACCAGGCTGACTGCTATTAATGATAATGGAATTACAATTAAGCTGATGTGAATTGGTCTCCACGGAATCCTGTTGATCCAAGTTAAGCCGTGGGGTATTTGCGGTCTCCACGGAATCCTGTTGATCCAAGTTAAGCCGTGGGGTATTTGCGGTCTCCACG
>QGNO01000001.1 GCA_003228195.2 Chloroflexota bacterium | reverse complement strand
CCCCTACACCCCTACACCCCTACACCCCTACACCCTCATGATTGGTAGGCCATTGCCACTCGCAAGCGATTCTAGTCGGTATTCTCGGAGTTAATTTTCATTTCTTGATAATAGCATTGTCATGTTTTCTAATACTTCTTTATATTATTTGCTATATGTCTATTGACACCTTAGTCGAGTATAGATAGAATTCTTCACCTATGGCGAAAGATTTCTATAGCACACTTGGGATTAATCGAAGTGCCTCCGACAAAGAGATCAGGCAGGCGTTTAGGAGACTTGCGAGAAAATTTCATCCTGATGTAAACCCAGGAGATAACGTCGCTGAGGCTAAGTTTAAAGAGATAAATGAGGCTTATGAGGTACTTTTAGATTCGGAAAAGCGCCGCCGATATGATCAATATGGCGACAATTGGAAACATCCAAACCAAGGAGGGTTTAACCGGCAATCTAGAGGGGCAAGAGGTGTGTCCGTAGAATTCGGTGATCTTAGACATTTCGGAAATTTAGGTTCGGTTTTTGAAGGACTCTTTGACGGTGGTGCCTCTAGAAGAAACACCCCTGTGGAAATTGCAACTGAAATCTCCTTGGAGGAAGCATATGTCGGAGCTCGACGGACTGTTCAGCTACCTAGACCACATACAAAACGAATAGAAGTAAGACTACCTGCAGGGGTAGAGAGCGGATCGAGGATACACGTTAATGCTGCGGCGGTAGACATCTACCTTGTGGTCAAAGTCACTCCCCACCGCCGACTAACGCGGAAAGGCGACAATCTTTACACCGATCTTCCAATATCACTGGTTGAGACGATCTTGGGTAGCGAACAAGAGGTAACTACCATAAAGGGCAAGGTCATGCTGACAGTCCCCCCAGAAAGCCAGAATGGGCAAATGTTTCGGCTCAAGGGCCAAGGCATGCCCAGCTTGGAAAAGAAAGGCCACGTAGGAGATCTATTCGCATCTTTAAAAGTTATCTTGCCTAACAATTTAACTGACGAAGAGATAAAACTTTTCGAGGCACTTAAACAGGCACGCACTGGAAAAACAGAGAACTTATGAACAACCTGGACGAGCCAATTTATGTAATTAGTGTAGCTGCACGTATGGTGGGAGTCCATCAACAAACCCTCAGATATTACGAAAGAGCAGGATTGATAGTTCCATCTCGCTCAGACGGAAATCGGCGCTACTATTCTGAAAGGGATCTAAATCGATTGCGTAGAATCAAATCGCTAATGGAGGGCATGGGGATGAATCTCGCTGGGGCAGAGGTCACTCTGAAATTGATGGAAAAAATATCGGAGCTTGAGTCCAAACTCCAGAATGTGACATCGGAGTTAAATCGCATGAGACTGGCAGAAAGCACTAAGGCCTTGACGGAAGGAAGACTCACAGAAAAAACCTGAGCACTTCACTTTCGTTAACTACGAATCAATGGATAAAACTTATCCGGAGCAAAAGGAAGACAATGATTTTAAAACCTGAACATTTTACAGAGCAGGCACAAGAAGTACTGAACAGCTCTCAAGAGGTCGTACGGGAGTATCAACATTCGGAATGGGATCTTGAACATATTCTTATCGCTCTACTGCGTCTTGAGCACGGTGTACCAGTCGAGGTGCTAGAAGAGTTAGGCGTTGACATTAACGCCATGAAAACCAACATCGAAGATATTTTGGAGAGCAGTCCTCGATTGGAGACCGCCCCTACTCAGGTATATGCCACCCCTAGGGCCGTACGTGCGGTTGAAAATGCCAAAGCGGAAGCGGAAAGGCTTAAAGATGAATTCATCGGGACTGAACACATTCTTATCGGTTGCGTGCTCATAGAGGACGGCAACTCATCTGACATTTTCAGCCAGTTTGGAATCGACCAAGAAAAAATATATCAAGCTCTGCAGCAAATCAGAGGCAGCGCTCGAATAACCGATCAACGCGCAGAAAGCAAGTATCGCGCTCTGTCAAAATATGGAGTCGACCTTACAGCCCTCGCCATAACAGGCAAGCTTGATCCGGTTGTGGGTCGAAACAATGAGATACATAGACTTATGCAAACGCTAACGCGGCGCACCAAAAACAACCCGGCAATCATAGGTGAAGCAGGCGTAGGGAAAACAGCGATTGCAGAAGGCCTGGCTCAACGAATAGTTTCAGAAGATGTTCCGGATATCCTCAGAGGCAAACGTCTAATTTCACTTGATATGGGCGCACTGATCGCTGGTGCGAAATTTCGAGGCGAGTTTGAAGAGCGGCTAAAAGCTGTGATGGACGAGGTTAAAAGTGCAAAAGGTGAAATAATACTCTTCATAGATGAAATTCATAATGTCGTCGGGGCCGGAGGTGCTGAAGGAGCCATAGACGCATCCAACCTTATGAAGCCTGCTTTAGCTCGGGGAGACCTGCAAACCATTGGAGCTACCACACCAGACGAGTATAGGCGATATATAGAGAAGGATTCGGCACTGGAAAGGAGATTCCAACCAATTTGGGTCGGAGAGCCGTCTGAAGACGATGCGCTAAAAATGCTTAAAGCTGTCAGCCCTCGTTACGAAGCGCACCACAAAATAAAAATTGAGAGTTCCGCTTTAGACGCAGCAGTAAAATTGAGTAGTCGCTATTTGACTGAGAGACATCTACCAGACAAAGCTGTCGATCTGATCGATGAAGCAGCTAGCAAATTGCGCCTCGACGCGGAAACACTCCCAAAACGGCTTCGAGACAAGGAACGGAGGATTAAACAGCTAGCAGATGAACAAGGGGCAGCATCTGAAAGATCAGATTATCAACAGGCCGCCAGTTTGCAATCAGAAAAACTCAAACTGGAACAAGAATATCAAAACGAAAAGGCAGTTTACTTCAAAGAGAACAAAATAGACGACTCAGTTACCTCAGGAATTATCGCTGAGTTGATTGGCACGTGGACTGGAATTCCAGTTCATCAATTGCTCGAAAAGGAAGCTGAGCGTCTACTTCACATGGAAGAACGACTGCATCAACGAGTTATAGGACAAGATCCAGCGATAAAAGTGATATCGGATGCGATAAGGCGAGCCAGAGCTGGCATGAAGGATCCGGATAAGCCTGTTGGAAGTTTCGTATTCCTCGGACCTACCGGCGTAGGTAAAACTGAGTTGGCCAGATCCTTAGCGCATTTCTTGTTTGATGACGAACAAAATATGGTCAGGATAGACATGTCCGAATACATGGAAAAACATTCCGTGTCACGATTAATCGGTGCACCTCCTGGATACATAGGGCATGAAGATGGTGGTCAGTTAACTGAAGCTGTACGCCGCAGGCCTTACAGAGTAGTTCTTTTTGATGAAATTGAGAAAGCACATAGCGATGTTTTCAATATTCTCCTCCAAATATTAGATGACGGTAGACTCACGGATGGCCATGGAAGGACAGTAGATTTTCGCAACACAGTAATAATAATGACCAGCAACCTGGGCACCGCAGATCTAAATCGATCATCGATAGGGTTTCGAAGTGGCCAAAATGTAGAATCTGAGAGAGAGCGACTTAAGTCATCAGTTGAAGCTGAATTGAAAAAAGCCTTCAAACCAGAGTTTCTTAACCGTATCGATGAGATAGTGGTATTTGACCCTCTAACACAAGAACAAATAGAGGAAATAGTTAATCTTGTGATGGCTGGGGTCGCCGATAGGCTTACGGAACATGGTGTTAAAGCTAAACTTACTGACAAGGCGCGTAAATGGCTCGCCAACACCGGCTTTGACCCCGCATTTGGAGCTCGACCTCTACGCAGAACTGTCCAAAGATACCTAGAAAATCAATTATCGAAAAAGATACTAGCGGGGGAGTGTAAATCCGGAGATATAGTTATAGTAGATGCTGACGGAGAAGGGTTAACTTTCCGGCTGGACCAAAAGAAGGTCTCTGTTGCGGCATAGTGCTTCGAGTTACTAGCTACTTCAACTCAGCTTCCGTAAAGTGGGGGACCAAATGAAGAAGGCTGCCATAGTAACTGCCAAACTTGCACCGGCCAATGCAGTCGCATATGGAACCCCTATTAGCATAGCGACTGCACCATGAACTAACGTGCCCACCGGCAATATCCCTATAAAAAAGATCATCATTCCCATCACCCTCCCCCTTAATTCGGGTGGGGATAATGTCATCAATAATGTGCTTTGCATTACCCCAAACCCTGAACTCACTAAACCATATGTGAACATAGCAGCCAGCGACAACAAGTACGACTCGGATAGGGCAAACACTAACAAAAACACGCCAAGCAAGCCTGATCCTAAAATGTAAATTTTTCCTTTATAAGTCACGTCACCCAAATAAGCTAGGGCAATGGCACTTATCAAAGCACCTATTCCAGACGCCGTCTGCAAAAATCCTAAGCCGTCAGGACCAGCGTCAAGTATGTCTTTTGCAAAAATTGGCATGAACGCTTGGTAAACCGGCCAGGCTAAGCCGTTCACTACAAAAGTAACGCACAATACGAGCAATATGGCCCTACTTGTGAAAACTAACTTAAATCCGTCGTATACATCACGGAACGGGCTTCCAGTTGCTGGATTTGTAGAGCGATTGAGATTAAATATAGGAACTAGACTACCTATAGCCACTATGTACCAGATGACTGAAATCCATAAGGAGTTGGCAACACCCAAAAAGTCCAACAGGAGTCCCCCTGCAGCGGGGCCCAAAACGCGTGTAATATCAAAGGCTACGGAATTCAGTGCCATCGCGTTAGTAAGATCCTTTCTGTCGACAACATCAGTAATCATAGAAACCCTAGCAGGTTGAAGTGGAGCTCCCCCAATTCCCAAGAGAAAGCCACCAACAACGATATGCCAGTATTCGAGTTTTCCGAAACTTGAAAGCAATGCCAGGCCTACACTCACAATTGCCATTACAAGAAAAACGACCATCATGAATCGAACTCGATTCACACGATCTGCTAACACACCACCTATAGGCCCTAGGAACATGGGAGACAGTCTCGCGGCAGTAAAAACAGCCAGAAGAAACGCTGAGCCAGTCAGTTCGTAAGAAACCCAACCAAGTACTAAAGTCTGCATCCAAACTCCAGTCAAAGAAAAAAGTCCTGCGAACCACAAGTAACTAAACGCCGGATATAATATAAAGCTACTGAATGAACCTCTAATAAATCCCTCACTTGTGTCAGGGTCAGAGGAGAGGTCATGTGGATCGTTCATTTCAGTCAATGGGTTCCCTTCTTCATCCATTCAATCATTTCCATGGCTCAGCACTCACTGATTGGATGAATCAACAATCTTCAAGTGCGACAACGATGAATCTTTAACTATTATCTCGTCGCTTTGTTTCGTAAGAAACCCGGTGCCCACCAGTTGAAATCACCCATTATTCTCATCAAAGCCGGTACTAGTAAGGCTCGGATCACTGTCGAGTCTAAGAAAATTGCCAAGGCTGTACCCACACCAAAGGCTTTCACTACAATAACATCGCTAGTGGCAAACGCTGCAGCTACTAATACTAGAATCATCGCTGCGCTTGTTATAATGCGGCCGGTTTGCTCGAGCCCGATAGCTACACTGGTCGTATTGTCTCCTGTTTTATCGTAGTGTTCCTTGATTCTACTCAGCAAGAAAACTTCGTAGTCCATACTAAGTCCAAACACTATGCAAAACAGGATGATCGGTAGTGTCCCTTCCAAGAATCCCGTCGCCTCGAACCCCAAAAGGGTCTGGAAGTGACCCTGCTGAAAGATGAACACTAGTGCCCCGTAAGTAGCAAACATGCTCATAGCATTCATCAAAATGGCTTTGAGCGGCAGCAATACGGATCTAAAAAGCAAAAATAGCACCACGTACGTTACCAATACTATGTATAAGATTACCATCGGGAAGTACTCATACATGTGGTCTAGGGAATCCTGTAAGTCTGCCGTGTCACCAGTAACCAAAAACGCATTGATACCTATCTTTCCAACCGACCGGATATCTGCAACTAGGGATTTGCTTTCAGGAGAAACCGGGCTGGTTCTAGAAAATACGTTAACAACCGTCACATCGTCAAAACCGTAGCTGCTAAGCGCCGTCCGAATCTCCTTAGGAAGATTATCCAAGCCTGCAGCGTACATTCTTTGGTAATCTGCTTTCTTAAGTGATCGATCTAACGTAACAATGCTCTCAATTCGCTCTACCCTCGAATCCAATTCTAATTCATGAGCAAAATCATACATGTCCCCTATCACGTCTGGGTTCAAAACCCCGGCAGGAGCTTCAAGCACTATTACCACCGGCGACAGCTGTCCTGGGCTAAGCTCATCTTCAACAAACTCCCATCCTAATCTAGGCTCAGAATCAGAAGGCAGAACACTCGCCCAAGGGGTACCAAGTTGAACCCCCAAGAAAGGTGTTCCGAGCAATATCAACCCAACCATAAGTGGTATAGATATCAGTATCGGGTGTGCCATAACAGCATACGCAACTCTTTTCCAAATACCCCCGTTTCGATTCCCTATACGTAAGATTCTCAGGCTATTAACACGATGACCCAATATACCCAATATTGCAGGTACTAGTGTAAGTGCCACTAGTACAGAAACAAGGATAACGGTTACCCCCCCGGCACCCATAGATCGGAAAAACATGAACGGAATCAAAAATAAGCCTGACAGGCCAACCACAGTAGTCATTCCAGAGAAAAGAATGGCCCGACCTGCCGTATCCATAGTAACCGCCACAGCCTCATCAACGGGACGCTCTTCAAGCTCTTCACGAAATCTACTCACAATCATTAAGGTGTAATCAATCGCTATACCAATACCCAAGAATGAAGCAATATTAAGTACAAAAATTGAAACGCCAGTGAACTGGGCAATTCCATAAATTATCGCCATCGTTATGCCAACGGTAATTGCCGCCATTGCTATCGGCAAAGACGCAGCAACGAGAGTTCCAAACACCAGTGCCAACGCAGCGATCACTAATGGTAAACTGATCGCCTCAGATCTTTGCAAGTCCTCTTCAGCTGCTACATTTAGTTCTGAGAAAATCGCTATACCGCCAGTCGTCCACACACTGAAACCTTCAGGTTTTTGAATCATGCCGCGTAGCGAATGATAAAGATCCATACCCTCATCAACGCTTGCGTCAAGATTGACGGCTACATAGGAAGTGTGACCATCTTCAGAAACAAAACTAGGGTTACCGGTACTGTAAAAGGAGGTGGCGCCTGTAACCTTAGCATTGGAAGTCAGTTCTACGAGAGATTTAGAAATCGCCTCTTTGTAGTCGGGATCAGTCGCGCGCAAGTCGGGATTATTGTAAACAACTATAATCGATGCTCCCTGAATATCCAGTTTCTCTGCTAGTATATTGAGGGCTCTCCTTGATTCAGTCTCACTTTCACCAAAGCCACCTTTTAATTCGGGCAATAATTTAGGAGCAAACATTCCAGAGACGATTATTGAGACAAGCCAGAACAAGATTACTGCCTTTTTATAACGGACCATTTTTATGCCAAGTTGGTAAAGCATGAGCCTAATCAGTATATGACATCAAGAATTTTGCAACAATTCTCACAGCACTCCATTCCAACACTGGATTGACACACATCAGTTGCAGAAATAGAATTGTATAGTTAGGAGACAAATTCATGGACTATGCTGTAGTAAAAACTGGTGGCAAACAGTACCGAGTTAGCCCGGGCGATCTCATTGACGTTGAGAAGTTGCCTGGACAGAGCGGCTCTACTGTAGAATTGCTTAACGTGCTGTTACTTTCCCAGGCAGGAAAAGTAACTATTGGGAAACCAGAAATCGAAGGAGTAAAAGTAGTAGGTGAGGTGGAGGAACAAAAGAAAGGCAAAAAGTTGGTGGTGTTCAAGTTTAAGTCGAAAACCAGACAAGGTACTAAAACTGGGCATCGGCAACAGCTGACCAGCCTTCGTATAAAAGAAATCGTAACCGGTAAAGAGAAAGCTGCGCCAAAGAGACGTGCTGCTAAAACAAAACAGGAGAACGGTGATGGCTCATAAGAAGGGACAAGGTAGTTCTCGAAATGGCCGAGACAGCAAAAGTAAGAGGCTTGGTGTTAAGCACTACGGCGGCGCCCAAGTAACTGCCGGAAGCATTATAGTCAGGCAACGCGGGACAAAGATAAGACCAGGTTTAAATGTCGGGGTTGGCAAGGATCACACATTGTTCGCAAAGGTCAGTGGTCAAGTCAGATTTGACCACGCTACGAAAGAACGTAAGCGTGCTAATATCGATCCCGTGGGAGTTGGAGGTTAACGTGAAAACAGGTATACATCCAGAATATTATCACGACGCTATCATAACCTGTTCGTGTGGTAACATACTGACAACGGGATCTACAAAAAAAGAGCTGAAGGTGGAAGTATGCAGCAACTGTCACCCTTTCTTCACAGGTGAACAACGTATAGTTGACACGGAAGGACGAGTCGACAGAATCAAGAAACGCTACGGCTTAAAGTAGATACAGCTATTAGTAGTTTGAAAAGGGGGCGGTAAGTACCGCCCCCTTTGTAAATTTAAATTCCAATTGAACTCGACATACGAAAATAAACCCGACTCTTCGGAATTTGCCGCCCCTTATTTATACGGAGGCCAAGCTGTAATCGAGGGAGTCATGATCCGCGGAAGGCACTTTTCATGCGTCGCCGCTCGGCGACCAAATGGAGAGCTGACTCACAAAGTAACGCCGCTGAGCAACATATTTACAGGCAGATTTCGCCAAATACCACTGCTAAGAGGCATTCTGATTTTGGCAGAGACTCTAGCCCTAGGAATGAAAGCACTGGCTTATTCAACAAATGTTCAGCTTGAAGATGAGGGGCAAGAACTTGGTGGCTGGAGCCTCGCCATAATGATTACAATCTCTCTTACACTCGCGGTCGGATTGTTTTTCCTGGTTCCTTTGCTCGTTAGCATTGGGTTCGAACATTTTGTCGAATCAGCAATTCTCAGCAACATTGTTGAGGGATTAGTTCGGCTAGTTGTATTCTTGCTGTATATATGGGGCATCGGGTTCATTCGCGACATTCGCAGGGTTTTCGCCTACCACGGCGCAGAACACATGACGGTAAAAACTTATGAATCCGGCCAACGCCTACAAGTAAGTAACATAAGAGCCCATTCCACTGCTCATCCAAGATGCGGCACGGCATTTCTTCTTACGGTAATGGTGGTAGCCATATTCACCTTCATATGGCTGGGAAGACCAGCGTTACCATGGTTGATAGCGTCCAGGCTATTTTTAATACCTTTGATTGCCTCGATAGCGTATGAAACTATACGATACACCGCTTCGCACCAAAAGCACCCTCTCGTACGATTAATCGTAATGCCAAATTTAATGCTTCAGAAATTGACTACTAGAGAACCAGAAGATGCGCAGATAGAAGTTGCTATACACGCAATGGAAACCGCCATAGCCGCAGACGTCGGATATGAATCCAGATAAAACAAATCACCGTCTGGTTTCATCGGAACACTGTTGGCGGACTTAGTGGCTTAGGTCTACGCACTCGTTGCAGAGTCGTATCTATCTACGGCGCTTTTCACTACCTATCCTACAACTCAACTAAGACTCAATTGGTCCTTATGCCAAGATCAACCGGCTTTATAACCATGAAATCCGAGGTGAAACTGACCTTCCAATCCCTATTTTTTTAGCCAATGGTAAATCAACTATGTATTTGTTGGTCTAATGAGTTGGGTCGACTGCATAAGTCAATATTTCATCGATCTACTGATACGAGCCACAACCTCCAAATTCCCTCCCGTTCGCGTACAGGAACCGTTTAGTGATATCAAAGTTTATTACCGCCATCACGTGCCTCCGATCAGTTAGATTTATACGTTTCCTACCTACGGCAAATTCATACGCTCAGGTATGTTCCAGTAATGATCCTAATGCCTCCTAGACCGAAGCTCTGACCATACGGCTTCAGGGGTGGCGCCTGAGGCAGCTATAAGCACCAATACATGGTATAGGAGGTCGGCGACTTCACTGGTCACTTGGTCAACATCGCCTTGAGCAGCAGCGATGGCTGATTCTCCTGCTTCTTCGACAACTTTCTGGCCTGCTCTACCAACCCCAGCTTTCAGCAAATCGGCAGTGTAGCTACCTTCTGGCATCTCTTTTTTTCGTTCCTGTATAAGTGCGAATAGTTCATCCAAAATTCCTGAACCCGATTCACTGTTGATAAAATCCGGCTGAGCTTCTTCCACAACCGTAAAAAAACAACTAACGTTGCCAGTGTGACAAGTGGGGCCATCCGGCTCAACCTGAAATATTAATGCATCTCCATCGCAGTCCTGGAAAACTTTTCTCATGTGCAAGAAATTTCCCGAGATCTCGCCTTTATGCCAAAGATTCTCACGACTACGACTATAAAATTCAATGTCACCCCCCTCAACAGTCCTTCTAAAAGACCCTGGACTGACATAACCTAACATCAATACTTCCTTGGTGTTTATGTCTTGGATAATTGAAGGCACGAGACCTTGTTTGTCCAATTTAATAGTCATGTATTCACCTCATCACAAGTATTTACGATTTTCAGAAGGTCATTGAGATCCCCAAGTTGATAATCAGGCACCGGCAGACTCGAGTCTAAAGTGACATTATCGCGCGTCAACATGGCTGTCTTCATTCCTACATTATGACCTCCCAACACATCATCAAGCTGAGTGTCACCCACATAAATACAGGCTTCAGGGCTAACGCCAAGCATTTCAGCAACGCAATAAAACGGTTCCGGTGTCGGCTTATATGATTGAGCTGTTTCAGAGGTCAAAATAGCATCAAACGAAAGGTCGTGCCTATTCAACAAAGGGATAAGGGCGTCGTTATCAGCATTCGATAGCAACCCAATTTTAAGATAACTTAATCCTCGTAAAGCCTGAAGGACATTCCTCGCTTCAGGAAATAAATCTCTAACTCCTTGATCTAGTATGGATTTCTCACTAGCCAAGTCAGGGTCTCCTCCACCAAAATACTCAAAAGACCGTTCGAAAGTGTTTCTCCACGCCTCGCGGTAAGTCTTGAAAGAAGTAGGCCTGCCATTAGTGTCAGCCTGTAGGCGATCTTTCCTGAATTGCATCTCAATTGGTTTCCAATAATCCCATAAGGTAGACCCGGCGATAGAAAGTCCCTGAGATACACATATCTCATCAAAGGTTTTCATCCAAAGATCACTGGTATTCTCTACAAGTGTTCCGTACATATCAAAAACTACCGCTTCGATCAGCTTCATGGCTCGACCATCCGAACTGGAACATCACGGTCTGCCAAGAATCGTTTAACTTCTGATATCGAGTGTTCACCAAAATGGAAAATACTTGCAGCCAAAACCGCGTCCGCGTGGCCATTTACAACAGCCTTATACATGTGATCAAGGGTGCCAGCGCCACCACTGGCTACCACTGGAACACTCACTGAATCAGAAATAGCACGCAGTAACTCCAAATCGTATCCCTCTTTGGTGCCATCGGCATCAATACTATTCACCACTATCTCCCCAACTCCCAACCTGACAGCCTTAATTGCCCATTCAATTGCGTCAATTCCAGTGACCCTACCACCGTTCGCTCCTGTATGGGTATACACTTCCCAACGGAGATCCCCAGGCGTTACTCTACGCGCATCCATGCCCAAAACGATGCACTGGCTTCCAAAAGCTTCGGCTCCCATTCCAATCAATTCGGGGTTTTGCACTGCGGCGGTGTTTATGGAAATCTTATCTGCCCCAGCCTTGAGCATTCTATTCATGTCTTCCACGCTCCGCAGCCCACCCCCTACCGTAAGTGGAATAAAAAGCTTCTCAGCCGCTCTACTTACTACGTCTAATATGATGTCTCTATTCTCAGATGAGGCAGTTATGTCATAAAACACCAACTCGTCTGCCCCTTCACTATCGTAAAATTCCGCGAGCGCCACGGGATCACCAGCGTCCCTGTGATCCCGAAATTTGACACCTTTGACCACTCTCCCATCTTTAACGTCTAAACAAGGAATAATGCGTTTTGTAAGCATTCTTAATCTAACTAAACCTTCTCACCGCTTCACTCAAATTTATCTTACCTTCATATAAAGCTGTCCCCAATATTACTCCCTCGACACCCACGTCATTCAACAAGTCCAAATCTTCAATCGATCCAACACCACCCGAACTTATGATAGAAGCACGCACCTCTTCCATCAAGTTTCCAACAGAGGCCACATTGGCCCCTGAAAGGGTTCCGTCGCGTGAAATGTCAGTATAAATAAATCGATTGACTCCTAGAGTCATCATAAATTTCATCAAACCAATGGTATCTGTTTTTCCTTTCTCTTCCCATCCGTTCACCGCCACCAGACCGTCCTTGGCATCGACGCCCACAATCACAAAGTCAGTGCCTAGCGCCTGACACGCTTCTTCTATTAACTGTGGGTTTTTCACAGCCACAGTGCCAAACACAATGCGATCTACCCCTTGTTTCGCAAATTCTTTGGCGGCTTCCAAAGTGCGGACCCCTCCACCAACTTGAATAGGTATCCGAACATTGCTCAGAATTGAAGATATAGCGTCAGTGTTTATAGGTTCCCCTTGGCGTGCACCATCCAAGTCAACAACATGGATCCTACTAGCTCCATCCATTTCCCACTTGCGAGCTACTTCCACAGGATCATTCGAGTATACTTTTTGCCGATTGAAGTCCCCTTGGTACAGCCTAACGACCATACCCTCACGTAAATCTATCGCAGGTATAATTTCCACTAGCCAGAAGCCTCTTTCAGCATCACCATACGGACAAAATTTTCATAAAGCTTTAAGCCTACTTCTCCGCTTTTCTCCGGATGAAACTGAGTGGCAATCAGGTTCTCGCTCGCCAGAACACTACAAAAGTCAATGCCATAATCCGTTGTCCCAACAATCAGAGTGTCGTCCGCTGGGTCAGTATAGTAACTATGCACAAAATAAAAATAGGAGCCAGTATCCACCCCACTAAAAACCGGATGTTCTTGCTTTATATGGACCTGGTTCCATCCCATATGAGGAACCTTAAGTTGTGGGGGAATCCGCCTGACCCATCCTGGAAACAATCCCAAACATGGGCGACTGTCTTCATCAGATCCACTCATAAGTAGTTGCAGCCCCAAGCAAACTCCAAAGAATGGAGTCCCACTGTTAGCCTTCTCAATTAATGGCTCAACAAGCCCTCGTTTCTCTAGTGCCGCCATGGCTGATCCAGAGGAACCCACTCCAGGCAAAATTACACCCTCGGCATTAAGTAAGGTCTCCGGTTCTCCCGAAACCATCGCAGGGTACCCCAAGTGCTCAAAAGCCTTTTCAACACTACGTAGGTTACCTGCCCCATAATCGACTATTACAATAGTTGGATTCATATCAACGCTTATATTTTACACAACGACTGTCCCAATTGCTCAAAGATCACTAGTTCATGCCTAAACAACGGATCAAACGTTGTTCGATTCAGGAGGCTTAGCCAATAAGAAAACCGGGGCCCCCAAGAAAAGAAGCACCGCAAGGCCAGCAAACGGCAAATAGTACCCATTTAACTGGTCAAAGCCTAAGCTCACAATTAGGGGACCAATACCGCTCGCAAGCGCAGTAATTGGAGTCACAAACCCTCTTATAGCTCCCACATGGTCTCGCCCAAAGTAGTTAGCAAACACAACCGCATGGCTTACAGCATGCCCGGCGATACTCATTCCGTAAACTAGCGCAAATGCAAAGATCATCTGAATCGATTGGGCATTCAATAATATCAATATTGCTAGGAACGAACCAATATATACCCCCGCCATACAGAATCTAACCGGAACATACTCAAGCAAAACCCCCCAAAGTGGTCTAATAATTAACGCCGTAGACGCGTGAGTTGAAAGCACGGCAGCGGCGATTGTCGGGGAATAACCAAGGCTACGCACGAAACTAAACTCGTGTAGTACTACAGACGAAGTTGAAACACCGCCCATTACAAGTGCTAAGACGAGAAGCCACAGAGATTTTGTTCGAATCGCCTCGCTCAGAGTCCAAGACGTAGAAGAGGCCAAACCACCACGCATGACATAGGCCTTCCTGACTTCTTCATCATTTTTTGCGTTATCAGGCAATAAACCCAAATCTTCCGGCTGTCTTGCCATCAATAGCGAAAATGGTAATAGCACAATCCAAAACAGCATCGCCATCGTGACCCAACCAAGCCTCCATCCATACGTGAATACGATGACAGTAACAATTGGAGCCAATATTGCTCCAGGCGCCGCGCTACCCATAGTAGTAAAGGCCAACGCCCTGCCACGCAGCCTAACAAACCACTTTGAAACTGCGGCCCCCGTTACGACCGATCCAATCCCGGCACCTCCTGACATCCCGGCCAAAGCAAAAACCAAATAGAATTGCCATATTTCTTTAACTTGACTCAACCCGATGGCAACAGCGCCGCCGACAAATGCCAATACCAACATAATCAATCGAGGTCCACTTTTATCTATCATCTTGCCAAAAAATGGAGCTAAAGCTGATGCTACGATTAATTGTAAAGTTAGGGCCCCAGTAAGCGCAGTACGACTCCAGCCTAAATCAGAACTCATTGGTTCCAAAAAAATACTGAAGGTAAAACTCTGAAGGCCACCCCCGATAAATGTTCCCAGGAAACCCCCAGCAACTATTATCCATCCATAAAAAAATGGCAGGCGTCTAGCAAGCGTTAGACGGGAAAGATTTGTGCTGCGAAGTTCAGATTTCATCCAGTATCCCGTTATTCACACTGCAATGGGCAAGCTACAAATAATAATTTCCCAAATATTGCAATCTCAGCTTTCAAAATATCATCGGAGTTTGAGTCATGCCGGCCAAAACCTGATCTCACCTCTCGTTAGTCTTGTATGGCAAGATTTCACGGCCAGCCCTTATCACTAACTGAATTTCGCGCATTGCTTTTACATCTTTCAGAGGATCATTTTCAACAACTATCAAATCGGCTTCCTTCCCAACTTCCAGGGTGCCAATCTGATCGATCATTCCTAATCCTTGGGCAGCCTCGCCTGTTGCTGACTTTATTACATCCATATTGCTCATTCCAGCATCACTGTGTAGCTCTAGGCCAAGGCTATAATCACCAAACATTTGTATCGCATCAGTGCCGGCAATAATCTTAACCTCCCAGTCCTTCCACAGTTTCCCAACAAATTCAAGCTGGCTTTCGCACTTTGCCTTTAAAGAGTCAAGCCTTAACTCCTCTTGAACAGACAACGGGGCTATCCCCTGTTTACTTAACAGCCGCTCCAGGCCTCGGTAACCGGTCTGTATAGTTGGGCTTACATATACGCCCTGATTCGCTATTCTCTCCGCAACTCTAGGGTCAAAAACGTATGAGCCGTCAGGCTCTATGAAGCCTGCGTGTTCAATCATGTCCACTCCAGCATCCAGCGCGTTGCTGATGCTTTTGGTAGCTAGGCAGTGAGCGGTGGTGAGTTTACCGTGCACATGGGCCTCCTCAACAATAGCGCGCATCTCCTCAACGCCATACGAAGCCTTACGATTGTCCGTTATGGCCGTACCACCCCCGGATGCCATGATCTTTATATGATCAGCCCCTTCCTTTACTAGTAACCGCACAGCGTCACGGGCCCCCTCAGTACCATCTGCCTCACCGTTACACCAAAAAAAATGACCGCCTGTCATCGTGACTGGGCGGCCAGACAAGAGCAATCTTGGGGCCGTTACTAATCCCTGCCTAGCTCCTTCTCTAAGATCAAAAGTTATCTTATTTCTAGCACCATTGTCCCTGAGAGTGGTGACTCCGGAACTTAAATGCATGTGAGTATTATGAGCAGCCCTAAGAAGCATGATTTCATCGGAATCACGCTCTATAACTTTCTCATATGGACCTTCGTCATAACCTTTACCATCAACAGTGCCAAACATCAGGTGGGTGTGAGCATCTATCAGACCTGGCAATATATGACTATTAGGGAAATCAAAGGTACGGACCTCAATTCCTTCCGGCAACTGTAATTGCGATTGTGGGACAATCTGGACAATCCGACTCCCATCTATCACAACAGCCATATTCTCAAAAGGAGAATCCTTTTTGCCATCTATCAGTTTTTTCGCCGTAACCACCGTCGTTACCATTTTGACACCTCACTTCCCAAGGTTCGAAGGATTATATACTTAATTTCCCCATTTTTTTATAATACTCATCAAGCATGATCGAGATTAAGTTACGAAAGGAGGAGTCGGGCTATGGAATATTGTGGACATTGTGGGTCAGAACAGGATTCTGGAGCTACTTTTTGTGGGGAGTGCGGGAAATCTGTAGGAGAAATTCAGAATACCGGAAGTTTAGAAAGAAAAACTGTGCGTAGAATCGGCATTTGGTCCGCTACTAAAGTTTCTACGGTTACGTATGCCGTACTGATGATCCCTATCTGCTTTTTAATTGGCTTAGTTATGCTAGTAAGCGGAAGCGGTGGGGAAGCTTTTGGGATAATGATCGGATTACCCATATTTTACATTACAGCCGCTTTAATATTCACAGCAATTGGCACCTGGGTATTCAATATTGTACTAGGCTGGACCGGGGGTATAGAGGTGGATGTAAGCTAGGATTAGCTTCATATATTCAGTGAAACTAATAAATACTCTAGGAAGGGTTTTCTGTAAGAGTTTCTAAAATTAGATCACGATCCTCGTAACGAGCCAACATAAATAGTAGGTCCGACGCACGGTTGAGATACCGCAGTATCTCCGAGTTTACCAATAGACCAGCCTCTTTTACCGAAACCGTGTGACGCTCAGCACGACGCAGCACGGAACGCGCCATATCCAAAGCGGCTGAACACGGGGAACCTCCAGGGATTATAAACGACCTAGGAAGTTGAACCTCGCTCGCCAATTCGTCAATTATTAGCTCCAAATTACCTACCATCTCTGAGGTAGTCACTCCAAAGTGTCCCTTCATGATCTCATACTTGCTAGGGTCAGTAGACAGTTCAGCACCAACCGTAAACAGTTCTCGTTGCATACGGTCCAAAATTTCTCTCACTCTCGTATCACGCGCCAAGGAACGAGCCAGACCCATGGCTGAAACAGCCTCATCAGTAGTACCGTAAGCGTCGCAGCGTAGATCAGCTTTTGATATTCGCCCACCATACAACAGCCCTGTTTCACCATCATCGCCACTTTTAGTATAAATCTTAACCATAATAGGATTATAGCATTCCGCTATTTGACCTGACGGATAACCTGTCATTACAATGGGCTAATATCTTCTAACTACGCATTAAGGATCAAATCAATGGTAGCACCTCTGAGTATTAACATAACTGAAAATGCAGCCAGCCACGTAAGGGATTTCACCCGTAAAATGGAAGGAGAGGAAGTGTCGTTGCGCGTCGCCGTGAAAGGCGGAGGTTGCTCTGGGCTAACTTACGATCTCGCCGTGGATGATGTAGCAAGAGATACGGATAAGGTAATCGAACAACACGGCGTTTCTATAATGATTGACAAGAAGAGTTACATATTCCTAGCTGGGACGGTTTTGGACTACTCCGGTGGGTTGAACGGCAAGGGTTTTGTTTTTAGCAATCCCAATGCAAAGACCACATGTGGCTGCGGAACATCGTTCTCTGTATAATTTACGCCCATTTCATAAAGTATCAGTGTACTTACAGCTAATTCCGGCCCATGTTCCTAGAAAAAACTTATGAAAAATTTGCACTTGAGTGAATTACACGAAAGCGCAGGAGCTGCTTTCATCTCGATCGGAGACTGGAAATTACCCGGGAACTACGGGGATCCATCTGAAGAGTACAGAGTAATCAAGGATGAAACCGGGCTTATAGATCATTCTCACTTCGGACGCATAAGAATTGACGGCAAGGATGCCCTAGATCTACTAAACAGGCTGTCAACATACAAGATAGATATTTTGCCAGCTGGCACTGGTGAAGGAACCATTCTGTTAACCAACAAGGGTCGAATTATAGATCTAGTCCACATATTCGCCAAGGAAGATGGGCTGATGATGATAACCAGCCCGGAAGCAATAGAACAGACTTCGGAATGGATCGAGCTGTACATTTTTCTAGAAGAGGTAATTTTAGAAGATATCACTACGAGCACTGGAATGTTCACGCTAACAGGACCTAAATCTAACCTACTTGTGGAGAAAGCGTTCAACTTAGAATCCGCTCAACTCGCCCTCTACGAGCATTTGGCTTTATCAGTAAAAGGTGCGCCTGCTTCGATAATTCGAACTGATCCACTAGGCGAATTAGGTTACAGCTTTGTTATGGAATCAAGCCAGGCGCAAGAGGTATGGAAACTCCTTGTGTCCCACGGGGCTTCCCCAGTAGGTCATGAAGCTTACAACGTTGTGAGAATAGAGTCAGGGATAACACGGTACGGCCACGAGTTAACTGAAAGGGTGAATCCGTGGGAGGTTAACCTGAACAAATACATACATTGGGATAAGGGTTGCTACACCGGCCAAGAAGTGGTTCTGCGGCTATATAACTACAATAAAGTGAGGCGTCAGTTAGTTTCTATTGAGACGTTGAGCGACAATATCATCGAGGGAGCTCAGCTTAAATCTGACGGAGTGGAAGTTGGCTGGGTATCGTCTTTATCGATAAATCCAGTGACCCAACAACGCATAGGGCTTGCTATAGTGCATATAGATCACATTGAAACTAATAAGGCTTTGCAAGCCCACGACTCCAACGACATCGTATTGGGAGAGGTTATAACCTCTCCCATCCAAGAAAAACTGCTAAGCCGCAGTTAAGTTTAATTCACTACAGAACTAATCCTCCATCCACCGAGAAAGCCTGCCCAGTAATGTAACCTGCTTCCTCACTTGCAAGAAATCCGGCAAGAGCCGCCACGTCTTCCGGAGAGCCCAATCGGCCCATCGGAATTCGGGCAGTTACCATATCTTTCATTTCTTTAGTCATACTCTTAACCATTCCAACTTCAATAAAGCCAGGAGTCAAAGCATTCACAGTCACATTGCGTGAAGCCAACTCCCTCGCTAAACTCTTAGTCAATCCGATTAATCCCGCCTTAGAAGCCGCATAGTTCGCCTGACCAAAATTACCAACCAGACCCACAATGGATGAGATTGTGATTATTCTGCCCCATCTTTTTTTCAACATGACTTTCGCAGCTGCCCTCGAACATAGGAAAGCTCCTTTCAAATTCACTCGAATTACCTCGTCCCAATCTGAGTCAGACATCCTTATAAGGAGTCCATCCTTGTTAATTCCTGCATTGTTTACCAATATATCAACCGAGCCATATTCACTACCCAGATCATCGAACATACAATTTACCTGACTTACATCAGTTACGTCAGCGTGAATTGATATGGCGGAACCTCCAGCTACCCGCACACCTTCACAAATTTTCTCTGCATTTGATTTTGTTGCGTTGTAATGAACTCCAATAGAAGCACCTTGAGAGGCCAGCTTCAAAGCAATTGCCCCGCCTATGCCTCCAGAAGCACCAGTAACTAACGCGACCTTTCCTTCAAGAGGTCTTTGCGAAGTCATATCTCTCCTTATCCTAATTGATTTAGAGCAGCCAGCTCTTTGCTCATGGCCTCTATCAAACCGCCCTTAACCACGTTTTCTGCCATTATTATCGCCTGTGCAACATTTTCACCATTTGCACGACCATGTCCCACAATCGCCGTTCCATTAATTCCGAATAGAGGGCCACCCCCGCCCACCTCGGCAGGAGATGTCATTTCAACAAGTTTTTTTGAAATCTGCGCTGATATTTCAGCCGGCAACGACGCCCCCAACAAGTCTGGCATATGCTTTAGCAAAGCCATTCCGAGGCCTTCCGTATATTTCATTAATATGTTTCCAACGAATCCGTCACAGACCACCACGTCGGCCTTGTCTAATAAAATATCCATTCCTTCCACATTGCCTATGAAGTTCAGGTTACTCTCTTTAAATAATGGGTAGGCTTCTTTGGTTTGTCGGTTCCCCTTGCCTTCTTCGGATCCCACACTCAATATACCAACTCTAGGATTTTCAATTCCTTGTATAACTCTCGCGAATGCTACTCCTAAAGCAGCAAATCCCAAAAGCCGGCTGGGGCGACAATCAACATTGCTGCCAAGATCCATCAGCACGGTTCTAGAAAGCCCCCCAAATACGGTTCTAGAAAGCCCCCCAAATAACGGGCCGCCTATTGCAGGCCGGTCTATGTTGTCCAAAAGTCCCATTTCAAGGGTTGCTGCAGCCATAGCAGCCCCAGTAGAGCCCATTGTAACAAACGCATGTGCGTCTCCAGACTTAACCAATCTGGCCGCCTGTACTACTGAAGCGTACGGTTTTTCTTTGATAGCTCGTATAGGGTTATCCGTTTCCTCTATTACGCCTTCTGAGGCAACTACAATAATATCCAATTTGCCGACTTCGTAATTACTAAGTTCAACTTCAAGTGCACTCTCATCACCTACTAGCAAAATCTTATGCCCGTTTTCCTGAGCAGCACGAATGGCACCTTTAACGATCTCCCTAGGGGCAAAATCACCACCCATTGCGTCAACAGCAACTGTAAAACTATCTTTTCCTTCCATCATTATTCCTTGTTCAAAACAGTGTCATTTACAGTCACTGAAGCCTCTCCTGTAATCACATATTCGCCGTCACCATTAATGCATCCAACCGTGCACACAATCTTAGTCTCACTATCTGTGCTAATAATACCTGTGATTTTACCCGTGGTTGATATGCGGTCACCCGGATACACCGGTGATCTAAATCTCACCTTAAGGCGGCCCCTATCCAACCAATTTTGCCCAAAATCTACTGTCAGCATCTCTGAAATCAACCCAAGCACCATCATACCGTGGGCTACTATACGGCCAAACATGCTCTTGGTCGCAAATTCCACATCTATGTGAACCGGGTTATGATCCCCAGAAATCTCCGCATACCGATTGATCTGATCCTGTGTAATAGATCTCCTCAATTCTGAAAGCGACATTCCTTCCTGCAACATCTACTCCTGCTCAAAAATAATTAGTGTTGTCCGACCATCCAAAAGCAGCGCCGCTTCACTATCCATTACCTTAAACTCCAAAATCACAATTTCACCGCCTTTGCTACGCCGACTAGATTGAGTAACTTCACCGTGACAATAAACTGTGTCACCAGACTTAGCTGCTCGATGCGATTGGAGCTCCTGCGAAACATGGACCGCACCAGGAGGCACACCAAGGCCACTCAGTAAGGTTCTGATACCTAACGCAGCAAGCGCTATAGTGGGAACGTAGTCTTCATTATAGACTTCTGCGGTAGCTTCAATAACAGAGCGGTAGTCTCCAAGCACGTTACTATTCAGAGTAACCTTGTCTGACTCGAATGCCCTGCCAGGTGTAAATCCATGATTAATCATAATTTAAGTAGTGTCAAAGTATAATGTCGCCACCGATTATAGAGATGAGTATACTATCGAATCAATAAACCGCAGCAACGATTTGCTTTATCTATAGGCAATAGGAACCCAAAATGACACAAAAGCACGAACCACACAGCTTAAAGGGAGATGAAAAGGCCCGTTACGTAGCCGGTATGTTCGCCCGAATCTCCGGAAGGTACGACCTACTCAACACAGTGATGACCGGGGGGATGCATCATCACTGGAGAAAGCTTACGGCACAACTCGCCACCAAAGGGCTGGAAGGAAACGCTCTCGATATAGCGACTGGCACAGGTGATTTGGCATTCGCTCTGTTAAAACAAAAAGGTGTCCTATCAACTGTAGGAGTGGATTTCGTCGCTGAAATGGTCTCCATAGCCACCATAAAGGCCAAACAACGGCACCTATCAAGGGAAACTCTGTTCTTACAAGGTGACGCATTACAACTACCCTTCAAAGATGATTCTTTCATTTGCGCCACTTCCGCTTTCAGCATGCGGAACGTATCCGACATACCAAAAGCGGTATCTGAAATGAGAAGAGTGGTACAACCTAACGGCCGAGTGGTTGTGCTAGAAATTACTCCCTTCAAAAAAGGCGGTGTATTCCCTAGGTTGTTTCGTTTCTATTTTCACAAACTGGTTCCAATCATCGGAAGGCTCCTGACTGGAGATGCCGAGGCGTACACATACCTGCCACGTTCAGTCGATTTATTCCCTAATGCTGACCTATTCGCCTCGATAATGAAAGAGGCAGGCCTGAAAAATGTACAACATCGCAAGGTGGGATTTGGAGCACTTGCAATTCACATAGGTGAAAAGTTAGTGTAAATTCCTGATATCATCGTACGACATACTTGTAAAGGTTTTTAACGTATACAGGAGGCTGTAATGCCAATCATTAGAAAAGGGGATATCCCTGCTGACGAACTTTCGGGGAACCAAAGGCAAACGTTGGTGAATGGAGAACTTGGAGCGACGGACCTAACGGTATTCGAGCTAGACGTACCGCCAGGCGGAGAAATACCAGTACACATCCATCCCGGGCACGAAGAGTGCATGGTAATTTTGGAAGGCTCGCTAGAGGCACTGGTAGGAGATGATGTAACTCAGGTAGGACCCGGTGACACTGTGTTAGCTCCTGGAGATATCAAGCATTCCTTAGTAAATAAAAGTGACAAACCAGCAAAATTTATAGCGATATTCCCAACAACTAACGTACAACGCCACTTTCTGGAATCGTAATGCTAAGCGTTTTAAGATAAAGTTTCTGAAATAAATCAGAAAAGAAGCTCATTAAGGAGTAGCAATGGAACACAGATTACTAGGTAATTCGGGACTTAAGGTGCCAGTGGTAGGGCTTGGATGCAACAACTTCGGTGGGCGTCTAGATCCTAAAGAAACGGCTCTAGTCTTGAACCAATGTATTGAAGAAGGTCTCAATTTCTTCGATACAGCAAACGTATACGGAGGTGGGCTTTCAGAAGATTACATGGGCAAAGCGCTCAAGGGCAAACGGCACGAAGTGCTACTCGCAACCAAAGCAGGCATGAGTGTTGGGGACGGGCCTAACGAAATTGGTTCATCCCGAAAACATCTGATGCAGCAAATAGACGTCAGTTTGAGCAGGCTTCAAACTGACTATATAGATCTATATCAGATTCATAGGCATGACCCAAATACACCAGTTGAAGAGACTATGAGAACCCTAGATGATCTCGTGAAACAAGGTAAAGTCCGTTACATCGGATGCTCAAACTATGCCGCCTGGCAAATAGCTGAAGCTATGGGAGTTGCCAATAACCTCAACCTACAACCCTTTGTTACCGTCCAGCCAGAATATAGCATGATGAAGCGTGATGTTGAGAAAGAGATATCCCCTGCCGCAGCGAAGCTAGGTTTGGGCATCTTGCCGTATTTTCCGCTTGCAAGTGGGTTTCTGACTGGTAAATACAAAAGAGGTGCTGGGACACCAGATGGCACAAGATTAGCTGGAAACCAACAAAGAGCTGATGCAGCACTCACAAGTTCGAATTTTGACCTATTGGAAAAATTGGAGGATTTCGCAGCGCAGCGCGGCTGCAGCATGGTGGAGTTGGCTATAGCTTGGCTGTTAGCTAACCCCTCAGTAAGCTGTGTAATAGCCGGCGCAACAAAGCCAGAACAGGTTAAGGCGAATGCTAAAGCAGGAGACTGCCAACTCACAATCGAAGAGAAAGCCGAACTAGATGCTATCCTCGAAGAGCATGGTTTCTAATTAGCCATACCCGCTGTTGGTAAGACTAATACAAGCCGTAAATTTTCAAGATGAATTATAGGACATGGTTCAGAAACTACCTGAAGCATCCCCTTAAGTTAGGCGCACTTTTTCCTAGTAGCCCTGCGTTAGGTTCGCTCATGGTTAAACACATTAACCCTAAGACTAGCGGCCGAATTCTGGAACTTGGTGCCGGCATAGGCCCCTTTACGAACTCACTGATAAAAACGGGAGTGCCGGAGGAAAAGTTGGTGGTTTTAGAGCAATCACCAGAATTCACTGAAATATTGGAGCGAGACTTCCCAAGCGCAAATGTTATTTGCGGGGATGCAAAAAACTTATCGGGGATACTGGCCACATTGGAAATAGAAGAGGTTGATGAGGTGGTGTCAGGAATACCTCTAAATGTGATGGGGGGAATGCTCCGAGAAATCATATGCGATGAAGCATTCAAGCATCTTAAGCGTGGAGGTTCGTTTGTCCAGGTTTCTTACCTCCCACGTTGCCCAGTCCCTAAGAACGTAATCGCCAAACACGCGGGAAAGAAAATCTTCTGTGGGATAACTCTCAGAAATATTCCCCCGGCATTCGTATGGAGGATCAAAAAGACGTAGCAAGTGTAATAAAGCATGGTTGGAGGGAGTTTTGGTTGAAAAGCAAATAATTGCGTTTGGTGGATTAAGGCCGTCTAAAGGTAAAACCCATCCATTGATAAACTATGTTCTTTCATTATCCAAGGGGGATCGCCCTAAGGTATGTTTTATACCTACTGCGACAGGAGATGCGGCAACCTCGATAGTAGCATTCTATGATCGTTTCACTGCATCGAATGCCGAAACGTCTCACCTATCTTTATTTAATAGAACCGTTTACGACGTTGAAGAATATTTATTAAGTCAAGACATCATTATGGTGGGCGGCGGCAACACCGCTAACATGTTGGCGACATGGCGGATTCATGAAGTAGATATTGCTCTAGAAAAAGCGTGGAAGGCAGGCGTAATTATGTGTGGCGGCAGTGCCGGATCTTTGTGTTGGTTTGAATGCGGCACCACAGATTCATTTAATTTGTATGAACTTGAGCCACTCTACGATGGCTTGGGGTTCTTGCCAGGCTCTCATTGCCCTCATTACGATGGAGAGGAACAAAGGAGGCCCTTGTATCATAGATTAATATCCGAGGGGTTCGCCCATGGTTACGCTATAGATGACGACGCAGCAATCCATTTTGTAGGCACAGATGTTCGCAATATAATTAGCTCCAGAGATAATGCAGGTGCCTACTATGTTGAGAAAATCGGGGATCAAGTTATAGAAACTTCTCTGGAAGCCACGATATTAAGTTGATCCATTTCTATGTATTACTTTCTAGAGCATATTGCCCCAAAAACTATTCCCCAAACTACCAAAACACCAATGGAGAATATAGCTGCCATTCCCACGATGGAAATAGACGACTACCTGTGACGCCAGCGAAATAAAGATCCAATACAATGGCAGTAATTAAGCATAAAACAAAAATACCAATGAATGTAACTTTGTTATAGATGACAAATCCCTACACCTTTAAACCCATTGACCTTATAAAAATGATTATGTATTAAGAAGAGGAGCCATTATCAAATCTTCGCATAAACAACATAAGTGGCTATATTTGTTGGTCTTCCCTGCCGGTCACGGAGCAGTGGACTGGGGCGGCGGGGCTTTATGGTTGCTGGTCCCAGCAATAGCTGTCTCAATGGGCCTCAGCCCTTTCCAAGTAGGCATACTGTTTGCTGCTAGGCAGATAGGAGCTGGTATTACCCAACTCCCGGCAGGATTTATTGGAGACAATCTGAAAAGGCGCGGCATCTTTTTGCTCGCCACATTTTGGTGGGTGTCTGCAGCTCAACTCATAGCTTCAGGATCGGGCAATTATTGGGCTGTTGTAGGATTCTTAACACTTGCAAGTGCCGGCGCCGCGGCGTGGCACCCTGTTGCGATGGGAGCGATGATCCAATGGATGCCGGATAGGAAAGCATTTGTCTTAGGAATGCATATGATGGGAGGAACTGTCGCAGAGATAGCTACTCCGCTTTTAGTAGGAATCTTGCTTACGTTCCTTAGTTGGAGACAGGTACTTCAGATTAATACGATACCAACCATCATTTTAGGGTTGGTATTTATTAGATTGGCACCAATGGTAATAGCCCCTCCAAGGGAATTTGGGGTCGGTCTAAATATCAGAGGTTTGGCAAAATCGGTTGTGCAACCGGGGGCCTTGGCTATTCTACTTGCAATCATACTCCACAGTATGTCCATAATTGCGTTTATGAGCATGGCGCCTTTGTACTTCCTGGAGATTAAGGGTTTCTCCTCCGGATTAACCGGATTAGGGGTTTCGTTGTTCTTGATAGGTGGAGCGGTAGCAACTCCTTTTGTTGGTCACATTTCGGATAAAGTCGGCAGAAAAACCATGGCAATTGGGGGGCTTACAGGGGGAGGAATTTGTGCTTGGCTCATAACCTTTGTATCGAACGATATCACCATATTCCCGCTTCTAATTATTACTGGAATTCTGATGTTAGCGGTGCGTTCCGTCATTATTGCTATGGCCTTAGAAAAGATCGGTCATCGGGATTCGACGGTTCTCGGATTAATTTCATCGGTAGGAGAGGGTTTCGCTGCGTTAGGAGCGGTGTTAGCTGGAATAATGGCCGGTATGGATTTAAAATTTGCATTGATATTGGCTGCTGTTTTGTCTTTACTTGCTGGCTTTACCATGTTGCCACTGAATCGAAGTGGTCGATATTGACCTAATTCTTAAACGCCGATTTCTTAATTGGAAACAAAGGTGGCCATATTTCATCACTGCGCCTCTTGGCATAATCCCAAGAGACAATTCCTGCCTTATATTTAGTCCATACGCGCTGTGCGTCTTGCCGTAATGCTTCTTCGTCAACTCCATTCACTAAGCCATTTTCTACAACAACATTTCCATCCACTATCACTGTCTCACAATGTTGCCCGTTAGCAAAATGCAGTAATGTTCTCATAGGGTCATCTATAGGCCCGGCATCGAAAGCGGCAATGTTAAAAACACTGATGTCTGCCTTACATCCTGCTTCTAGTTTGCCTATATCATCGCGCCCCAATGCTTTTGCTCCGCCTATTGTGGCAGCATAGAAAAACTCCTTTACCATCCCTGCCATTCTGTCTCGCTCGATAATCTTATTGATCAAAGAACCTGCCCTAATTTCCTCTAATAGGTCGGGAGGAAATGTGTCACAGCCTAAGGCCATGTTTACACCGGATCTGGCATATCTACTGAATGATTCCAGAAAATCTCCCGATCTCGCGTAGACAATAGGAGTATGGCATACGGTCGTCTCAGTTTCCGCAAGTATCTGCAGATCATTACGTGGCTCATCACCCGTAGCACTATGACCGGCAATATACTTAGCATGCACGAGTGATACTTGCCTCCCTAGAAATCCGATTCCCTGCAACCATTCAACCATCGATTCATCAGTCTTTACTTTATGCTGCTTAAACTCCTCTAAGCGCTGAGAGAAATGGGACCGTACGTGAATATTCCCTAACAGTTCCGATTGGCGCATGGTCTCTTTTAGAAGTTCATCTGAGCATCGAGCAGTCTGGTAAGGGAAAAGAAATCCATTTAGACGTTCGCTCCCGCTCTCGTTGGCATATTTAATAAAACTTAAAGCCTTATCTAAACCTGTTTGAGCCCTAGAACTGTCCCAAATGCGCTGAGGAACGCCGTCTTCATCCATGTAATCGCACGCTTCCTGGTAGAGATGTGACAACCATGCTCTAGCCCCCAATCGCTCGGATGCTTCAGCCAAAGCGTAAGGTTCAGCATCAGCGTCATCCCAAAATTTGGTCAGACCTGTCGTAACTGCACCAAAACTGGTGTTCCCACACTTTAGTAGACTGGTCACGCTAAAGTCCGCGCTGATCCTAAAATCATCATCACTCATGATCGTTTTGGCATTAGGTTCAATTACCCAGGACGGTCGGTTATAACCTGCAGACCTAGGATGGTCAATATTTAGGATTTGGAGATCGAAATTTGCTATGCAATGGAAGTTAACGAACCCAGGAGAAATTAATTTACCACTAGCGTTAATAATTCGATCAGGTCTCGGGCATTCAGGATCACCAGGAAAGCCAACAAATTCAATGGTGCTGCCATTATAGATAACAATTCCCCCATCTAGGAGAAAATGCTGCTCCTTTTGCCATGCTATTACCCAACCACCTTGAATTGCTGTACGCACTGTTATTCCTCCTTTACGAACGGTATATCACCATCCTACAGTATAGCCAACTAGATGAACCTCTTGCATTCTCGTATCCAATCAAGTAGAACCATTAGGGGAAAACTGAGCGACATAAAAGACAGCCTGCCTTAGTATAAACAGAGCTTTTAATATAGGAAGTCACAGTTTATGAACCTCTCAGATAAATTACTTGTGTAGGAGAAACATATGCCAGAAGCGTCTCGTATTATCTATACTAAAACTGACGAGGCCCCAGCCCTTGGCACATTCTCGTTACTGCCGCTGATTCAGGCATTTACCAAAGGGTCAGGCATTGAACTTGAGGACTGGAACATATCTTTAACTGCTAGGATCATTGCCAATTTCCCGGATAATCTTACAGATGAGCAGAAAATACCGGACTATCTCACAATGGCTGGTAAGTTATGCTTGGACCCGACTGCCAACATTATCAAGTTGCCTAATATTAGCGCCTCTATTCCCCAATTAAAGAGTGCTGTCAAGGAGTTACAGGACAATGGATATAATATCCCGGACTATCCAGATAACCCTTCAACTGACTACGAACACGACGCCCATCAACGATTCTCTAAGGTATTGGGAAGTGCGGTCAATCCAGTTCTAAGGGAAGGGAACTCCGATCGTCGTTCGTCCACAGCGGTGAAGGAACACGGCAAACGAAATCCTCATCAAATGATGCAGGACTGGCCTGAGGTATCAAAGACCCGCGTTGCCCATATGAAAGGTGGAGATTTTTACGGCAGCGAACAGGCTGTAACAGTTTCGGAGGCCGGATCGGCTTCGATCGCATTTGTGGCCAAAGATGGCAGTGTGACCGCGCTCAAATCCGATATACCTTTGGTGGCTGATGAAATCATCGATTGCGCTGTGATGAGCATGAAAGCTCTGCGCCAATTTTACACTGATGAAATAGAAAATTCGAGAGCTGACGGCGTGTTGCTTTCTTTACATCTCAAGTCGACCATGATGCGCGTTTCCGACCCGATTATTTTCGGCCAATGCGTGTCGGTTTACTACAAAGACGTATTTACCAAACACGCGGATGTCCTTAGGGAGCTCGGAGTGAACCCCGACAATGGAGTGGCTGAACTCTATACCAGACTTCAATCTCTTCCTGATTCCAAGAGAGAGGAAATAGAGGCAGATATCCAAGCTGTCTATGACACCGGCCCAAAATTGGCGATGGTAGACTCTGGCCGAGGAATCACATATTTCCATGTTCCGAGCGACGTCATTATTGATGCCTCCATGCCAGTTATAATTAGAGATGGCGGTCGAACGTGGGGGCCTGACAACGAGCTACACGACACGATCGCATTGATACCCGACCGTTCCTACTCCACTATCTTTCAAGCAACTATCGAAGATTGCCAAGAGCATGGAGCATTCGATCCGACCACCATTGGCAGTGTCGCAAACGTCGGATTGATGGCTCAGCAAGCCGAAGAGTATGGGTCTCACAACAAAACATTCAAGGCTCCCGGTGACGGGGTAATCCGAGTGGCAGATGCATCTGGCACAACCTTGATGGAACAAGTCGTTGAAGAAGGTGACATATTCCGAATGTGCCAAACTAAAGACGCAGCGATACAAGACTGGGTGAAACTTGCTGTCAATCGGGCTAAAGCTACTGGATCACCAGCTATTTTTTGGTTGGACCCTAACCGGGCTCACGACTCCGAGCAGATTAAAAAGGTGAAGCAATTTCTCCCGGCACACGATACTAAAGGCTTGGACATTCGAACCATGTCTCCAGTTGAAGCAATAAAATTCACGCTAGCCCGTAGCAGACTTGGCGAAGACACGATTTCTGTTACCGGTAACGTTCTTCGTGATTATTTAACCGACCTCTTCCCCATCCTAGAATTGGGGACCAGTGCGAAAATGCTATCCATAGTCCCACTACTTGACGGCGGTGGACTCTTTGAAACGGGTGCTGGCGGGTCCGCCCCAAGACATGTACAACAATTCATCGAAGAGGGCCATTTAAGATGGGATTCCCTAGGTGAATTCTGTGCACTAGTCACTTCCTTCGAACATTTCGGAGAGACTCATAAGAACGACAAGGCAAAGATATTAGCAGAAACCTTGGACCAAGCAATTGGGCAACATATGGAAAACCGACGGGAGCCGTCCCGTCGAGTAAAGGAACTGGATACGCGAGGCAGTCATTTTTACCTCGCTCTCTACTGGGCTGAAGCATTGGCTCAACAGACACAAGATTCAGCACTGCAAACTCGCTTTGCCGAAATATACCAGCAGTTGTCCACTAATGAAGACAAAATCGTCAAGGAACTTAACGCTGCTCAAGGAAATCCGGTGGACATCGGTGGCTATTATCACCCCAATGTTGAGCTATGCTCAAAAGCGATGCGCCCAAGTCCTACTCTTAACGATATCATTGCCGCGATCTAGTGATTGTATAGCTAACTGATGAGAAAGCCCCGGCAATTACAAAGCCGGGGCTTTAATACTGCGTAACTCAATAACTAATTGATGCCACTATTTATAGGCGTTTATCCAATCTAATCAATAAAGGGCAATAAGCCTAACTTGCGTCCCTGCTTAAATAGGTCATAACCCCTACAACTGTTGTTATAGCAGTCATGCCCATCCATAGCACAATACCGACCGGACTGTTTGAAACGTCAAACATAAGTGAAGAAACCATAACAACACCAATCACAGCCATTGCCCACCCAATGTACTCATTCACAGCCTTTGAAGAGGCTAGTGCCAGCCCTAGTAGAAACAATCCAAATCCCCAAAACATCGGCATGCCTGCACCAATCTGATCACTAATAAGCTGCACAGGAACTGCGGCCTTGACCCCTTCTGCCTTCGCAAGTTCAAATGCTCCTACCGTAAGCCCAGTGCTGGAAGCGAAAACAGCGAAGCACACAATGAACATAATTAACGAAACCGTTGTCAATGTTGAGCCTGGACCACCTGCAGCCCGAATTTGCATAGATAGTAGAGCCAAACCAACAAACAAGCCTCCGAATATAACGGCGCTCAACATACCAAGTCCCATCCACGCTGCCTGATTTTCCAAGGCCAGTTTAAGGCCGGCTTCTGTAGTGTCTGAATCTCCAATCAACGCGGGAAATATGGCTATCCAAAGTACCATCATACTTATGGGACAGATAGCCAATAACAAACCACTTAAACCTTTTGCATTCATCTTTGCCTCCGTAGAATTTATTTATTCCGGATGATTTCTATGATTAGACCGTGTCTAAGTGTATATTCGATTCTAAGCGTATATACAATGGCTTTCAGCATACCTTTAGAGCAAAGTCTTCCGTAATCCGACAATATCCATCGCCTAAATTTCTACTTTTTGCAAAGTTTCATTGCCATTAATTAAACGTTAGAGTAAATTCTCCGGTAGAGATATAAGTGCCTTCAGCGACCTTTCAACAATTAATACTGGAGGTTGTAATCCTGCCTCTAAGTAACCAACTAAGGACTGGTAAATGAAACCTGACACGACGAAACTAGCAAAGTTAGCCCACGACCTCATCACAAGGCATAAACTGCCAGGAATGGGTCTAGGCATTGTCTCCTCGGAGAAGATACTGTTCATGGAGGGTTTTGGTTACTCAGAAATAGAAACCAAAACCGAACACACAGTTAAAACTGTACAGAGAATTGGTTCAATTACCAAGACTATGACTGCCCTTGCAGCTATGAGACTAGTCGAACAAGGAAAATTGGACATGGAGGCAGAAGTTACAGAACTTGTCCCAAGCATAAGATTCAATAGTAAATTTAGCCCTGTGAGGGTTAAGCATCTATTCACTCACACTTCAGGGATTGGAGAGTTTCCAGAGCTTAAAGACTACAGTGGCGCAGATTTGAAATTATGGGGGAGCTCAGGACAATTTGACATTCCCAATCACTACCCAAATGGCATCGATGTCGATTTCGAACCTGGCTCAGACTGGCACTATGCCAATCATGGATGGGGAATACTCGGAGAGATAGTAGCTAGGGCAGAGGAAGACACCTGGCACAACGTGATACACAAAGTGATCTTTGAGACACTTGGAATGGAAGACTCCTATGCCTACGACGATCCGGTCAAAGAAATGTCAGTCGGCTACCATAGAGATTTAGGTCAAGACGAGCTTGATCGTATGGAAATCATCGGTGACGAACTAGTATATGGTGATCTTATTGACGAGACGAATATTAGGGCAGCCAAATACGACTATGTAGGGCCGGCTGCCGCTGGATCAGTAATGTCATCACTAGAAGACATGTGTGTTTTCACAAAGTCTTTATTGAATAAGTCTGCTGGAGTTGTGTCAGAGGAAACTTTCGAAACAATGCTTGAAGTACAATACGCCCCCGATCCAAACCTAAGTACAAGAATGGGCCTAGGCTTTCAACTAAAAACAATCTTTGGGCACAGTGCTTTCGGTCACAACGGCAGCATTAGTGGAGGCTGGAACACGGTTATGCTTTTGTTGCCTGAATCGAATTTAGGAATAATGATCCATCTAAATCTCACCTCAGATTTGGTCGATGAAATTACAAACGAAATCGTTTACGAGCTTCTAGGGAATCCGAAAATTGAGATTTCAAAAAAGCCTATCGCCTCTGATGAAGAATCGAGCATTATTGGCGTTTATAGACACAGGACAGGCTTTGTAGCGAGAAGTAGGCCAATAAGATCTCTAGGGCGAATTCAAATCGTAAAGAAAGGGACCAACGTATGTATACAATCGCGGAGGGGCGAATGGAGAGACCCCAAGATCTTGTATAAGTCTGATTTGGGGAAACACGTATACGTTGTAGATGACGGTAAAATTAACCCTACTTTGGTTTCTATTAATGGGAAAACTTTGACAGTGGATAGACTAGTATCGCTAGACAAAGATAATCGAGCAAAAACTTGGTAAGGCCAATACAAGCTTCGAGTCAAAAGGCGTTTTACCTATACAGTTAGTACAATAGCGACTTTTGACAGCCTATCAGCCCCTTTGCTAAACTTGGATTTCATATTTATTCGTATTCATTATCACCACCTCTCTTTATTCGGGGACAGAGAAGACAGGGAGCGGGCACTCCAAATTTTATCGCCTGACAAAAATAATATAGATAGTTGTCAGGACTGAGAAATAGGTGGCAGAGGAGACGTTGTTGAAATCTTTTAGCTTGGGACAACGCCTTGCAGGGGCGATAGTTTTAGGACTGATTGCATGGCCACTAGGGACTGAATTGGACCGATCGCTAGCAGTAGGAAATGACCCTCAATTAAGCGTAATCATACTTGTATCATTTGTGCTAATAGGCCTCGTAGCCACTCCCTATCTCACTAAATTAGCTGCGAAAATCATAATATCATCCAGTCAAAATGTTGCTTCTTCCAAAATACTTGCGTCTACTATCGGTCTGATTTCCGGTCTGGTGGTGGCAATACTTATTTCTGTCCCGTTGTCTAGATTAACCGACTGGCCCGGAGTCTGGTTCCCAATCATATTGACTCTTCTATTCGCAATAATCGGCGGAGCTATAGCTGTAAATAGAGAAGAGGATTTGCTATCTCTGTTCCCTCGACTCCAAAATTCCTCAACTAGTGGGGGCAAGTCAAACAGCAAGATGGCCTTAGATACCAGTGCAATTATAGATGGTCGAATAGCCAACATAAGTCACACTGGATTTGTTCCTGGCGAATTTATAATACCGACGTTCATCCTAGATGAACTGCGACATATCGCCGACTCAAGCGACTCCGTTAGAAGAAATCGAGGTCGTCGTGGCCTGGAAATGCTCAACAAACTAAGGAAAGACTCTGGTACCCCAGTGCAAGTCTTGGAAGTAGATCGCTGGGAAGGACAAGAAGTCAATGCAAAATTAGTTCTGCTAGCGAAAAGTCTACATGCGCCGATAGTAACCACAGACTTTAACCTAAACAGAGTTGCTGAAATTCAAGACGTTCACGTTCTGAACGTGAACGAACTAGCGAATGCGTTAAAGTCTGTAGTGCTGCCTGGAGAGGAAATGGAGCTAAGCGTCATCCAAGAAGGCAAGGAGTCAGGGCAAGGCGTTGGATTCCTAGATGACGGAACTATGGTAGTAGTAGAAGGAGGACGTCGGCTTTTGGGTACGACTGTAGATGTTTCGGTAACCCGTGTACTTCAAACAGCAGCGGGACGCCTGGTTTTCGCTCACCCAATAGCCAGCTGATAATGCCTGAAAATAATGTTCCTTCACCTCAACATCATTCTCAACAGCGGGAATCTGCTGCAGTAATTGTTGCAGCGGGTCAAAGCAGTAGAATGGAAGGGCTCGATAAAGTGTTCATGCAGTTACACGGTTCAACTGCCCTGTCATTTGTACTCGATAAATTTGAGGCTGCTCCATCTATAAGAAGTGTTGTATTGGTAGTCAGAAAAGATAGAAAAAAGTTAGCTAGAGAAATAGTCAATAGCCACGGATTTCGCAAAGTAAGCAAAATCTGCATTGGGGGGGAACGACGGCAAGATTCTGTTAGAAACGGTCTAGCCACGCTAGGAAGCCATAAATGGGTAGTTATACATGATGCAGCCCGGCCTTGCTTAACCAAGGATTTGATAGAAAACGGAATAGATGAGGCAATAAACTGGGGCTCCGCAGTACCTGCAATTCCATTAACGGACACGATCAAGATAGCATCTAATAACAACCAAGTTGAAAAGACTCTGGACAGGACTAAGCTTCGAGCCGCACAAACTCCTCAAATTTTTCAATTAGAAGATCTCCAGAGTGCCTTCGCAAAGATAAACCAGACAGTCACAGATGAGGCGGAACTGATGGAATTGGCAGGATTTAACGTACATCTTTACGAAGGTTTGTATTCAAATATTAAAATCACTACTGCTAAAGATGTTGCGTTCGTTCACAACATCCTAAGCAACGGGTTGGAGTCGCATCTTTGAGAGTAGGCATAGGATACGATGCTCATAAACTGGCTAGTGGCCGACCCCTTATACTCGGCGGTATCGAAATTTCCAAGGAAAATGGATTGGAGGGGCACAGCGATGGAGATGTCCTCATTCACTCAATTATAGATGCTCTGTTAGGCGCCGCAGCGTTAGGGGATATCGGCCAGCACTTTCCATCAGATGACCCGGCATTAGCCGGCATAAAAAGCACTGTTATGTTAACTAAAGTACAGAAATTACTAGACCTGAAAGGTTGGCGCGCACTCAACATCGATGCTACAATTGTTGCCGAAAAGCCCAGATTGACTCCATATATATGTCTAATGAGAAAAGAAATCGGAGCCTTGTTAGCTATAGAGAGTCAAAGAGTGAGTGTTAAGGCAACTACCACCGACGGATTGGGATTCACAGGAAATCTGAGTGGTGTTACTTGCCATTCAGTAGCACTCATAGAATCAAAAACATGAATTTATACGATACCCTGACTGCGAAAACCAAAGAGCTGACTGCAACAGACGGCTCAATAAAGATGTACGTATGTGGCATCACACCATATGCATCAGCTCATATCGGACATGCGATGAGATCAATTATATTTGATGTGTTGAGAAGGTATCTAGAATACAAAGGCTTCAGTGTTAAGTACGTAGAAAACTTCACCGACATAGATGACAAAATGATAGCCGGCGCTGCGGATATGGGAATAACCGTGCAGGATTTGGCTGAAAAGAACATAGTTGCGTATCTTGACGAAATGGATGCGTTAAATGTGAAAAGAGCTGATATCTACCCAAGGGCAACGGAAGAGATACCAAAAATTCAAGAAATTATAAGTGGGCTAATCGATAAGGACTACGCATACGCGGTTCAGGGCGACGTTTACTACAAGGTCAGAAAGAAAGAAGACTACGGGAAGTTGGGTCACAGAACCCTTGATACAATGCGAGTGGGTGCTCGAATAGAGCCAGGTGAACTAAAAAATGATCCTTTAGACTTCGCTCTTTGGAAGGCTGAAAAACCAGGTGAGCCGTCATGGGACAGTCCGTGGGGTAAGGGACGACCAGGATGGCACATTGAATGTAGTGCTATGTCATTAGCCTATCTCGGAGAAACTCTGGACATACATGGCGGCGGCCAAGATTTAGTGTTCCCGCATCACGAAAATGAAATCGCACAAACAGAGGCGTTCAACAACGGGAAACCTATGGCACAATTCTGGGTCCATAACGGCTTGCTCAGGCTCGGCGAAGATAAGATGAGTAAGTCGCTAGGCAACTTTATAACCGTAAAAGAAGCATTATCAAAATTTTCGACGGACGCATTGAGGCTATTTTTCCTGAGTTCCCATTACAGGAGCCCTTTAAATTACACCAATGACAACGTACTAGCCCAAGAGCGTGCGTTGGAACGAATTAGAACCGCCCTAGCAGGGTCATCCGGCAGTGGAACCTTATTAACCACTGCAACATACAAAAAGCGATTTGACGAGGCGATGGAAGAAGATCTAAACACCCCAAGAGCTCTCGCAGTAATTTTCGACCTTTGTAGAGATATAAATCGAGCCCGTGATGAAGGTGGAAACATCGCTGAAGCACAAGAAGTACTTTTGACCATTGGAAGCGTACTTGGTCTAGCTTTCGCCGCGTCCGATAATTCACAAAACATCGAGGCGGCACCTTTTATAGATTTGCTCATAAACATAAGAAGGGAACTTCGCGGCGCCAAACAATTTGCAGTGGCAGATTCAATACGCGATAATTTGACTGAGCTTGGAGTGAGCCTAGAGGATTCACCTGAAGGCACTAAGTGGCGGAAGCGCTAGAGTTTGAATTCTAGCCTCGAATATATTGTTAGTTTGGCAGTATACTGAATCATTGGCTGAGGACGATGCATCAGAATTCAAGTAGTGGAACCATAGTCGCAGTTTGTTCCAGCCCAACAAGTGGAGTTCCCAAGTATCCGGCACCGGAAGTCTCCGTTGGCATTCATGGGATTGACGGTGACTTCCACGCAAGTCCAATAAACAAACACAAGAAGTCTGGAGAAGAAGAGCCCAATACAAGACACTTAACAATAATTGCCCGTGAATCTGTCCAGACTGTAGCCTCGGAATTAGGAATTCAACTCCCACCTGGGTCAATAGGGGAAAATGTCCTAGTTGAAGGAATGGGAGATTTGGCACAAATTAACGTTGGAGATATATTGAGGTTAGGAACCGAGGTGTCGATCAAAATTACAAGTCAGAATCGCCCGTGCGCAACATTGAACGTTTATCACAATAACATAATAAAGTCATTTCTAGGGCGACGCGGTGTCACGGCTATGGTATTGGAAATCGGTATTCTAAGGCCTGGTGACTCTGTGGAACTGTTGCAGACGTAACCCTCTCTAGAAACGCTCCCACGGCTTCCATACACTGACCAAAGACAATGCCACAAACAAAACGCCTAAGAATATGGTAAACCGGAACATAATTTGCTCTACACCCCTACGGGTACGAAAAGTGCCATCCGCGGCACCAAATAACCCCGAACCTCCTCCTTTAACCTGAAGCAATACCACCGCTATAAGCACTATCGAAAGAAATACCGCCGCCAAATTCATATAAGTCTGCATATTGTTACTCCATAGTGCCACGACGCATTACTCAGTTGAGCGTAATGGCTACATCTATAATTCATCTTTTGCCCAGTGCCTTCAGTTTTTCCTGTATAGCTTCAGTCGCCAACACAGGATTAGCCTGCCCTTTGGTGGACTTCATAACCTGTCCCACCAAGAATTTTACAGCAGATTCTTTACCTCGCAAATAGTCTTCTACGGCCTGAGAATTACTCTTTATGACTTCATCAACCGTGGAATCTATCATAGATACATCCGAGATCTGCTCTAATCCACGCTCTTTTACTACAGCACTGGGTGTTTTGCCCGGCGATTCAAACAGAATATTTAGAACTTCCGAGGCCATGTTTGTGCTCAATTGTCTACTTTCTAACATATTGGCAACTTCAAGAACGTGAGACGGATTCAATCTATGAGGATCCAGTTCCGATCCAATGCCGTTAAATAATCTCATCACGTCACCTAACACTAAATTGCATACTGTACCAGCTCTGTTTTCCAGTTGATCGTTGGACAATTGATTAGTCCCCAAAATAGCAGCCTCGAAATAATCGCTGGTGGAGCTGGTATTCAGTGTAAGCTGTTCCGCTTTATATTGACTAATTCCTAGCCGGTCAACATACCGCTTTGCCCTAGCGTCGGGCAATTCTGGCATGGTGGCTTCCACTGCTGCAACCCACTTACGACTAACTACTAAGGGCAACAGATCTGGCTCTGGGAAATACCTGTAATCATGAGCAAATTCCTTCGATCTCTGGCTTACCGTTGTGTTTCCTTCCTCTAGCCAACCACGGGTTTCCTGAATTATACGTCCTCCCTCGTCCAATACCTTTGATTGTCTTTCAATCTCGTACTGCACTGCTCTGAAAACGGCCCGGAAGCTATTCATATTCTTCACTTCCACCTTGGTTCCAAGCCCATCACTACCCATTTCTCTTATACTTACGTTCGCATCGCATCTAAAACTACCTTCCTCCATGTTCGCAGTAGAAACCTTCAAGTATCTGAGAATCGTCCTAAGCTTAACCAAATACTGCCTGGCCTCTTCGGGAGACCTCATAGATGGCTCACTTACTATTTCCATCAGGGCCACTCCCGCACGATTCACATCTAGTAAACTATATGCTTCCCCATCTGCGTCATTAAGATGAAATAATTTTGCGACATCTTCCTCCAAATGGACTCGGTTAATTTCGACCATTCGGTCATCCCCATCGACTGCTATAGAAAGCCAACCTCCACTAGCTATTGGCTTGTCATACTGAGAAATTTGGTAGCCCTTCATTAAATCTGGGTATGGGTAGTTCTTACGATCAAATTTTGTGTGCTCAACAATGTTACTGTTTAAAGCGAGCCCCGTACGAATTACACATTCAACGGCACGCTCATTGATCACTGGTAAAACGCCAGGCATTCCCAAGCAAACCGGACATACCTCAGAGTTTGGAGTCGCGCCTTGATAGTCAGCCCTGCAAGCGCAAAACATCTTACTTTCTGTCAGTAATTGTGCATGTACCTCTAGCCCAATTACTGCTTCGTAATCTTTTTTGGTCAATGAACTCATGATAATTGTAATAATCCAAGCGCCACGATTATATCAGGTAAGCTCCTAGGGCATTAGAATCCATATTAAATCGCATCGAATGTATCCCAAGCGCTAGGACCAACAAGTGGAACAAATCTGCATTTTCCATGATTGGTTACAGAATATCCCTCTTCCGATTTTACAACGAGTAGTAAATCTTGCGATTGTCTGGGCCCAACCGGAATCATCATACGCCCGTTTGAGGCGAGTTGATCTAGTAAGTCTCTAGGGAGCCTAGGGGCGGCCGCTGCAACTACAATTGCATCAAAGGGTGCATCTGCTGAACTTCCCATGATGTCACCCGCCTCACGGGCGATAACGTTTTCATAGCCCAATAATCTTAGCCTCTTCTTTGCAACATCAATTAAGCTTTTGAAACGTTCTGTAGTTACAACTGTAGCCGCAAGTAGGGATAATATTGCCGCCTGATACCCGGAACCAGTACCCACTTCTAGAACTTTGTCGGATCCCCTAAGTGAAAGCAGTGAAATCATTTTCGCCACAATCTGTGGCTGTGAGATAGTCTGTTCTTCAGCAATAGCGAGGGGCATATTTTCATAAGCCAAGCATCTAAGATTGCCCGAAACAAATGCCTCCCTCTGCACTTCAAACATAGCATTGAGTACAGTTGGATCATCTAATTCGGCTCGAAGATCCCTAAAAAGTTTGCCTTTAACCTTTTCAAGATTCAAAGCAAATCACCAACCCACACCTATGCTGCAGCAATAAGGCAAAATTTTATTCAGCTAGGGTATACCAGTTCCTCACCAACCGCACCCTGTCGAGAGGAGTGCTTAACAGGTATTGAACCCTTAGTCTTCCAGAAAATCTCCGCTATATCTTGGGTGGCGCAAAGTAAGTCTTTAGACGCGTTCAAGTCTTGCGTTTGCCTTACCTTGCTTGCTGCCTTCAATGCATTAAAAACCTTTTCATGGAGTTCCGGGTACTCTTCAACGTGCTCCGGCTTAAAATAGTCTGCCCACAAAATCCTGAGCTCCGACTTACACTGTTCCGAATGTTCCTCTTTAACAGATGTGTATCGGCTAATCGCATGAGCGTAATCACTCTTCTCCTTTGCCGATGCACTGGCTCCAGGAGTTTCCAAAGCCTCTATCAGTTGATTCATCCTAACCGTTGTTAAAGCAGCAATTTGTGCTGTATGTGGGTCATATATTCCACAAGGAATATCGCAATGGGCGTAAACTATTGCTGGCGAAACCATCTTTCCCCATCTTGCGGATAGGTTTTTTATTAAAAACATGTATACCTCCAATTTGAGTGCTTACAAGGATTAGATTACAAGAACAAGCCCTCGCCATCAACCCTTAGGTATGGATCGAAATTGATAATAAAATTAAAATCAAGGATATGCTAGCAATACTTAAACTCTGGCTGACAATAGCACTTAGAATAACTAGTTTTAAAAAAATAAGTTTGGCTCGTTTTTCAGTCGACGGAAACAGTATGTGGCCAACACTAGTTCATGGGGATAAAATATTGGTTGATGTGAAAGCTTATACGCCCGATAAGCAGCCATCTCGCAGTGACATTGTAGTACTAATGGATCCTGGACAACCCGGAGTCCGTTGCGTAAAAAGAATAATCGGTCTACCTGATGAATACATTCGGGTCAATAATTCATTCATGATGGTAAACGAGGAACGACTATACGAGCCTTACATCCAAAAAGCTCCAAAACTACCTAAATCATCACCAACTCAATGGATAACTGCTAAAGGAGAATTCATCGTTTTGGGCGATTTCAGAAACGATAGCCGCGACAGTCGCACTTTTGGCCCTGTAGATTATTCACTCATTATAGGCAAGGTATTGTTAAAATATTGGCCCATTACTAAATGGACTAAACCGAGCTAGTACTTGTACAACAGTTCCCCTTGACACGTGCTCAAAACTAGCCAATACTAACCGTCTGTGACTATTACTTGGGTCAGCGTGAAGGATTATTTACGCAATCATTGATTGTTTTATTTCGGCCAACAAGAGGGAAATATAATTAACAAATACAACGGTTAATTGCGAAATGAGGATTCAGTAATGCACCAATTGCAAAATACGAACATCGCAAAGATTCAGCGATTACCGTCGCCGGAAAATTACCTTAATAGACTTCCAGTTACGAAGAAAGCTGCTGCAATGATAGTAAACGGTAGGGCAGAAATAGCTAACATTCTCGCTGGGAGAGACCATCGACTCTTAGTGATCGTTGGACCATGTTCCATCCACGACACGGAGGCAGGCATTGAGTATATCGGTCGCCTCAAGGAATTGATTGAAAGGTACAAGGACCGAATGCTAATCCTGATGAGAGTCTATTTTGAAAAACCTAGAACCACGGTCGGTTGGAAAGGTCTAGTATATGACCCCCACCTTAATGGCAGCTTTGACATAGAACATGGATTGGAGTTAGCAAGAAAATTCCTGCTAACGGTAGCGGAAATGGGAGTACTAGCAGCCACAGAATTCTTGGATCCGATTACGCCTCAATATATAGCCGACCTCGTGTCTTGGGCCGCAATAGGAGCAAGAACTTCTGAAAGTCAGACGCATCGACAAATGTCTAGTGGTCTTAGCATGCCAGTTGGCTTTAAGAATGGGACTGGAGGGAGTATTCAGCTAGCAGTAGATGGTATGGTGTCTGCTAGCGCGCCACACGCCTTCCTAGGAGTGGATAGTGACGGGCAAGCATCAATCGTAATGACCAAAGGAAACCCAAACTGTCATATAATCCTACGTGGGGGATCTGATGGACCAAACTATGACTCGGAGTCGGTTAAAACCACAACAGAGTTATTGAATAAATCTGGGATGCCTTCGAATATGATTATAGATTGTTCTCACGCTAATTCTAATAAGGATCATCTCCTCCAATCCGTTGCATTTCGGAATGTACTGGACCAGCGTGCCGCTGGCGACACGAACATTGCCGGAATGATGCTAGAAGGCAACTTAAACCCTGGAAATCAGAAACTTAACGAGAAAGATCCATCTAAATTAGAATACGGCGTCTCAATTACAGACCCCTGCATCGGGTGGGAAGATACCGAAATCCTACTATCTGAAGCATATGGAATACTAGGGCAACCGAATAGCTAGCATCGTCAACATTACTATACTAGCCACATAACGCCACCCGGAAACGAATTCTTCAGCACATACGCGATTCTACTGATTCAGAAAGTCCACGCGTAACATCTGGCACTACACCCCCAAGAGACAAGCTCTGCTCAAAATAGAACACCAAGCATATATCTCGAGACCTTATATTCAAGGTATAGCTCGAGGGTACTAAATATTCTAGAAATTAAGCAGACTTGGAAAGTATCTGCATACTATTCTATAACTACTGTGGCGCCAGCCGCTTGAAGTTTCTTGAGAATTTCGTCGGCCTCTTCTTTGCCAATACCTTCTCTCACCGTAGCCGGAGCTCCTTCCACCAACTCCTTAGCCTCGCGCAATCCGAGGGTAGTGACTTCCCTAACCGCCTTAATGACGCTTATTTTCTCTGCTCCCGTTTCCTTAAGGACGACTTGGAACTCAGTCTGCTCTTCGTCATCACTAGCTCCACCCCCGTCAGCCGAAGCAGCAGGTGCGGCTGGTGCAGCAACAGCCACAGGAGCCGCTGCACTAACACCAAACTCCTCCTCCAAGGCTTTCACTACTTCCGATAGTTCAAGCACGGTGAGCGACTTAATTGCTTCTATAATTTCTTCTTTACCCACTAACTTCTCCTTAAACTTTTCCAATTTTTGATTTTAGAATATAAATTGTCTAGCTATTTTCCTGTTGTTCTATCCTAGCCTGTAACACATTAGAAAGGCCCTGAAGAGGCTGATTCATAGACCGAACCAACCGAGTGAATAACGAAGCCATTTGTCCAAGTAGCTGAGCAGCCAACACTTCTTTTGGCGGCAACGTAATCAAAGTAGCCAGTTGTGCCTCTCTATAGACACGTCCATCCATCATAGTAGCTGACCTTACTTTGACTAATAGTCGATTAGCCCGAACATATTCGGCTATCATCTTTATAGGAGTAAGCTCATCGCCAAAACCCAGTGCTAACCCAGTGGGACCCACCAGCAATTCCTTGATTTCTGGCCTACCGGCAGCTTCCGCTGCTCTTTCTGCCAACGTGTTCTTCACGACTCTGAATTCTATCTCACCTTCCTTAAGATGCTTCCTAAGATCGGTCATTTCTTGAACAGAGGTAGAACTAAAGTCGGCGGCAATCGCCACAGTCGCCTTCAAGAACTTGTCGGTCAATATCTCAATTTCTTCTATTTTCTTTTGAGTAGGCATTTTCACCTCAAATAAAATTCCCCAGCCAGAGGGACAGGGGAACATGCAGAAACAACGGTTCAACCTTATACCTCGGCGGGCTTTTTTAAGCCTAAGCACCCACTGTCTACGGTGTGACTATTCAGTTTTTAACAACACTTCAACGACTCTATTCTACCTTGAGTTCAGTTAAAGTGGCAACATCAAGCGGAATGCTAGGCCCCATGCTAGATGTCAGGTAGGCACTGCGGATAAATTGTCCTTTGACAGCCGGAGGTTTTGAACGAGATATCATGTCCATCAAGCTAGAGAGGTTTTCCAGTAGTTTTTCAGATTCGAAACTGGCCTTACCTATCGGCACATGGATTATCGCTGTCCTGTCCATTCTGACCTCGATCCTACCCTTCTTCGCTTCATCCACTACTCTAGGAATATCCCCTGGCTGCACCACCGTTCCAGTCCGGGGATTGGGCATCAAGCCTTTACGTCCAAGGACCCGACCAAGTCGACCTATTTTACCCATCATATCAGGGGTAGCTATGGCCATATCAAAGTCGATCCATCCTCCATCAATCTTCTGTATTATATCCTCATCACCTACTGAGTCTGCACCCGCTTCCCGGGCAGCCTTAGCGGCATCTCCCTGTGCGAACACCAACACTCTGACCGGTTTACCTAAACCATTCGGCAACTGCACCACTCCACGGATTTGCTGCTCAGCATGCCTAGGGTCTGCTCCAGTCCGAAGATGAATCTCTACAGTTTCATCAAACTTTGCTGTAGTAGTTTTTTTGACTAAGTTGATAGCCTCTTCTGGCTCATAGTTCTGTTCCCTATCGAGCTTTTCAAAAACTTCATTGTAACGTTTTCCATGTTTAACCATCACTCAGTAACCTCAATTCCCATACTCTTGGCTGAGCCCTCGATAATCTTCACAGCCGCTTCCACCGATCCTGCGTTAAGGTCTTTCATCTTGGATTGAGCTATTTCAACCACTGCTGACCTAGGCACAGTAGCAACTTTTTCTCTACCTGCCATACCCCCACCCTTCTCCACTCCAGCTGCTTTACGTAACATATCGGAAGCAGGAGACGTTTTAGTCACAAAAGTAAAAGAACGGTCTTCAAAAACCGTGACGGCTACGGGTATCAAATTACCTGATTGAGAGGCAGTTCTCGAATTGAAATCTTTTACAAAGCCCATTATGTTGACACCGTGCTGCCCCAATGCAGGTCCCACAGGGTAAGCAGGCGTCGCTTGCCCTGCCTGTATCTGTAGTTTGATTATAGCTCTGATCTTCTTAGCCATACTTAATTACCCTAAAGTTTCTCCACTTGTAGGAAATCTAACTCTACTGGTGTCTCCCTGCCAAAAAATGACACCAGAACGTTGACTTTCCCCTTGTCTGTATCAATCGAATCAACAACTCCAATAAAGTCTGCAAATGGCCCATCAGTAATTCTAACACTCTCGTTCCTAGTGAAGCCAATTCTTGCCTTGGGCGTTTCTGATGCCACCAGCTGGAGAATATTCTCGACCTCCCATGGCTCCAAAGCCACTGGCTTAGGTCTCTTTTCATTCTCATCCTCAACCGACACAAATCCAGTCACCCCAGGAGTGTTTCTAACAATATGCCAACCTTCATCATCCATCTTCATTTCAACCATGATGTAACCAGGATACAGGCGGGCTCGCTTAGGGATTCGTTTACCTGATCTTATCTCCACGACCTCTTCAGTCGGGACGATTACCTGGAGTATCCGATCTTCGGCGTCCATCGTAGTAATGCGTTGCTCAAGATTCTTCCTAACTCTTTCTTCCTGACCTGAGTACGTATGGACAAAATACCAGCGCGGCTCTATTAAGGTGTTCTCGGTTTTACCAGTCTTAGAAGTCATGCTAATGAGCCTTAAGCGATCACTAAATCCAAAAGTCTTGTGAAAATAATATCTACCAATCCCAACGCAAAACCGGTGGCTGCAGAAACAGCTATAACTAACAGCGTCAATCTGACAGTCTCTTCCCTAGATGGCCAAGTAACTTGCTTCAGTTCACTCACCACTTCACCAAAGAACTGAATCAGCCCTTTCTTGGGGCCAGTAGTTGTAGGAGAAGCCGGCTTTCGCAATATATTTCCACCAGAGCGAGCCACTTTATCGTACTTCCCTGTGAAGTCTTGCGCCTCGACATCGCGGGCAGAATTTATTCAACTCAATTCGATTTGGGTCGTTACGACGGTTCTTTTCCGTGTTATACGTACGCTCCCGACAATCGGAGCAAGCCAAAGTTACAAGCACTCGTGCTTCCGTTTTTCTCTTAGCCATCTTTACTCCACTACGCTAGTAACAACACCAGATCCAACAGTCCTGCCACCTTCACGAATGGCAAAACGTAATCCGTTTTCTAACACGATAGGATTAATCAATTTAATAGTCATTTCAATATTGTCACCTGGCACAACCATCTCAACGCCGCTTGGCAACTCAATTTCACCCGTCACATCTGTTGTCCTGATATAGAATTGAGGCTTATATCCATTAAAAAACGGGGTGTGACGACCACCTTCATCCTTAGTCAGTACATAAACCTGCCCAAGAGCTTTGGTACTGCCTGTCACGCTGCCAGGCTTCGCTAAAACCTGCCCTCTAACCACGTCCTCTCTGTCCACACCTCGCAGCAAACAGCCTACCGCGTCGCCAGGCTCCCCTGAATCAAGCAACTTGTGGAACATCTCAACGCCTGTACAAACGGTTTTACGAGTGTCTACAATCCCTACAATCTCAATTTCATCCCCTGGTTTAACTACTCCACGTTCTATACGCCCAGTGACTACCGTACCTCTTCCTTTAATCCCAAATACATCTTCAACCGGCATCAAAAAAGTTCCGTCATGCGGTCGGTCTGGAACAGGCATATAATCATCAACTGCCTGCATTAGGTTCAAGATTCCCTGTTCTGCATCCGGATCTCCATCTAAAGCCTTAAGGGCGGAAACCCTCACTATCGGTATATCATCCCCAGGAAAGTCGTATTTACTAAGCAGTTCTCTAATTTCCATCTCCACGAGTTCAAGAAGTTCCTCGTCGTCCATCATATCCACTTTGTTGAGAGCTACCACTATACGAGGTACCTCTACCTGTCTAGCTAGAAGAATATGTTCTCTTGTTTGTGGCATAGGACCGTCGGGGGCGCTGACCACCAGAATTGCTCCGTCCATCTGAGCTGCTCCAGTAATCATGTTTTTGATATAATCAGCATGGCCTGGGCAATCAACGTGAGCATAATGACGATTTTCCGTTTGGTATTCAATGTGAGCTATCGCAATGGTAACTCCACGAGCCTTTTCCTCAGGGGCATTATCAATACTGTCAAAAGGTCGCGCCGCATTACCAGTGACATGCTTCGTCAAAACCTGCGTAATAGCCGAAGTCAATGTGGTTTTTCCATGGTCCACATGCCCAATCGTGCCAACATTCATATGTGGCTTGTTTCTCTCAAATTTTTGTTTAGCCATTTTCCTATCCTCCTAATATGGAGCCCACAATCGGACTTGAACCGATGACCTCGTTCTTACCAAGAACGTGCTCTACCAACTGAGCTATGTGGGCCTTCCACAATTATAATTCTCCACTCAGTGGTGGAGGGGGCAGGATTCGAACCTGCGTAGCCCTTCCGGGCGCCAGATTTACAGTCTGGTGGTATTAACCACTCACCCACCCCTCCGAGAACGACTCAGTTTAACACTGAGCAACCCACGGTGCAAAGGCAAGCAAACTGGCAAGCCCGAGAGGGGATTCGAACCCACTAACCTATCGATTACAAATCGATTGCGCTGCCATTGCGCCACTCGGGCCCGTAGCTTCTGCTCCCTCACTTAACAGCGACCCAAATCCCTAACGGAATTGAGCCGCTGTTCAAAGCAACTATCAATAGTTCGAGCGATACCAGTGAAAGTATATCTTTCTAGCTATACCACGTCAAGAAATGGAGGCTGAGCCTTACGATATCACTCTAGAGCTACTTCGATAGCCGCCGCTATCCATTCTTTCGGTGGGCGATTCAAAAGTTCCTCTTCAAGCCAGTAGGTTCGATAATCCAGATTGAAACCCGACTCAATTACATCAGGCTCAACATCCATCCCATCAACCCTCACAGTAGGAGAGCCTAGAAATTCCAACTCCGCAGCTTGATCCTGGGATGTAACCTCGACAGCTTGAATGTCTGCATCAACATAGTATTCAGCGACAACTTCTTTCACATCTTCTAAGGCTAAAGACCAATTGGGGCAGCCTTCACAAAACAGTATAGATATTTGCAATAGGACACCTCTAATTTTGATATCAAATAGTCTGGAATATAGCTAATTTTTTCCCTTATAAAGAGAAACCATGCATTGCTTCCCTATGTTCTCCGATTCGTTACGCTTAGTCTATATTCTCAGGAAAGACTTTACCTAAAACTTCTCCCAGTGTCGACGAACCAATTATCTTGATCCCAGGAATTTCAATCTCTTCAGCCTGGACTCGGGGAACGATTGCACTTTTGAATCCGAGTCTAGCTGCTTCTGTAAGTCGCTTTTCTATATGAGGAACCGCCCTTATTTCACCCCCCAAACCAACTTCACCTAGGGCGACAAGCTGCGAATCAACTGCCACGTTCTTGTAACTTGATATCAATGCCAAAGCAACACTTAGATCGGATGCTGGTTCAGCCACCCTTAGACCCCCCGGTACGTTAACTATAATGTCTTGATTACCCAATGGAATCCCTAATCTTTTAGTTGATGCTGCAGTTATTAATAGCAACCTTTGGAAATCTATGCCCGTAGAAGTTCTTCGCGGCTGAGGGAATACTGTAGTGCTTGTCAAAGCCTGCACTTCTACTAATAGCGGACGGCTTCCCTCCATGGCAACGGTTACTACAGATCCTGGAACGTTAACTGGTCTGCCAGACAAAAAAAGCATCGAAGGTTCCAAGGCTTCCTCAAGGCCATGCTCACTCATTTGAAAAACCGCAATCTCATTGGTCGAACCGAATCTGTTCTTAGTCGATCTTAGGATTCGGTAAACTCCCAACGAATCACCTTCTAGGTTCAAAACAACGTCAACAAGATGCTCGAGAGCCCTCGGGCCTGCTACCGTACCGTCTTTCGTGACTTGCCCAGCAATTATTACTGGAACTCCTTTCGACTTGGCCCATTGAATTATCAGTCCTGTACACTCTCTGACTTGTGCAACGCTTCCTGCTGCAGACAATATCTCTGCTGAGTGTACGGTTTGGATTGAATCAACAACTAATGCAGCTGGACTCAGCTCATCTAGATGAGAAATTATCTGCCCTAGCTCTGTCTCAGACAAAAAATATAAACTCTCGCCTCCTGCTTTAAGCCTTTCCGCACGCATGGAAACTTGGCTAGGCGACTCCTCTCCGGAAACATACAACACGACCTCTCCCTGGGCTGCTATCCCTGCTAAGGACTGCAATAACAGAGTCGATTTCCCTATCCCAGGCTCGCCCGACATAAGAACCACAGATCCCCTGACCAATCCTCCACCAAGTAGTCTATTAAGCTCTCGGAATGGCAACTCGATTCTCATCTCGGACCCAACCGTCAAATCAGAAAGTTTTTCGGGGATTGAAGCGATGATACTAGTTGATTTGTTAGAGCTAGAGGGTTTGATCAACGTTTCCGTCAAGGTGTTCCATTCGCCACACTGAGAGCATCGCCCCCCCCATTTCGCAGATTGAGCGCCACAATCCTCACAGGCAAAAATCGTTCTAGATTTACTACTAGGCATAAGTCTCACATGGCCTCACGAATGTTCGTACCTCTAGGACGGCAATCTAAAGTTCGGGGCAGAAACAATAAGACTGAATTTTACCTTAACCCATTCCACAACTTGGTTGGTTATGGTCTCTTTAGGCCGCATCAAACACTGCTAGCAAATCATACTAAGCTTACTCTACAGGCGGAGCCACTGGAGCATCTACTCTAATAACTATTTCACTATCCTGAACTTCTACATGCACGGTGTCACCAGGACCAAATTTGTCGGCCAAGTATTCGTCGGAGAGTTTATCCTCAATCTTGTCTTGGATTTCTCTACGCAATGGTCTGGCCCCAAAATTAGGATCAAATCCTGTTTCAGCAATAAGCTCTTTTGCCTCTTCAGAAACCTCCAAAGAAACACCTTTTTCAAGAAGTTGTTTTCCGACTTCTCTAAGCATCAATTCTACTATCTGAACTATATGCTCCTTCCCTAAAGAATGGAAAACAACCGACGCGTCTATCCGGTTAATGAACTCTGGCCTAAAGAATTTCTTTACTTCATCTAGAACCTTATCTCTCATACGTTCGTAGGATTCTTTCGACGTCTTGGATTCATCGTCGGAAATATTTGAGAACCCTAGTTGAGTATCGCGCCTAATCAAGTCCGAGCCGATGTTACTAGTCATAACGATTATTGTGTTGCGGAAGTCCACCTTCCGGCCCTTGGCATCTGTAAGCCTGCCATCATCAAACAATTGCAACAAAATATTAAATACATCTGGGTGTGCCTTCTCAATTTCGTCAAGCAAGATAGCCGAGTAACCTTTCCTTCGGACTGCCTCAGTGAGCTGCCCTCCGTCGTCAAATCCCACATAACCAGGAGGGGCGCCAACTAAACGGGCAACGCTGTGCCTTTCCATGAATTCGGACATGTCCAACCGTATCATGCTATCTTCACTACCAAACATGAATTCTGAAAGGGCCCTAACCAAATAAGTCTTGCCTACGCCAGTAGGGCCAAGAAACAAGAATGCTCCTATCGGTCGCCTAGGATCCTTGAAGCCAGACCGCGCCCTACGCACTGCTTTGGCTATGGAAACAATCGCTTCATCTTGGCCAACGACCTTCTGGTGAAGTTCTTCTTCCATCTGCAACAGCCTCTGACTCTCTTCAGTCGCCAGCCTAGTTACTGGTATGCCAGTCCACATGCTCGCCACCTCTGCTATTTCCTCTGCGGTGACTATTGCTTCCTTATCACTACCATTTGTTCCTTCTTGCCAATCTTTCTCCAGACCATCCACTTTCTCACGAAGAGACTGCTCTCTCTGATGCAACTCAGCAGCGTATTCGTACTGCTGAGCAGCCAACGCTTCGTCCTTATCTTTCTTAACTTTATCCAAAACATTACTTACCTCTTTCACAGAAAGGGGCATCGTTGTGTGTCTTATGCGTACACGGCTAGAAGCCTCGTCGACCAAATCTATTGCCTTATCAGGCAAAAATCGGTCCGATATGTATCTTGAAGATAAATGGGCAGCAGCCTCAAGAGCTTCATCTTCTATGGTTAACTTATGATGGCTTTCATATCGCGAACGAACGCCTTTCAAAATCTCCACGGTTTCTTCTTCTGTTGGCTCCTCAACCGTTACCGGTTGAAAACGCCTCTCCAACGCAGGGTCACGTTCGACATACTTCCTATAATCGTCAAGCGTTGTAGCGCCTATACACTGAAGCTCCCCTCTAGCTAACGAGGGCTTAAGGATATTTGCCGCATCCACGGCACCTTCGGCAGCTCCAGCACCAACCAACGTATGCATTTCATCTATAAACAGTATGCAGTTACCAGAACTTTTAATCTCCTCAATAATCTTCTTCAAGCGCTCTTCAAATTCGCCTCGATACTTAGTACCTGCAACTAGGACTCCCATATCTAAGGTAACCAGGCGGCGTTTCTGCAATGTTTCAGGAACGTCCCCTTTGTTTATTTGATGTGCAATCGCTTCAACAATCGCCGTCTTCCCAACCCCAGGCTCTCCCACCAACACGGGATTGTTCTTGGTTCTCCTGCTAAGAATCTGAATCACCCTCTGTATCTCTTTACTCCTCCCAACCACTGGGTCCAACTTGTCCTGCCTGGATAAGTTAGTTAAATCAATCCCGAGTTGATCGAGAGTCGGTGTCTTGCTAGCAGTACGGCCGCTAGCTTGTGCCCCTGCAGATAAACTCTGGCTTAATATTCGGCTCGTGCCAGCTCTAACTTTGTCCAAACTAACTCCAAGGCTTTCCAGCACACCCGCAGCAACGCCCTCCCCTTCTCGCATTAAACCAATAAGTAAATGTTCAGTACCTATGTAATGATTACTGTGCCTTCTAGCTTCGTCTACTGCAAGCTCAATAACCTTCTTTGCCCTAGGAGTAAGCCCTATCTCTCCACCTGAAGCACGCTCACCTCTCCCTATAATGAATTCGACCGCCGAGCGAACCTTAGGTAGCTCAATTGACAGGCTTGAAAGCACCCTAGCCGCAACTCCATCTGCCTCCCTAACCAAACCCAACAGTATATGCTCAGTCCCAATGTAATTGTGGTTAAATCTTTGAGCCTCTTCCTGTGCGAGCGACAAAACTCTTCTTGCGCGTTCCGAAAATTTCTCAAATCTACTTGACATTAAACATCTCCATAATCATGGGTAAATTTCTTTCACGGCTATTCCCCAAAGGACCATGAATCGCCTTCAAGTAACACTCCCTCAACCTGCTTAAGACTAAGACCAAGCCGGCGGCGTTCAGGTTCAATATTTATTATCTTAAGGCTAACCGTGTCGCCTTCGCTTACTACCTCCTTGGGATGCCTGATCACCTGATGAGCTAATTCAGAAATATGAATTAACCCTTCTATATTCCCTTGAATTCGTGCAAAAGCGCCAAAATCAGTTAGCCTAGTAACAACAGCTTCCACTATTTGTCCGATTGAGTAGGTCTCCGCCGCTGTTTGCCAAGGCTCTGGAGACAATCTACGCAAACTTAATGCAATTTTTCGAGTTTCCTGGTCGACCTTTAATACATACACCTCGATTTCTGAGCCAACGGTAACCAAATCAGAAGGTGCCCGCACTTGATCCCATGACATCTCCGAAATGTGTATGAGCCCGTCCGCTCCTCCTAGGTCCACAAACGCACCAAAAGCTGAAACTCCCGATACAACGCCCTTTCTAACCTCACCCTCATTCAACTCTTTTAAAAGTCTGTCTTTCTCCTGATCCCTTGAATATTGCAGCGCTTGCCTTTCCGACAGAACCACTCTATTACGTTGCCGGTCCAGTTCCAGAAGCTGTAATTTTATCGTCTCACCAACTCGTTGAGCTAGGACGTCCTCTTGCTTCAGCTCAGATGCTCGACTGTTGGGCGCCAGCTGAGACAGTGGGACAAAGCCTTGTATTCCCTCCACATCGACTACCGCTCCACCCTTATTAAATGCCCGGACCGTGCCGTTAACAAACGTTCCAGATTCCAGATGATCCTGCAATACTTTCCAGCCTTGTTCGCCACGCGCTTTATCTATGGACAGCATCGCAGAGTGTTCTTCACTATCTGATCGAAGTACGGACACATATACTTCATCACCAATCTGGAAATTCGCCATTTCATCTGGGGTAACAGTGCTCATCTCTCTTAGCGGGACGAAACCCTCCGACTTGTGGCCGACATTCACCAGCAAACCATCCTGGCCAACACTCATAATTTCACCTGCGACCAAATCACCCCGTCGCAACTCCTTGAAAGATGGCGATTGCTCTAGCAACCTGGCCATCTCCGGCTCGGTAGACTGTGAAGTTCGTTCGATTGAGGAAGACAATTTAGGTAACACCACTTCCAAACGATTGGATGCCCATCGCGATCAATTATAGCCGCCAGCATCAGTAGCTGTAAACAAGATCAGCTACGCTCAACCGTATTCATAATTAGGTACATCTTTAATTTACCAGATGGAGTTGTTCAAAGAAAGTAATTAGTGAGGTTATTAACAAATACGTACTCCACCATATAATGGCAATCCAAAAAAAAGCCCCCTGGCGATGGCTTATTTTCCCATGCCCTTGCGAGCAAAGTATCGTCGGCGCTAGGGCGTTTCACTTCCGTGTTCGGGATGGGAACGGGTGGTGCCACCCCGCTCTAATCACCAGGGAGCGCAGAACAGAATACCAACTCTTCGCACAACACGCAATAATGCTGAAGGGCGGATCAGTGGACAAATCACAAAATGCTTCGATATACTAGGCGCCATCTCAGCAGTGTTCTTTTGAAACACAAGGAGGTGATGCCTATGAGTAGTTATAGACGTAGGTTAGCACAGGTCAATCTGGAGATTAGTCCAGCCTGAATACAGAAGAGGGCCCGGAATTTCCGGGCCCTCTTCTGTATTCCCCACCAAATGCAAACTGCCTACATGTTATAATTGCCCACCGATGGCAGAGCATGGAAATCAAGATACGATTAGGCTAGAGCAACTTTCGCTCTACGGGTTCCATGGGGTACATTCAGATGAACGCTCCGTAAAACAACAATTCATCGTAGACCTCGAGGTTGCCCTTGATCTTAGTGCGCCAGCGCATTCTGATAGTCTTGGAGACACAATCAACTACGAGGATTTATACCTAGTAGTTAAGAATATCGTTGAAAATCGAACCTTTAACTTAATAGAGTCGATGGCCGAGGCTATAACAAAGACAGTGCTCACCTTATTTCCAGTAGCAACAGCCCGTGCAAGAGTTAAAAAAACTGCCCCGCCGATAGACGGATTGGTATCAGAAGGTATATCAGTAGAAATCTATCGTACAAAAGGCTGAAATGTCTCCTGATGCACGTTTGCGATTTGCACTGTTATCTGTAGCCATTGCGCTGTCACTGACACTACCAGGCTGTAATACTTCTGAAGACCTCTCATTCGAGGAAACAAGTGTTGAACTGTCTTTACGGCCTTTGTTGGCGTCCACAGATCTATCGATTGGTAAGAATCGGTTGGTTTTCGGGCTGTTAGATTCAAAAAATACTCCTGTAATTTCGGGCGCAGCAATTATGGAACTCTTCTATTCCAATGAAACCGAAATTATCAACAAGGGCAAAGTAGCCGCTACCTGGCGCCCTTGGCCGACTGGATTAGGTGGTGTTTTTGTTACTGAGATCGACTTTGACGCAGCAGGGTCGTGGTTCGCTGAAATTTCACCTGAGGATGGGGATAATAGCACTGAGTTAGGCAGATTGATTTTGACCGTGTCGGAAACGTCCAAGGCTCCCAGTGTCGGATCGCACGCACCTCCAAGTTTATCTCACAAAAGCTTACGGGACGCTTCATTATCACAGTTGACCTCTGATCCTGAACCCGATACAGATCTTTATTCAGTGAGAATTAGCGAAGCGATAAAATCGGGACAACCTTCCTTAATTGCCTTTGTAACACCATCATTTTGTAAATCTGCCACGTGTGGTCCACAATTAGAGGTGGTCAAGCAGCTAAGGACATCTTATCGGGATCAAGCCCATTTCATACATGCTGAGATATACTCAAATCCCCAAGAAATAAGCAGCGGTATTGAGTCCGCTTCCCTTTCGCCCATCGTTAAAGAATGGAACTTGCCAAGTGAACCTTGGGTATTCGTAATAGACTCGGATGGGCGAATATCGGGGAAATTCGAGGGCTACGCATCTTTTGAAGAAATCTCCAAGAAACTCCAGCTAGTCATTTAACGAACATCTTCAATACTTATCGCTATTAATACATCGTCAGACTCATAGTAGCGAACCGAAACAGCGTGACCCCACAACATATGCTCTCTCAAATGAGAAGGCGTCAACTCTATGCCGCTAGATAAATCAAAAATGCCTGCTTCAGTGGTCAAACGGATCGTGCCCCCGTCACTCTTCTCTATTGCAAATGATTTTATCTCCATGATGCCCTCCCCCTCAACGCTCGTTACGTAGCCCTCAACTGTTCCAAAACCAGATGTGCAGTTAACCAAAATTACAATCAGAAATGAGAGACTCACCAACCTGAGGGCTAGACCAACATTTTTCCAAACCCTAATTACCAACATAAGCGTATATTAGCTGATTATTCAATCTTTTCCCCATGAAGCTTTCACGGTTTCTGATAACATGTCCACATCTTCAATTTAGGCTTTGGGGGTGGACTACATGACCAATTTAATTCCACGGCTTAGTGAGGGAGAACAAACCGTCTTCTTCAAATCAGGTGGAGAATGGTGTTATCTACGAACGCCTAGTGATTACAGCCTATCTGGGGAACCTGTCCCTTGCATCATTCAGTGTCACGGAAATAGCGGGTTTGTAAAAGACGGCGATTATTCTATATCTAGTTCAGATTCACTAGACGAACATGGTAAAAGCATTTTCATCCGAACGTTGGTAGACGCAGGGATAGCTGTGGCCGGATCACATGCTAAGGGTAGCGCCTGGGGTCGGCCTGACGCAGTAGCAGCTTATGCAGAACTATTCAATATCGTGATCGATGAAGCCAACGTAGATTCAAATAGGATGGGAATGCTGGGTGGGGGGCTAGGGGGATCCGCCCTATGGAGTGCCGTAACAGGCCCATTAATCGGCAAAATTAAAGCTGTGGGACTCCAACAAGCAACCCTAAACTTTGAAAGTGTAATCCGCGCTCATAAGTTTAAAGGAGATCTACTAGACGCCTGGGGTATCCCCGGAGAGGCAGATGATGACCTTGCTATAGCTACACTGCGAAACAATGACCCTCTCGAGCGCACGCGCCTACTTATAGTGCAACACGGGGATGGCTTAGGGCAGATGTTGCCAGAAGTCGGGTTTTTCCATGGAGAGCAGGACGAAAACATGCTTTATGAAGGCAATCCAGTAGCTCTAGCAAATGTACTGAAAACTTGCGGAGCCAAGTACAAGCTGTATAAGTATGAAGGCCTTGGTCACGAAACTTACGCAACCGGAAAACCTATTGCTGAAGATATTAGGAGTTTCTTTTTGGAAGCCTTAAATGCGAACAACGGAGCAGTAAAAGCATAACAAGGAAAAAACGGCGTCAAAAACGTCAAGCCGATTATTTCCTAAAGACAAACCGCGAACGAGCCTATTCACAAGGTTTAGCAAAGGCGAAAAGGCCGAATCAGGCAAGAATGCCTAATAAGGAGTGATTATTATGACTGAAAGGGATTTCGTTGGATATGGAAGCACCCCACCTAAATTCGAGTGGCCCAATAAGGCTAAAATAGCCGTTTCAGTAGTTGTAAACTACGAAGAGGGATCTGAGTATTCAATCTTGGATGGTGATGCGAGCGGTGAAGCTATGGGTGAGGCACCATCACCAGTCCCTACAGGCCAGCGCGATTTGGCTAACGAATCGTTCTTCGAGTACGGAAGCAGGGCGGGAATATGGCGTATTTTACGGATACTAAGGCAGTCAGAAATAACAGGCACTTTCTATGTCTGTGCATTGGCATTAGAAAGAAACAAAGAGGTAGGACCTCAAATTATTAAAGATGGGCACGAGGTCATGGGACATGGCAACCGCTGGGAAGAATACTTCAAGATGGATCGAGACGCTGAAAGAGAAGCAATTAAACAGGCCGTTAAGTCTATCGAACAAACCACTGGAACCCGCCCATTGGGATGGTACACCCGATATGGCCCGAGCGTTAACACCAGGGAGTTGGTAGTGGAGGAGGGAGGTTTCGTTTATGATTGCAACTCATACGCCGACGACCTGCCATTTTATACCAATGTACATGGCAAGCCTTGGCTAGTCGTGCCTTATTCGCTCGACATAAATGACATCAAGTTCTGGACCGGGGTCATGCCCAACCCTAACGATTTTTATGAAACTATGAAAAACGCTTTTGACTTCCTGTACGAAGAGGGCGAAACACAACCTAAGATGATGTCCATAGGACTTCATTGTCGGATAGTAGGAACGCCTGGACGTGCAGCGGCACTAAAGAAATTCTTTGAATATGCGAAATCCCTCCCAGACGTATGGTTCGCCCGGAGAATAGATATCGCCAACTGGTGGCTAGAGAACTATCCACCAAACCAGTAATTAGGAGTTCAACATGGTAATGGAACGCGACTTTATCGGCTATGGTCAAAATGTACCAAGAGTAGAGTGGCCTAATGGAGAGCGCCTGGCCGTTTCAGTAGTAGTAAATTACGAAGAAGGTTCCGAGTATTCCGTTCTAGATGGCGATTCACAAGGCGAAGGGCCGCCGGTAGTAAAGGCAGGGGACCGTGACTTATACATGGAGTCGAATTTTGAATATGGAAGCAGGGCTGGCGTGTGGCGAATATTCAAAATATTAGACGATTACGATGTTAAGTCCACTTTTTTCGTTTGTGCCCTTGCTTTGGAACGCAACCCAGACGTAGCCAAAGAAATTGTTAATCGGGGGCACGATATCGTCGGTCACGGCTATAGATGGGAAGAATACCACAGCATGGATCGTGAAACAGAGAAAAATACGATTAGCAAGGCAGTAGAGTCCATCAAACGTACTACTGGCCAGAGACCTATAGGGTGGTACACACGATCAAGCCCTAGCGTAAACACCCGTGAGCTACTTGTCGAAGAAGGGGGATTCGCCTATGACTGTAACTCATACGCTGACGACATACCTTTCTATGCCACAGTTAAGGATCGTAAGTGGCTGGTAGTACCGTACACCCAGGAAGTTAACGACTACCAATTTCATCAAGGCCTCATAGTGCGCCCCAGCGACTTCTACGAAATAATGCGTAGCGCGTTCGACAGACTTTATGAAGAAGGGGCTACTCACCCCAAAATGATGTCAATTGGGCTACATTGCCGAATGGTTGGAAGGCCAGCTCGAGCTTTGGCCTTAGCCCAATTTCTAGAATATGCAAAAACTAAATCTGGCGTATGGTTCGCAGGACGCAACGAAATTGCTAACTGGTGGCTAAATAGATATCCCTCAACTTGATTCGACCGCAAAGATCTCTATTAACTATTATCGCTTAGTCGCGCAAGGTATTTTGAACCTTGGGATTATTTGATAGTCTAGCGCCGTAGCACCATCATCTACGACAAATAGATTTAGCTACTGTTTGCGCAACAAGCATGGCTAATCAAAAAATAAGAGTCCATTCTGAGTCAGGAGTGTGAAGCATGCCAGTTGATAGAAAATTAGCGTCTGATGCTATCAATTCCATGAAGTGGAGAAGTATTGGGCACCATCGCGGTGGAAGGGTGGTCGCTGTAGCCGGTCATCCAACAGAAGACATGATCTTCTACTTTGGCGCCTGCGCTGGGGGAATATGGAAAACTGACGACGGCGGTACTTACTGGCAAAATATTTCAGACGGTTTCCTTAAAACTGCATCTGTCGGCGCTATCGCTGTATCTGAATCGGACCCGAATGTTATCTACGCAGGAATGGGCGAATCATGCATCAGAAATAACGTTTCATACGGTGACGGAGTGTATAGATCCACTGATGGAGGTAAAACCTGGGCCAACGTAGGGCTGGTGGAAACCCGTCACATTGCGCGCGTCAGAGTGAATCCAAGAGATTCTAATCTTGTATACGTAGCCGCACTTGGGCACACTTTCGGGCCTAACAAGGAACGGGGTATTTTCCGCTCCAAGGACGGTGGAGACAATTGGGAGCAAGTCCTTTTTGTAAACGAAACAACGGGAGCGGCCGATCTAATTATCGATCGGAATAATCCGCTCATACTCTTTGCCACCTTCTGGCAGGTTCAAAGAACGCCTTGGGGATTGAACGGAGGAGGCCCAGAAAGCGGAATATATCGGTCAATAGACGGGGGAGATACTTGGGAAAACCTCAACAATAAACCAGGGCTGCCTCAAGTCGACAAAGGTCGAATGGGCGTCACTGTTTCTCCTGCCCGCCCTGGTCGGGTATGGACAACTATCGAAGCAGAACATCCGGGAGTTTTTCGTTCCGACGACAATGGGGACAACTGGGAACAGGTCAGCGACAGCCACGACGTTCAAGCGAGGCCTTGGTATTATCAACATATCTTCGCCGACCCAAAAGATGAGAACACCATTTGGATTCTCAATTCTTCGGTTTGGAAATCTACTGATGGCGGAAAGGCCTATGAGCAGGTGAACACCCCCCACGGAGACAACCATGACCTTTGGATTGACCCAAATAACCCTAAAAGAATGGTTGAAGGAAATGATGGTGGGGCGACGGCAACCTTCAATGGAGGGGACACTTGGTCAACAATCTACAATCAATCCACGGCTCAAATTTACCACTTAGACACTGACAATCAATATCCATACCGTGTCTATGGGACCCAACAGGACAACTCCGCTATAAGCGTCCCTTCAAAAACTACTAAGGGAGCTATTCCGTGGGGCGATTGTTACACGGTAGGTAGTTCAGAAAGTGGCTATATAGCTGTACACCCGAAAGATCCGAACATCGTCTTCTCAGGGGCTATAGGTAGTTCGCCCGGAGGAGGCGGGAATCTACTCCGATACGATCACTCAACAGGGCAAGTTCGAATAGTCACGGTTTGGCCAGAGTTCTATACAGGCTGGGGCGCCAAAGACATGAAGTATCGGTTCCAGTGGACTTACCCAATCAAATTTTCCCCTCATGATTCGAACGTCCTATATGTAGCCGGCAATGTCCTTTTCAAATCCACGGATCAGGGAGACAGCTGGGAAGCCCTCAGCCCCGACCTGACCCGCCATGATCCAGCAACGCTAGAACCTTCTGGAGGCCCTATAACCAAAGATACTTCCGGGGCAGAGAATTATGCGACTATTTTCGCCTTTGCAGAATCTCCCGTTGATAAAGGTGTTTTTTGGGCAGGTTCCGATGATGGCCTAGTTCATATATCACGGAATGATGGTAAAACCTGGGAGGATATTACTCCAAAAGAGCTTGGCGAATGGGCACTAATCACGATGATTGAACCATCTCATTACGACGGAGCTAAAGCATACATGACGGCCACTAGATACAAAATGGACGACCCTAGGCCGTTGTTGTTTCGTACTACCGACTATGGAGCCAGCTGGACAGCTATTAATGAAGGTATAAGAGAAGGAGATTACCTACGTTGTGTGAGAGAAGACCCGGAAAAACCCGGGCTTTTGTATGCAGGGAGCGAAACGGGTATATACGTATCTTTCAACGATGGCGGAAAATGGCAAAGCTTGAATGCCAATCTTCCAGTAGTCCCTGTATATGATCTTGCAATAAAATCTGACGACCTGGTGGCAGCAACACACGGAAGATCCTTCTGGATACTCGATGACGTTACCATCCTGCGTCAAATGTCTGAAGACATTCAAGACAGTGCATTCCGTCTTTTGCAACCCCGCGACACATACCGGCCGGCAGCAACTTTTGGTGCCAGACGCGGTTCTTCAGGCAAAAACTATATGCTTGCACTGGGGGCAGCAGTAGCTTACTACGAACATAAAGATGAGTTGGGAAGTGTTCAACAAACTTTCTTGGATGCCGGCCAAAATCCTCCCGCAGGGGCCGTAATCACTTACCTATTAAAAGACTCCCCAAGTAAAGAACTGACTTTGCGCATAAGCGATTCTAATGGAAACGTGATCAAGGCTTTTAGTAGTATTAAAAGTGACGATTCTATACACCTACAACCAGAGGATCCGCTCGCCTCAGCACAGAAAGGGGGGAATCGATTCGTGTGGGACATGCGATATCCTTTCGCTCGAAAAGTTCCTGATGACAAAGCTTTGGACCCAGTTACTACAGGCCCTTTGGCACCTCCAGGAACTTATAGTGTCACTCTTACCGTCGATGGCAATTCAGACACAAGAACTTTCCAGTTGATTAAGGATCCCAGAGTGGCAACTTCCCAAGAAGACTTCGAGGAGCAATTCAAACTAGCGATAACTGTCCGCGATAAGTTCTCCCAGGTAACTGATGCAATTCTGGATATGCGCAGCATTAGAGACCAGGCAACAGAATGGGCCAAAAGAGCTGATGGAACAGCAATTGCCGAAGTGGTCGGGAATGCGGCCAATAAACTCAATGGAAAACTTAGCGAGATCGAAGACCAGTTAATGCAAACTGGCTATAAAGGGGAACGAGACAGACTTCACATACAGGCTAAACTAAACCGAAAGCTAGCTGAATTGATGAATGTTATATCCGCAGCCGACTTTAGACCTACCAGACAAATCTATGACGTTCTTAGTGACATAAATGACAGAATAGATCCAAACCTAGTGACGCTTAAGGACATCAAGGACAAGGATCTACAGGATTTCATAAATTTGCTTCACGAGGTAGAGATACCAGCAATAGTACCTAGTTCAGACTTTGACTAACTGGCTTCATAAAAAGTCATGATATCCTTTTGATATTGCGCTTGAAGTAGTCTGCAATACGCAACGCAAGGGCCTGGATCGTGGACGTCGGTGCTATTGCTGCACTTGTCACAAAAATACTGCCGTCAATGATGAACAGATTCTTTACGTCATGCGACTGGCCCCATTGATTAACCACGGATGTCTCTGGGCTTGATCCCATTCTCGCCGTTCCCAGCAAATGCCAACCAGACGCTCTAAGCAGAGGGTGGGTCAAAACGTATTTTGCCCCTGCCGCTTTGAGTACCTCGGCACCCTTACTGATAGCGTGGTTCATAAGCTTCTTACTATTATCGCTAAGTCTATATATAACCTTTGGGGCAGGTATTCCAAATTTGTCGGTCAATAAAGTGTCCAACTCAACTCTGTTTTCTTTTTCCGGTAAATCTTCTCCAGAAATTGCCAGGGTAATTTCATGATTATATCTCTCTCGAAATACTCTGTGATGATTCAGCCCCCAAGGAACCATATTACTCGCCAGACCCCCCAAAGCAGATTGGGCAGGTCCAGAACCACGTACAACCTGAAGCGAATAGCCTCGAAAAAAATCTCTTGAAGGGTCAGTTTCGTAAAACTCGTGACTAATAAAACAACAGCTTATTGGGCCTTTATGGCCGTCCAAAGCCTCGTCAAATACACCCGTAATTCTGGTGTACGGATGGAACATAAGATTGTTACCAACTAAACCACTACGGTTTGCTAATCCATCTGGAAACAACGTAGATTTTGAGTTCAGCAATAAGCGCGTTGTCCCTATGCCATTAGCTGCAAGAATTACAAAATCAGCTCGCTGTCGGTGAACCGACCCATCTCTGCTGTAATACAAAACCCCATTCGCTAAGCCATCTTCATCCAGCGTGATCTCCGATACTGTAACACCTGTCTCCAGCTTTGCCCCAGCCTCGAGAGCCTTTGGCCAATATGTTATGTCACTGCTTGCTTTTGACCCTCTAGTACACCCTATGTCGCACGGCCCACAATTGTTACACGGCAAGCGCCCATCATACGCCTCCGTAACTACTGCGCTCTCAGAAGGCCACCAGTGCCAACCAAGTCGCTCGAATCCTTCGACCATCTTGAGCCCCAGCTTTCCAAGCGGGACTGGCCCAGTCTGTCGATCTGACTTGAGTGGATACGCAGGATCCCCTACTACTCCAGCTACCCCAATCATCTGATCATTCAAGTCATAGAACTCTTCTAAATCCTCATATTTGATTGGCCAGTCATCGGCTACACCATCTAAAGTACGTACCCGGAAATCAGACGGGTGAAAACGCGGAACATGAGCACTCCAATGTATCGTACTACCCCCTACGGCGTTGTACATCAGTGGGGATATGTCCGAATCCGTTTCATCAACCGGATAATCTTGTCTGTCCCTTCGAACATTGGGATTGGGATTCATATCTGTCTGTCGATGCAATTCCCAGTCATCGTGGGTAGAGGAATAGGAATGGCTTTGGACCCAGTCGCCCTGTTCCAAACATAAGACACTGATACCTGACTCTGCCAGGCTCCAGGAAAAAGCGGCGCCGGAAGCACCAGCCCCGACTACCAGTACATCAACAGTCTGACCTTCACGTTCCAATGACTGTTAAAACCAATCTCGATAAAATACATCGTATGGAACGGAGTCCGGCTTTGCCTTGTGAGGAATCGGCAACTTAACAGGACCAGATTCCCGAGATGGCAAGTATATGCATGCCGTACCGGGGGTCGATATTTCCCCAACCTGATTCTTGCCCTCTAAACGTATGCCCACGGCATGATATTCATGCTTTCCAGGCACAGCACCGGGCCCTTCTTCACCTTCCTGAGTTTCCTTATATTTTTTCACAACCTCACCGGTATAATAGGTAGTATCGCTATAAAAAACCGGCTTCCTTATGGCGGTTTGTTGGCGCCTTACAAATCCATCGTCGCCCATCCAATCACTAAGTAATCGATGTGGTATTTGAGTCCTCTGGACACCCCCATCAAAAGGACCTGGAAGAGCGCGATACGCCGCCATCAGAGGATCCGAGTGTTCGGCAGAAACTGACCAAGGCCACCTAGTTACTGGGTGAGTCACAAAATGCCCCTGGTTATTCTTAAATTTATTGAAAACTGGCTCAAAGGTAAGTTCGTCACCAGGATCGCCCTTATGTATATGTAAAACACAAGAACCCACCATGTTTGGTGCCTCTAAATCCTGGAGAGTCCACGGAGGTACGACTACAGGGCCAAGTTTATCGCCAATTTCTACATCCTCCCAATACAACGTTTCAGAACCCCTCCTGCGCTGTTGCATGCCTTCAATATCCTCTACAATCTTCTGCAAATCCTCCGTGGAGTAATTCTGCGTACCGCGCTCATAGAGGAGTTGAGAGCCTACCTTGTCAACGTCCATGGAACGAGAGGTGCCCATAGCTTCAATGGGAACCATAATAAGTGTTCCATAACACTTTCCAGCCAAGTCACCATGGTAATCCCAATACATAAGCTCCGATATAAAGAATATCAAATTACCCCTAGATCCCTGCTTTGTGAAAAGATCCTTGGTCACCATAGAGGATCTAAATTTTGAACCAACTTTAATTGTGTCAAAAAATTCCCACGCGGCACCAGAAAAATAGTTCGCGACTGGATAGCCCCCCGGACGGCGCTTGCCTTCTCCGCCATACTGAACACCATGGGCTGTAATGCCTCTTATCTGGGAAAGCATCGGGCCAGGGGCAATTAAGCAACCGTATTTGGTGCCCTTAGCATACTCTGGATCATTATAGAGAGGGTTGTCATCCCCTATGGTACACATGTAATTGTGAATAGTGCGGGCATCGAATCGGATCGGATTTTCATACGGTGGACCATTTTGGTCGTATGGTGCCGGAGGAGCAGGAGGCATGCTCTCGGACGTTTCTACGCCAACCAATTCCTTCGATAATTCTATGAATTCCTGGATAGCTTCTTCAAAAGTCTGAGATGTTGCCACGAGCGGCCTCCTTCAATCTGGCGTTTATCTAAACCATAACCAAACAAATAACCCACTACATAACTGGAATACTGTAACGCTGAGCGCTACAACCCCGAATGTATGTTTTTTCATTTTGCCTCACACAGTCTCTTTGCCGATAAGCACGATGATAACAGACCATTCAGATATAAAAAAAGAGGACGTCACTGTATGTCGTCAATCAACTGACATAATCACATTCAACTCGATATATACAAAAGGCACAGGAAATTAGCTCGATTGCCCAGTTCCGTCCGTTATTTTTCGTACACAAGAAGTGAATGACAAAAAAGGGCAGCATGATACAGGTCCAATATGGGAACGTATTCTCGAACGGTATGCATATCTCGTGTACCCATTCCTACGCAAACACAACTCACACCCTTCTTGTTGAAAATATTAGCATCAGTACCGCCGCCGGATGGGCCGATAACCGGGGTCATACCCATCTTAGTTATCACGTCAGACGCTAGAGCCATCATTGGGTCTTTATCACTTAAATTGTACATGTCGAACTCCACATTCAGAGTTTCGTCAATTACCGCGTCTGGATATTTGCTCCGTGCCTCTTCCAATATGTTGTTAATGTCGAGCTTAATCATCTCCAATGACTCGATGTTACGACTTCTGAATTCGCCCTCGAAGGATGCGTGTTCTGGAACAGCGTTACGCACCGAGCCTCCAGAGATAACTCCAACATTCAACGTAGTCTCGTCATCCATCCGTCCTTGAGGCAACTGAGTTATCAACTCTGACGCTATCTTAACCGCAGAAAGACCTTTCTCAGGTTCAACCCCCGCGTGAGCAGCACGGCCTGTAATGTCGATCTTAAAACTTATATAAGTCGGGCTAGCTTTTGTGATTTTTGAAGGTGGACCATTGCCGTCAAACACAACTCCTCGTGTCGCTTTCAACATAGACATATCAAGATTTCTTGCCCCTACCAAACCAACCTCCTCCTCTCTACTAAATACAAGTTCTACGGGAATCCGATCAATGCCATCTTCCTTTATAGACTCCAATCCTTCCAATATAGCTGTGATACCTGCCTTGCAGTCGCCACCAAGGATAGTAGTGCCATCCGATACGATGTTATCCCCATCCACGCTCGGCTTAATACCACGACCAGGTTCAACCGTATCCATGTGTGCGGACAGCAAAAGCGGATTATTCCCTTCTTCCGTAGCAATCAAATTCCCGTAAGAGTCCTGTTGAACGGCAAATCCTAAATCGCCAAGGCGACGGACCAATTCAAGACGAATTTCATCTTCCTCGCCAGAAGGGCTGTCAATCTTAACAAGATCACAAAAAGTCTTAACAAGGCGCTCTCGATTAATCATAGTTTTCTCTACAAAAATTCACCGATTTGTATACCGTGATCCCCAGCTTAATTGAGAGGACAATATTCAAGGTATCAAATTTTCCTAACTGTCAAAAGCGCCAGTGCCATCATAAACAGCGCAAAGGCCACCAATGCAGCTAATTCCGGTATTATATCACTCAAATTTTGCCCCAGAATCATAATGCCCTGCATGCCCCTAACAGCATAAGTTAAAGGCAATACGTCAGAAGCCACTCGGAGGTAACCAGGGAGTTGCTCCACTCTAACAATTACGCCTGACAAGAATACTTGGGGAGTCAATATCAAAGGAATAAATTGCACTACTTGGAATTCGTTCCGAGCAAATGTAGACACAAAAATCCCCAAGCTCACACTGCCAACAGTAAGTACTAAGAGTAGAACAAATACTTGCCACAACGACCCCTCGTAATCGATCTGCAAAACAAAAATTGTATAAAACATGATTAACATAGACTGCAGCCATGCGAAAATTAAAAATCCGATCATATAACCCGCAACAATGTCACCGCGACCTACTGGGGTAGTCAGAAGTCTTTCTAGGGTTCCATATGCGCGTTCCCTAAGGAAACCCACTCCAGTTAGCAGAAAGGAAAAGAAAAATGCGAAAGTCGCAATGAGGGCAGGAGCTACCTGGTCGAGAATATCTTCCTGTTCAGATAGGCTCAATCCAACCAAAGTCATAACCATAATTGGCGCACCAATAATCAGTGCAACAGACCTGCGATCATGTCGAATCTGTAGAAAAATACGTTTGGCTATGGCTAAAGTACGCACGAAAGACATCTTACCGACTCCTCACGAAGTGCAGAAATGCGTCTTCTAGCGTTGCCCCAGCCTTGCCAACAGATGCCATCAAATCGGACGGAGTCCCAGTAGCCACTAAGCGGCCTTCCTGAAGAAAACTCAGTCGGTCACAATGACTAGCATCATCCATAGTGTGACTGGACAGAACTAACGTGACCCCTGAATCCGCCATTTCACGGAAGTGATCCCAGAAAGTGGCCCTTAGTTCTGGGTCAAGTCCAACCGTAGGCTCGTCAAGCAATAGAAGACTAGGATTGTGTACCATGGCAATCGCTAAACTCGCTCGTTGCCTCATCCCTCCACTAAGTTGCAAGATAGGCTGGCTGCGCTCGTTCCACAGATTGACGAGACTAAGGACCGACTCCACGGCCTCACGCCGCGCAACTGAGTCGGACAATCCGTACATAGAAGCAAAGAACTCAACATTCTGTTGTACAGAAATTTCTTGATAAAGTGCGCTAAGCTGAGGCATGTATCCAATTCTTGTTGCCAATTTAGGTGATAGCCGTTCCCCAAATAACTCAACGGTCCCGACATCTGGGCTAAGAAAACCAGTCAGTATCCTAAAAAGTGTCGTTTTTCCAGCACCGTTCGGACCTAGGAATCCATGAACTTGACCAGGCTCGATTCTGATGCTCAAATCACTCAAAATGCTCTTAGCACCGAAACTAAAGCCAAGTCTTCGTATATCTATTGCGGGGCTAACTAGAGAACCAGTAACAAAATTTGTCATCTCGATTCACATCGAAGTTTTGTATAAGCTTCCTATGGCAACATCTAAAACTTCAAAAACACCTGTGTAAATCCCATATCGAGACCGTTTTTGAATTACATTGGTCGGGGTGAGTGGACTTGAACCACCGGCCTCTACGTCCCGAACGTAGCGCTCTGCCAAGCTGAGCTACACCCCGAACACAATAAGATTATATCTTATATCGGCATTAACGTGCATTTAATAAATGCTTCCTGAGATAAGTACAATACCTTGATGCTATACTCCATGCATCATGAAACCAGCAACCATTGCAGTCCCCGCGACATCGGCAAATCTTGGTCCAGGATTTGATTGTTTGGGGCTGGCACTAGAAATATGGAACTATGTCAAGTTTACCCCAGAAGATGCTCACACAGTATCTGTGAAGGGTGAGGGAAGTGGAATCTTGCCTCAAGGACCTGATAATCTCCTATATATCGCAGCTACTAAATATTTCGAAAAGACTTCCAATAATGTACCGGGGTTTTCGATCGAATGTGAAAATCAAATTCCTCTCGCTAGAGGATTGGGGAGCAGCTCCGCCGCAATTGTAGCGGGACTGTTTGGTGCTTGTCTCATGAACGGTGACAATCCAGATCTGGAGCTACTATGGGAAATAGCCGTTGAGATGGAAGGCCATGCAGACAACGTCACTCCCGCATTATTCGGAGGATTTCAGATAGTAGTTACAGATGAGGGTAATTTGATTCGTTCCGAGGTGCCATTGCCAAAAGAGTTAAAGGTTGTGATATTCGTACCAGAGCAACCTATGCCTACCCAAGAAGCACGAGGATTGGTCCCACAGGAAATTAGCCTAGTTGACGCAATCTATAATATGAGCCGCGTAGGACTATTGGTGAATTCTTTATCCACTGGTAAATTCGATAGTTTACATGTCGCGACGAGAGACAGGCTCCACCAAGACGCTAGGCAAGCCTTATTGCCAGAAATGAAAACATTATTTACCAGTGCTTTAGATGGCGGGGCGCTGGGTGTTTGTCTTTCTGGCGCCGGATCGAGCGTATTGGCACTATCAGCCGGCAATGAAATTACAGTCGCTCGAGAAATGGAACAAGGCGCAAGGATCGCTGGAATCGACGGTTCAATTAAAATTACCCAGCCAACTCCGATAGGAGTGCACTCAACCGAATAAGACTTGAAGGGCAAGTTTTTGAACACAATCGATACCACCTATATAAATAGGTTCTTATAAAAAACATTGGGCGTGTGATTAATTGCAAAAGAATAGCGCTACCACCAGTGAAATTCCATTCCTAGCTTTAGTCATACCAGCGTATAACGAAGAGCACCGGATAAAACAGACACTCGAAAAAGTTACCAGCTATCTGTCGATGCAAAGCTACTCTTGGGAAGTGATCGTAGTTGACGACGGGAGCACTGACATGACGGGCTCTGTGGTGAGTAATTTTGCGAAAGATCATAATCGTTTATCGTTATTATCTATACCTCACGGAGGCAAAGGGTCCGCAGTCCGAGCCGGAATGCTACATACGAAAGGACAGTACCGATTTATGTGTGATGCCGATCTATCAATGCCGATTGAACAGCTTGAGAGATTTCTCCCAGATAAGATCGGGGATTATGATCTAGCCCTAGGCTCCAGAGAGATCCACGGGGCCCAAAGATTTGAAGAACCACCCTACCGACATATCATGGGAAGGCTGTTCAATGCTTTCGTGCGGATCATGGCTGTGCCAGGTTTCATGGACACCCAGTGTGGCTTTAAATGTTTCGTTGGAAATGTCGCAGATAATCTATTTTCGCTTCAGCGGATCAATGGCTTTGCCTTCGATGTAGAAATAATGTATCTGGCCACACGCAAACGGCTCAAAATCAAAGAGGTTCCTATCAACTGGTACTACGATAAGGAAAGCAAGGTTAGACCTGTGCGGGACAGTCTACTGATGGCTGCAAACATAGTGAGAATCCATTTGGCCTCATTAGCTGGCAAATACGGTCGAATTGGCAACTAATCAACCTTATTTCAGGGAAATTAGTTCAATTGCCTATTGATTTATATGGGCAATAAAGATTAAAATCGGCTGTCCCCTGGAGACAAGGATGACAACATGACTCTTTATCGCCAGGCAGAATACAAATCGCAATTAAGAAGGAAAACATCTAAGGAAGCAATCTTGCTGGCCATGGAGAACCGCTGGGAGGAGGCGGTATCTGCTAACCACAACATTGTTGAGTTGTTCCCGCAGGACATAGAGGCATATAATCGCCTAGGCAAAGCTCTAGTGGAACTTGGGCGTTACAGAAACGCAAAGGTAGCGTTCCAAACTGCTGTCGCAATCTCTCCCAGCAATACTATTGCACAAAAGAATCTTGAGCGTCTTTCTCATCTGAAACAGAAAGACAAACGGCCCAAGAAAACTAGCAAGATTGCTCCGAGCCATTTTTTGGAGGAAAGCGGTAAAACAGCCACTACAACATTAGAGAAACCTGTTAATCAGAATCATCTAGCAAAGCTGGCCCCGGGGGATCCCGTAAAATTACAAATTATCGACAGGCGTTTGTCTATTGATGACTGGCACGGCAACTATTTAGGCCTAGTGCCGCCACGGTTATCAAATAGAATATTACGGTTGATTGACGGTGGAAACCGTTACGACGCAGCTATCACAAGTGTTAGCGACGAAAATATCACCATAATAATACGGGAAGAGTATCAAGATCCTTCGCAGCGAGGTATTCAGTCATTTCAGCAAAATCTTGTGGGTAATACCCTCCTAAAACCAGTGAGATCAGGCGGCCCAGCTAGACAAAATGGCAAATTGGATTCAGATGCCGATGCATATTGGGACGAAGAAGAGGAAGCACTGCCAGATTACTCAGGGTCAGCCTTCTTAATGGACGTAACATCTGATGATGAAGCTGGAAGCCTACGCCTTGACTCATGATCAACCTCGCGTTGGCTGACCAAAGCATCTCTTAAAACATCTGAGTTTGTCATCGGAAGGTACTCAGTCCCCACTCGGACTTTCCTAATTTCGAAGCGCCAATTCGGCTTAGTGAATTGGCTGTATTTTCTTGTATGTACATACTGCATCTGGTAGAATTAGAGGGCTAAAACACAAGGTATTGAGCTTCGACGCACAGTTCTCGAGTTTCATATCCTTTTAGATTAAGAGAGGTCCATGACTACAGACTCAGTAAAGCCCGTACGCATTGTAGATGAGATGCGTACTTCTTATCTCGATTATGCAATGAGCGTAATCGTTTCTAGGGCCCTTCCCGATGTAAGAGATGGGCTCAAGCCTGTTCAAAGGCGGATCCTCTATTCGATGGATGAATTGGCTATGCGGCCTGGAACCGCATACAAAAAGAGTGCTCGCCTAGTAGGTGAGGTCATGGGAAAGTATCACCCTCATGGTGACAGCCCCATATACGAAGCTATGGTGCGGATGGCCCAAAATTTCTCAGTAAGATATCCACTTGTTGATGGGCAAGGAAACTTTGGTAGTGTTGACAATGATCCCCCAGCCGCAATGCGTTATACTGAGGCCCGTCTTTCCCCGATTGCACAGGAACTGTTGGCTGACATTGATCAAGACACTGTAGATTTCTCACCAAATTTTGACGGTTCTTTGAATGAGCCCAAGATACTACCAGCTAGACTTCCAAATCTCATTGTAAACGGGTCTACTGGAATAGCGGTTGGGATGACTACAAACATACCGCCTCATAACCTATCTGAAATATGTGACGCAGTGCTTACCCTCATAAAAAATCCCAACGCTACGCCAGAAGACTTGATAGAAATAGTCCCTGGACCCGATTTCCCAACCGGAGCTACTATTTTGGGACAGCAGGGTATCAGGGAAGCGTACCAAACCGGAAAGGGCCGAGCAGTCGTAAGGGCCAAGATGGAAGCTGAAGAAATGGAACGGGCAGGACGTTATCGCCTAGTAGTGACTGAACTACCCTATCAGGTCAGTAAAGCAGGGCTGCTGCAAAAGATCGTAATTCTAGCAAAAGATCGCAAAATAGAAGGCATCTCAGAAGTAAGAGATGAATCAGACCGTCGGGGAATGCGAATGGTAATTGAGCTGCGTCGAGATGCTCAAGTTCAACGGGTGATGAACAATCTCTACAAGCATACAGCTCTCCAATCAGTATTCCATATCAACATGCTGGCACTCGTTAACGGGCAACCTCAGACTTTGTCTCTTCCGTCAATTCTACAAGAGTTCATAGACCACAGAACTGACATAACTAGGCGCAAGTCCGAATATGAAATGCGAAGAGCCCAGGTGAGGATACACATTCTCGAGGGCCTACGTAAGGCTATAGATGATCTTGATGCAGCGATTCAACTCATCAGAAATGCTGATGACGCCGAATCGGCACGAATTAGCCTCATGGAGAAATATGATCTAGACGAAGAGCAGGCACAGGCTATTCTGGAAATGCAACTTCGAAGGCTGGCAGCTCTCGAACGCAAACGTATCGAGGATGAACACGAGCAACTGACTAAACGTGTCTCGCAATTAATGACTCTACTGGCTGACCCTAACATGGTTCTCGCCGTGGTGGCTGAAGAAACAAAGAAGCTCAAAGACAAGTTTGGGGATGAACGGCGCACTGAAGTCAGCCTTACTGAGATAACTGACTTTAGTAACGAAGATCTTATCCCCCATCAGGAAGTTGTGGTTACGCTCAGCGAGCGAGGATACATCAAGTGCGTACCAGCAGAAACGTATCGGCGGCAACACCGAGGAGGCAAGGGTGTCCGCGGCCAAACAACCCGCGAAGGAGACGTCATCAGGCATCACTTGGTAGCTGATACTCACGATTTCCTTCTCTTCTTCACTAACAACGGTCGCGTTTACAAGAAAAAGGTCTACGAACTGCCATTGGATAATTCCCGTGTTTCCAGAGGCACACCTTTGGTCCAGGCTCTGGATATACGTCCTGAAGAATCGGTACAAACCATACTAGATGTTTCATCAATGGTAAGTGGTGAAGACATTCTCTTCTCAACAAAGCTTGGAGAAATTAAGCGTATGGCCTTATCTTCACTCGCAAATATACGTTCAAACGGTATAAGAACCATCGACTTAGAAGAAGGTGATGAACTGGTATCCGTCCGTCTCTGCTCGGCAGAGGACGACGTAATAATGGTCAGTAAAAACGGAATGTCAATCAGATTCCCAGCTATTCAAGTCAGAAGAAGCTCAAGGGTCGCTGGGGGAGTGCGCGGAATGCGACTTAAGGAAAATGACCTTGTTGTTGCCATGGATGTAGTTCAAGCCGATTGCCAGCTTCTAGTAATAAGCCAAAACGGGTTCGGAAAACCAAGTGCAATGGATCGCTACAGACTACAATCCAGAGGAGGCTCCGGTCTTGGAACCTTCCGCATAACCTCAAAAAGCGGCCCAGTGGCTACTGCAAGGGTGGTGCGTGAAGGCGAAGATATAATGATCATTTCGAAAAGAGGCCAAGTCACACGTAGCAATCTGAGCGAACTGCGAGAACTCAGCCGGCGAACCCAAGGCGTGAGTATAGTATCGTTACCTGAAAATGACGAAGTAGTATCTATAACATCAATGGATCCTAAGTCCAGACACGCCAGAGATACTAAACCTCGTGCGGCTTCGGGAAGAGACGTCTCCCAGTTCGACGACATGGAACCCATATCTAACAACGGACATGATCAACTCTCGGAGAACGGCCACTTCGCTGAAGAAAATGAAAATTAGGTGACGTAGATCTGTTTCTTATCTAATGGCTCCACTTTCCAAAGTTGTGCTTAAGTGCCTGTTGGCTTATTGATAGCTTTATTCTATGCTTACCATAGGCATCATCTATATTTAGCGGGTGAAAAATGGAACTAGGCCAACTGGAAGCTTTCATTAATGTTGTTGAGTACAAGAGTTTCAGCCGTGCCGCTGAAGCCATGGGGTTAACACAGCCCTCTCTAAGTGCAAGGATATTGTCACTGGAAAGGGATACTGGAGGACCTCTTTTCCACAGGATGGGCCGTGGCGCACGATTGACTGAAACGGGTCAGGCTTTCCTTCCTTACGTTACGAGAGCGCTAGAATCACTCAATGAAGCCCGGGCTGTTTTAGACGCAACGCAACGCGCATCCAGCGGCAAACTTCACATAGGATCAGCCAGAGCCATATGTGCGTACGTACTGCCTGACATACTTAAGAAATTCCATAGTCTCTACCCAGGTATCGATGTGTCTATAAAAACAGGCCGATCTTCTGAGGTTTTGGAGATGTTACTTTCAGGAGAAGTACAAGTCGGACTTTCACGAACTATCGTACACCCGGACATACAGGCTCAGCACATTTACGACGAACAGGTAGTGCTAGTTACCGATCCTTCTCACAAGTTTGCTAAGTTAGGTGAAGCCAGTATTTATGATGTAGCCCATGAACCCCTGATACTTTATGATCGGGAATCAAGCTACTTCGTGCTTATCAACAGAGTAGTACGCGAAGCTGGCATAGTACCCAACGTTCAAATGGACTTGGACAGTATTGATGCTACCAAGCGAATGATTGAACGAGGCCTAGGGATATCATTCTTACCGCGAAACTCGCTTAGAAGAGAGTTGGAAATCGGAACGCTAAAGACAATACGGATTCAAGAGGGGCACAACGTAGTGCTACCAACATCCGTTATGGTACGTAGACAATCTACTCAAGGGACAATAGTCCAAAGTTTCCTCGGCCTGTTGTTATCCATATACTCAAAAGACCAAAACTCACGTAATTCTGAGTAAAGAACGGAGAACCCCACTAGCAAAAATTAGCCCGGGATTTCTACTCCAAGTTATCGACAAATAGTCTACGCCACTGGTTTACATAAGCTAGCAAATCAGATATATATCTCTATTGCTCAAACTAATAAGGGGAAATTGATGCTGCACATTAAGCCTCCATCAATAGAAAAACTTGCATATGTCATGGGCCCCTATCAGGACCCCATTGCCCGCGTGAGCCCTGGTGAAACATTTCAGGTAAGCACGAAAGATGCCTACGGAGATCGCATAGTGTCTGCAAATGTCAGGCTAGAAGACGTAATTCAGATGCCGTTCGTTAATCCATGTACGGGGCCAATCTTCGTCGAAGGAGCAGAGGCTGGAGACACACTTGTAGTCCATATAAAAGACATATCTATCCCGCGAGATTTTGGAGCAAGCATTATTGCTCCAAATTTCGGAGGGGTATGCGGAACGGTCTGGACTCGTGTCCTTAATGAACCATTGGAAACCCGCATACTCATCCACCCAATTACTCCCGATGGAGTAATCTACGATGAAAATCTAGACATATCACCGATACCAATAGAGCCTTTTTATGGAACTATCGGGACTGCACCCCTAATGGAGGCAATATCCACACTATCGCCAGGGTTCCACGGTGGAAACATGGATGCTGCGGACATCTGCCCTGGCAACACAGTTTACCTACCTGTACATCACCCCGGCGCCCTACTATATCTGGGGGACGGGCATGCAGCCCAAGGGGATGCAGAGGTGTGTGGCTCAGCAATCGAGATACCAACTACAGGGACTTTCAGTGTAGAAGTAATTAAGGGCAGGGCAACACCTACCCCACGTGTTGAGAATGACGAATACTTAATGTCGATTGGAAGTGCCAGGCCTATGGAAGACGCAGCTCGAATAGCATTCTACGACCTGATAACTTGGCTTTCAGAAGAGTACGGCTTTGATCGCATGTCTGTTTATCAACTGTGCTCACATGTAGCCAGAGTACGTGTAGCAAACATGGTCGATACCTTGTACTCCATCGTAGCTAAATTTCCTAAACGCTACTTGCTCAAAAGTTAATAACCGTTCCATCCACAACTGATGAGCATAGTTCCAGTTGGCTTTGATTACTGCAACAGATTCGCCCATTGGAGCGTATCAAAAAATTAACATGGCATCACCAAAACTGTAGAAACGGTATTTTAATCTTATGGCTTCATCATATGCCTTAGTTATCTGGTCACCACCGGCAAACGCTGAAACTAGCATGAGCAAGGTAGAACGAGGCAAATGAAAGTTTGTGATCATCGCATCAACTAAGCGAAAAGTGTGACCTGGCATGATAAATATATCAGCCCAACCAGATCCAGCTGCCACCCCGTCACTACCCTCAGCATCCATTAGACGAGAGACCTGCTCTAGCGTTCTAACAGTCGTAGTGCCTACTGCTACAATCCGTCGCCCCTCTCTAATTGCCCGATTTATCGCTTTTGCTGTTTCCTCACTTATCTCCCAATATTCACTGTGTATTTTGTGATTTCGTGGATCGTGTTCATCCACAGGCCTGAACGTATCTAGCCCAACATGCAATGTTACGAATGCCATGTTAATTCCAACGACTTGAAGATCTTCCAATAATTGTGTTGTGAAATGGAGACCAGCAGTCGGAGCAGCCACACTACCCAAGTTCTTAGCATAGACGGTCTGGTAACGCTCCACTTCGTTCAAAGTTTCATGAATGTATGGAGGCAAAGGAATCTTGCCAACAATTTCTATCAATTTTTCGTCGTTGAATTCTATCAATCGCATACCATGATCTGCAGCTTCTACAACTATACCTTCCAATCCCCCTTCGAAAATTATGCGGGCCCCATCGACAATTTTCCGGCTTGGTTTTCCAATACACCACCAACGACTTGGTTCATGGCTACGTAACAGGAGAAGTTCTACATCTCTTTTCGAGTCTGCGAGTCCACCATTAAGCCTAGCCCTGATTACACGGCTATCGTTAAATACTAGTAAATCACCTGGTCTTAACAGAGACGAGACTGCCCTGAAACGTGAATGCCTTATCACACCATTGCTGCGGTCAAGTATTAACAAACGTGAGTCATCTCGAGATTCCAAAGGTGTTTGTGCAATCAGCCCTTTGGGAAGCGAGTAATCAAAGTCTTTGGTGTGCAAATCAACCTCATGTCCATCACGCTAACGGATCCTCTATTCCGACACCTATACCCATCTCATCTTCAAACAGCAACTGAGAACCCCGTTTAACCGTGGAAGAAATTCATATTTCAATCGATGCTAGATTTCGCTGCAGCAACGGTATTAACAAGAAGCATAGCTATGGTCATAGGGCCAACCCCACCAGGGACGGGAGTGATCGCGCTAGCCACTTCAGACACATCCGAAAATGCAACATCGCCCACAAGTCTATAGCCTCGCTTCCTATTATCATCATCTATTCGATTAATGCCCACATCTATAACCACGGCCCCCTCTTTGACCATATCGGCGTTGATTACCTCCGGGCTACCTATCGCAACGACCAATATATCAGCCTGTTTAGTGAAATATCCGAGGTCTTTCGTATTGCTATGGCATAGAGTAACCGTGGCATTACTCCCAGCCTGTTTCTGCGAAAAGAGCATGCTTAAAGGCTTGCCAACAATATTGCTACGTCCACACACAACCACATGTTTACCTGCTGGATCGTTGCCAGTTCTAATAAGCATCTGCTGCACGCCATATGGAGTCGCGGCTATAAACCTGGGAGTACCTGCAGCCAGTAACCCAAAGTTGTAGGGATGGAGTCCATCAACGTCCTTCGCAGGATCCAGATGATCGATTACATTCGAGTCATTTATGTGAGGAGGAAAAGGGAGTTGCGTCAATATCCCATGATATAAGCCACTTTTATTTAAAGAAGTTATCAGTTCAACTACCTGCTCTTCACTGACATCGGTAGGCAGATGAAAGGTGCGTGTACTTATGCCAACTTCTTCGCAGGCGACCTCTTTATTCTTAACATATATTGCTGATGCGGGATCATTGCCAATCAAGACCACTGCTAATCCCGGGGTTAATCCGCGCGATTCTTTGAGAATCTCGATTTCTGCTTTGACTTCACTTCTAATTTCTTGGGCAATCCCTTTACCGTTAATTATGGAAGCTGCCACTAGGCCCTCTCAATTCAACATCTACATATTTCATTCATAGGTTAACCTAATACGACTTGTTAAACCATAGTGAAGTACATGAAAACCACTTTCATTCGCCCCAATAGATCCCGCTGGAAATTCACGATCCGTTTGGTAGTGATATTTTGTAACGATAAATAATATAATTGATCTGTGAACACCGTAGGTATAGACATAATTGAGATAGACCGCATAGCTTCCGTGATAGACCGTTGGGGTGCACGGTTTCTTAACCGTATTTACACTAAAAAGGAACTCGATTACTGCAGAGGTCGCTTTCCACAACTCGCAGCACGTTTTGCAGCTAAAGAAGCTGTCATGAAAGCGCTTGGCACTGGAGTTCGTGGAGTAGGCTGGAGAGACGTCGAAGTGACCCGTCAACGCGGAGATCGCCCTAAAGTAGAACTCCACGGTCGCGCTGCAATGGTGGCGGTAAAAACTGCTGTCATTCATATAGCCTTGAGCATATCTCACTCCAGAAAGTATGCGGTGGCCTCAGTATCTATTGATTCAAAGAATCCCCTATGAAAATAGTAACCTCCAAACAAATGTCCGACTTGGAGAACATGTCAGAGGCGTCTGGGGTTTCCAAAGAACAATTGATGGAGAACGCTGGACGTGAGATAGCCTACAAAGCAATAACGATCTTATCAGAGCCAAAAAAGTCGCCCGTATTAATATTAGTTGGTTCCGGAAACAACGGAGGAGACGGACTTGTTGCGGCTTCTCATCTTAAGAGCACGGGCACTAACGTAACCGTCTATGTCTGCCTAGGCAGAAAAATTCCTGACCAGAAAATGGACTCCTTAAAAAAACTTGACATCAGTGTAATTTATGCATCCAGCGACCCTAACCTGGCAGCTCTAAAAAAAGTCATTCGGAATTCACATTTAGTTATTGATGCCATCCTGGGAACCGGGAGAAGCAGACCAATTAAAGGTCAATTACAAGAGATCCTTGCAGAAATTTCAAAAGCACGAAACGACAATAGGATTCAGGTACTGGCTGTAGATCTCCCAACAGGCGTCGATTCCGATAGCGGTCAGGTCGACCCCTCTTGCGCCGGAGCGGACCAAACTGTCGCCTTATCGAATCCTAAATTGGGTCACTTCACAATGCCAGGGTTAGTTGCAACTGGGGAACTTTCTACGGTAGATATTGGAGTGCCAAAAGGACTTGCAAACGATATTACTTTGGAATTAATAACACCCGAGTTGGTTGCTTCACTCCTTCCAAAACGAGCCAAGCATGCCCATAAAGGTACTTTTGGTCGCCTTTTAGTCGTGGCCGGATCAATGAGCTATGTTGGCGCCAGTATTTTAGCCTGCAGCGCTGCATATCGTTCTGGAGTCGGCCTGGTCACTCTCGCTACTAGCGAGAATGTGTATCCAATAGTAGCTTCTAAATTATCGGAGGTGACCTTCATACCACTCTCAAGCACAAATACCGGAGAGATCGACGACGAAGATGTTGATAAGGTAATTGAAAAGTTGCCGGAATATGACGCGATGGTCATTGGGTGTGGTCTGGGTCAGCATAATAAAACCGGTGAATTCCTCAGCCGTCTTCTCCTACAAAATCAAAACCTTCCCGATTTACCCATAGTAATAGATGCCGACGCCCTAAATTTTCTAGCCAAATTTGACGGCTGGCACAAACACCTCAATTCGCACACGATTCTTACACCTCACCCACGTGAAATGGCCCGATTGCTTGGAACTTCCGTGGACGAAGTTCAAAAGGATCGCTTAGGAATCGCAAAAGAAAGTGCTGGTTACTGGGAAAAGGTAGTGCTTCTGAAGGGTGCGCTGTCAATAGTAACTCCTGATAAAGAACATGCTCGTATAAATCCCTTTGCTAATCCCCTCTTAGCGTCCGCTGGCACAGGCGATGTTCTTACTGGCCTAATAGGTGGGCTTCTTGCACAAGGGCTATCCTCTCTTGACGCTGCTACCTGTGGCGCTTATCTTCATGGTTTATCGGGCGAGCAAATCGGCCTCCGCATTGGCGATTCTGGCTTATTAGCCTCCGATCTACTAAATGAGATCCCTTTGCAAATTAAATCTATAAAGGAATCGTATGAAATCAAATAACGCACCTGTCGAAAATATCGGGCCAACTGAAAAAATACTTACTTCCGTACTGGTTCTTGGTCACGCAGTAAAGCACCTTTTCGTGGCTGGCTTTTTCATAATACTCACAGAGATACAAATTCACTTCGGGTTAAGCCATGCGGGTGTTGGAATGATATCCACAATTAGGAATGCGGGTAGTGGTCTGGGCAATCTGTCTGCAGGCTATATGGCCGATAGATTCAACAATAGATGGAAGGAAATGCTATCGGTGTCAATTATTCTGGTAGGAATTTTTCATTTCTTCATAGGCTGGGGCAACTCTTATACATTACTCTTGATCAACACTACAATTGCCGGTATAGCGATATCTTTTTGGCACCCACCCGCTATTGCCGCCCTTGCTGAGCGTTTTCCACAAAGGCGCGGATTTGCGATATCACTGCATGGTACCGGAGGCAGTATTGGTGAGGCATTAGGACCTTTTCTTGTCGGCACTCTATTAACGGTCTTCCTATGGCGTACGGTTCTGCAGATTGGAGTAATTCCCGCTTTCATGATGGGAGTAATAACATGGATCACACTGAAGAATCTGCAGGGGAATAATCAGTTTGATTTGTCATTTATGGGATATTTAAGATCCTTATGGCAAATGCTTCGCATACGTGGGCTAATTACCACTTTAATAGTGACAGCCGGGTTTAGCTCGTCTCAGGGAATAATTATGACATTCTTACCCATCTATCTGAAGAATGATCTAGGGTTTCCAATACTTATTACAGCAGCTTTCGTATCTGGATCCCAAGTGGTAGGAATCGGAGCTCAACCATTCCTGGGATATTTGTCTGACAAATATTCAAGAAAATCAGTGTTAGTTCCATCTCTTGCCATATTGGGTTTGCTCACGATAGCAATACCATTCGCTGGTTCTGTACCTCTTCTTCTAATAGTGACGGTTCTTTTAATGGGGTCTGTCTCATATTCACTAATGTCCATTCTTCTAGCTGCTGGTATAGATCAAGCTCAAAGCAATATGCCGGCAACTACCATTTCATTAGTTTTTAGTTCTGGTGTCATATTTTCTGCTGTCTCACCGTATCTCGCAGGATTACTCGCTGATTCGACCAATTTGAGCTATGCGTTTTTCCTAGCAGGTGCGATTGCGATAGCCCTTAGCGCGTTCACTTCCACCCTAAAATGGGGGAAGATTAGCAATAAGTAAAATTCTTTTGAAAATTCCCGCGGAAAAGAGTCGACAGCATATTTGAAGGTAGTGATAGGATGCAATCGACCTGAGTGGTTGCATGATGAGAGGCACCGACTAGACGGTTCTAGTCGGGCAACCGAGGGGCCGATTGGCCGGATCTAAACCAAGCATCAGTCGCTCGGGTCGTTGCTTTATTCCCACTCTTGAATATAGCCCACTAACTAGCAATTCTCACAGCAGACGTTAGTCTTTGCTATAATGGTATGAAACGGCGGCGACATTTGCGGCGACCGATATGTTATTGACAATAGACATAGGCAACACGAACATCACGCTTGGAGTGTTCCAAGAAGCCGATCTTGTGGCAACTTGGAGGCTTTCGACTACACCGCAAAGAATGGCTGATGAATACGGACTAAACGTGATAAACCTTCTCTCACTCGAAGGTATAGCCACTAAGCAAATTGATGCAGTAGCGATATGTAGTGTAGTCCCACCTCTAACTCAAGTTTTCACTGAGCTTTGTAACCGCTACTTCAATAATGAACCTCTGGTTGTAGGTGCCGGGGTACGTACGGGAATCAAGATACTATACGATAATCCTCGAGATGTCGGTGCCGATCGAATAGTAGATGCAGCAAGTGCATTTCAACTCTATGGCGGACCATGCATTATCGTTGACTGTGGTACCGCGACAGTTCTGGATGCCGTTTCTGATAAGGCTGAATACCTCGGCGGGGCTATAGCACCGGGATTGAGACTTTCAGCAGAAGCTTTGTTCTCAAACACATCACAGTTGCGTCGAGTCGAACTAGCGGCTCCGCGTACAGTGATCGGGAAAAATACCACCCATGCATTACAGGCAGGATTGATCCTAGGAAACGTGGATCTCATTGAAGGCATGGTCAAGCGATTTAAGGCTGAGCTAAACAGCAATGTTGTAAAAGTGATAGGCACTGGCGGCCAATCACCCCTCATAGCTGAAGAATCTGACGTTTTTGACTTTGTGAATTTGGACCTTACACTTATCGGACTGAGAATAATCTATGGACTGAACAGCTCTGGAATCCAAAAAGGGGAATTACAGTGAAGTCGCCATTTGAAAACAAAAATATAGTCCTCGGTGTTACGGGGAGCATAGCTTGTTACAAAGCTGCTGACCTATGTAGCAAACTCGTTCAACTTGGGGCAAATGTGGACGTGATCCTGACTGAAGCGGCCCAGAAATTTATAAATCCACTTACATTTAAAAGTATCGCCCACAGACCAGTGATAACTAATCTTTACGATCCGGAATCGGAAATTGCTATGGCACATGTTGCTTTGGCTCAAAGGGCTGACCTAGTTGTAATAGCCCCCACAACGGCCAACATGATAGGTAAACTAGCATCTGGACTCGCAGATGATCCTATATCACTAACCGTTATAGCAACCTCGGCTCCATTGGTTTTGGCACCCGCTATGGATGCCAATATGTTTGAAGCCGCGATAGTGCAAGAGAACGTCCTCAAGCTGAAGAAACGTGGTGCAACGATAGTGGGCCCGATTACTGGGCGGCTCGCATCTGGACTCACAGGAACTGGTCGCATGATAGAGGTCAAGGAACTCATCGGCCATTTGTCTGCCGAACTCGGGAAAAATAGCCAGTTAGCTGGTAGGAAAATCGTGGTCACGGCGGGAGGGACTATCGAATCAATAGACCCAGTCAGAATTCTAACAAACCGTTCATCAGGAAAAATGGGTTACGCAATAGCGGAGGCAGCCCGAGACAACGGTGCAAATACCGTACTAATAACAGCAGCGACTCAGCTTTCCGACCCTTCTGCGATCGAAGTGATACATGTCGAAAATACCGAAGACATGTACAAAGCAGTTATAAAAGCTTCAAAAAATGCAGACGCCTTAATTATGGCTGCTGCAGTCAGTGACTATAAAGCCAGATTAAAATCACCCCACAAGATTAAGAAAGGGTCAAGCAACAGTCCGTACCTAGAACTCGAAACGAATCCAGACATACTGGCTGAAGCAAACGGAGCTAAAGTCAAAGTAGGTTTCGCAGCCGAAACTGAGGATCTTTTAAAAAACGCTAGAATCAAACTAGATTCGAAAGGCGCCGACCTGTTAGTAGCTAACGACGTATCTTCAAGCAATGGGGTGTTCGGATCAGACACCAACAAGGTGACTATCATAGGAAGCTGTGGCTTTATCGAAGACCTACCCAGAATGAGCAAATACTCCGTGGCCCAAAACATACTTCACAGAGTGGTTGAAATTCTAAAAAACCGAAGTTAGGCTGGCTTGAACCCTTCTGTCTCTATCGCCTTTACTTTATCGAGCCTGCGCTGATGGCGGGCCTCAGCAGTGTAGTTGGCAGAGAGGAAAGCTTCTACCAGTTCTTTTGCCAGTTCAATCCCTACTATCCTAGAGCCTATCGCCAAAACGTTCATGTCATCGTGTTCCACGCCTTGATGTGCCGAGTATGAGTCGTGACACATAGCAGATCTGACGCCTGGAACCTTGTTGGCTGCAATTGAAGCCCCAACACCACTTCCGCAAACAACGATACCCCGGCTGACTTCACCAGATGCAACAGCTCGTGCAACGGATACGACAAAGTCAGGATAATCGTCATGTGGATCATGCTGGTATGCACCTTTATCCACCAGATCATGTCCTTGTTGTTCAAGGAAAGACACAATTTCCTCTTTCCAAATGAATCCCCAGTGGTCCATACCTATAGCGATTCGCACAAGCTTCTCCCTTATTAAAACGTGTCACAATTCTGTACGAACAGACGCAAGCAGTCAACCGTGATTGACTCAACTGAAGCCTTTATATAATCTTTCGACAACTAGCGAATATCGAGGTGTTCATGAAAGGTGTTACGGCCATTGCGAAAATTCTGAAAATGGAATCTGTTGAATACCTCTTCTGCTTTCCGTCTAACCCGCTGATTGACGAGGCAGCCAAAGTCGGGATCAAACCCATTCTCGCCCGCACTGAACGAGGCGCTGTCAATATGGCAGATGGGTATACGAGAATCGCTGGCCGAGGTCGTATTGGAGTTATAGCCACACAATACGGGCCGGGAATAGAAAATGCTTTCGGTGGTGTCGCCCACGCCTACGCCGACTCTATCCCTATTCTCGTTTTACCCAGCGGAACCGAAAGACATATGACAAACGTCCATCCATCTTTTCCCGCTGCAATAAACTACAGAAATGTCACCAAATGGAGTGCCGAACTTAACATGGCTCCAAGGATACCCGAAATGTTACGCTATGCGTTTCGAAACCTGAGAACAGGAAAAATCGGTCCTGTCTTATTAGAAATACCGACCGACGTTTATTCAGAGGAAATAAGCGACAAGGAGTTCGAATACAGCCCCATACTTGGGCAGAAAAGCGCAGGAGACCCCCAAGATATAAAGGACGCAGTAAAAACGCTACTTTCAGCAAAGAAACCTTTGCTTCATGTGGGTCAAGGAGTAATACAAGCCGAAGCATGGGACGAATTGCAAGAATTTGCAGAACTTCTTCAGATACCCGTTATGACAATAACGCCTGGCAAAAGTGCCTTTCCGGAAAATCACCCTCTTTCAATCGGCAATGGAGGGGCAACTGTCACAGGAATGGTCGATCACTTCTTGCATGAGGCAGACTTAATACTTGGACTGGGTTCCACGTTCCATACTTCACTAATGTCCTGTCGTATACCTGCTGGAAAAGTTTTGATCCAGTGTACAGATGACGAAAGGGACCTCAACAACGAATACGCCTTGCACCATGCTGTGCTTGGCAATCCCAAGCTAATCCTCAGACAATTAATCAATGAGGCAAAAAGCCAAATTGCATCTAGAGATGAGTACTTCGCTAATAACGTTGAAAATGAAGTCGCTATTCAGAAAAAAAGATGGCTTGAGGAATGGAAACCTCTATTAACCTCTAATGAGATACCTATAAATCCATACAGGGTGATATTCGAATTGGATCATGTACTCGACAAAGCCACGACAATAATGACTCATGATTCAGGAAATCCCCGTGACCAATTAATCCCTTTTTACAATGCCACCCACCCTAACGGTTACATAGGATGGGGCAACTCTACGCAGCTCGGATACTCCCTAGGTATATCTATAGGCGCGAAATTGGCTGCCCCAGATAAAACGGTTGTCCATGTTGTAGGAGACGCTGCTATAGGTATGGCTGGGCTCGATTTTGAAACTTCAGTGCGCGCAGAAGCACCTATAATTACTATTGTTCTGAATAACGGTGTAATGGGTGGATATCGAGATAGAATGCCGAACGCGAGTGAGCAATTTGGCACACATTTGCTAGGCGGAAACTACATGAAATTCGCAGAATCCATGGGTCTAGAAAGTGAAAGAATAGAAAAGCCTGACGATATCCAGAGAGGCATTGAAACCGCACTCGAAGCTAACAGACGTGGCAAATCAGCCTTGATAGAGATAATGACCAAAGAGGAGTCCGCTTTCTCTAGATTAAGCTAGAACAGTGAAAGACATGCCTCCGATGTATATTTATCACCATCAGATCACATTACTTGTTACTGTTGAGGAGAGTAGACCTGAAATTCAACATGCCAAAGGGAGTGAGTATCAGATTCTTAACGTAGGGTTTTACTAAGACGTGGTTGCTTCCATGGTAGAGAGGTATGGCAGCTGCGTCTTCGACAATAAGCATTTCTGCTTTGCGATACAGACTTAATCGGACCGAGGGATCCTGCTCAGTTCTCGCATCCTCAAGCAATTTATCTAACTTATCGTTCTTATAACCGCCTATATTATTTTTTGATTTGGAGTGGAAAAGCACATCAAGGAAGTTGTGAGGGTCCAAGTAGTCCGCGACCCATCCATACGTAAAAAGGTTGTCATCTAACAGGTCTAACACGTAAAAATATAGGTCAGAGTCTGCCAGTTGAATCTCAACGTTAGCTCCCAAATTTGTCCGCCACATTTCAATCAGACTAGACACTATCGCTGAAGGCCTAGTTGCTCCCTGTGCCGAATAAATCAGATTCGGCAGCCCATCCGTTCCATAACTTGATTGAGACAGAAGACGCTTTGCCTCTTCGGAATCAAATGGTATTTTAGGAATCTTGGCATTGTAACTTGGATGGCCGGGAGGCAAGAACCCTTGAGCTAGTTCCCCCGAATCACCTATTCTATCTTCCACCAGAGTTTTTCTGTCTAAGGCGATTAGAAAGGCTTTACGAACCAATGGATCATCAAACGGGGCCCTGTCTGATCTAAATCCCACGTAGTGAACGCTGAACTCAGACGATTGCCGTAACTCATCAGCGAATTGGTAATTGACACCTTTCACTATCGACAATTCGTCGGCATAAATACTAGCCACATCTATTTCACCATTCTCATACATCAAACGTGGGACGCCACCAAACAGCTTATAAACGATGTACGGAATTACTGGGGGATTGCGATAAAAATTTTCGTTAGCCTGGAGCACCATGACCCGCCCGGGTTCCCACTTTGTCAGCTTGAACGGGCCTGTTCCGTTAGGGGTTGACCACCAAGGAACACTGTTCGCCTCTACAGCTGTCACCTGGTTCTCGTCTACAACAAAAGTTGACGAATGTGTCAATTTTGATAGGAAATAGGCCTTCGGCGCATCTATAGTGACCTGAAGGGTGGCTTCATCCACAACTTGAACTCCACTAATGTCCGTGGAACTGCCGTCTATAAACTGCTCTATCCCAACTATATCGCCCAAATACGTTCGAGCGGTCGCCGAAACAGAATCCAAGCTTACTGCCCGCTCCCATGAAAATTTGACGTCCCCAGACGTCACTTTCCTACCATCATGGAATCTTGCATCATCACGCAATGTGAAAGTGTAAACCATACCATCTGCGGAAACATCCCAACTTCTAGCAAGTTCCAGGGTCAATAGTGAGTCCTCGTTGAACGATGTCAACCCTGAGAATATTTGGGTGATATATCTTATCGTTTGTGTCTCTTGGGCCACTGCCGGATCAAGTAGCAACGGTCCGTCATCAAAATATAGTGTTAATGCTTGTTCCCGAGGAATGCCAAAAGGTTGAGGATCAACAAAAGAAGCGCTGGAAATTACAGTAAAAAGTTCATCCTGATGAGCCTGAATCTTTTCCTTGGATGACTCGACAAGAATAATCAGGTTTTTCGATCCTCTTATAGCTGCGAAAAGTATGCCCTGTTCTTCCCCGTTTTCACCCCGCCACTGGTATGTAGTATGAAATCCTTTTGAACCGTCACCAAGACTAATAAACGACTCATCGATAGTACGAAAGCCAGAGCGACTAAACAATTGAGGGAGCATCTGATCTACCGCGGCATCCGCCGTTACTATTTCTGAATTGTAACCTAATCTCACTTGCAATATAGGCGCATTCTCATCGTGTGGATCTCCCATAATGGCCATAAGTGGAGGGTTAACTTGGGTAGACACATTCCAAAAGCGCGGGTATCGCAGTTGGAAACCAAAGGTTGATTCCGTAAAAGTGAGGAATGACTCAGGTATCTTCGGTGTCTCAATCTCGGATGTAGGACTGGCAATTACAGTCGGCAATGGCGTAGGGGATACAGTAACTACAGGTGTTTTTGTAGGATCCGGCGCTCGAGTAGCAGTAGGATCCGGCACAACAGTGTTGGTAGGCTCTATAGTGGGAGAAAGCTGGTCACTCAAGTCAGCTTCAGAGGTCGTTGTGCATGAAATCAATGCGACAATAGACACAACAAGAAAAGTAAATCTAACGCCTTTGATCAAGATCCCAACCCAAGAACAATAGCTAAATCACCAATCATTCTTCTTTCTCAACACTCCATTTTCATATATATTCGAGACAAAGTCGTAATGGTAAATATGGGCTCCAAGCACAACTATGCTCACATTCCAACTCATATACCTTATAATAACATCGGAACGTAGGGCCATTTTCATAGCTTTAAGAGATTCCATGCATAGGTCTTGCTGAAAATAAAACGCTAACGGAGTATAAAGCTTGAAAATCAAAATAACCTTGGCTTTCATCTTTACATTAGGTATAACACTAATACCTCTAGTAGCTACCGCTGATGACGCAACCAAAGACATAACTAAACTGAAGCCTGGGGAGCTAGTGGCTCCTTCTAGCACCATCCGCGACCGCCTCTCAGGGCGAAACTGGTTAATCACCACTGGGCAAGATCCTGTTATGAACTTTGATTCCAAAGGTAGCATTGTTGCACCTAATACGGCCGTTTCAGGATCCCCTTCGCAACAGGCAGGCGGCGGTGCCGCACTTGTTCCGTATCGCGATCCATCAGCGAAGTTCAGCCGCAACATCTTAATACCAAGTGATTTCTCCCAGGCCCCATTTCAAACCGAACCAAGCATTGCTATAGACCCTAACGACCCCGAGCACATTATTGTCGGCATGATCGACTACAATTTTCCGAACATGACTACCTACTCCACCATAGACGGAGGAGCAACATGGGAAGGTCCAGCCAGAGCAAAATATCCTAAGACAGACTTGGGGTCTGCTGGTGATCCAATAGTAGCGTTCAATCAAGAAGGCACTGCTTATCTCGCCTCTATCTCTTTGGACATAGAGGAGTTTACTATCGGGCCCTTGGTTGGCTCTGCGATGATATCTTCAATATCGATAGCTCGATCCGAAGATGGTGGTCTGTCATGGATTGAACCTACCGTCTCATCAAGGGCTAAGTTCTCATCTAAGGTTTTACCTAGTAGCGACGGAAGAGTCCGAGGGGAGATACAGGTTGGATTTCTGGATAAACCTTGGATGGCGGTTGGACCTAGCCCTACGGATCCTTCAAAAGACGTAATCTATGTGGTCTATACCAATTTCATGGAAACCGCCTCCGTCCTTTGGATGGATGAGCTGCCATTTATTGCCTCAAGCAAATTAGAGACTGTAATAGAGTTAGTCAGTTCTGCAGATGGTGGCGTTACTTGGACTGCCCCCATTGAGGTCAGTCCAAGAGCTGTCTTCAATATCCTTTTCAATCCTATTGATACGGATCAACCAGATTCCATAAATGCGCCTCCGGCTCAAGCCGAAGCAGGTCAAGCTACGAGCAACCGCCAAATTGTCCAAGGCCCAGACGTGGACGTGGCGGGCGATGGAACAGTTTACGTATCTTGGGTTGACTCTACAAATGACGACTCGTTCGAGGGACTTGGAGAAATCTACGTGACAAGATCAGACAATGGTGGGAGATCTTTCCAGCAACCTCGCCGGGCAAGTGGTTTTCTGGAGCCAGGATTTAGGTCTAGAGACCATCCCTTCCGTTCATGGGCTTCAGCTTTTCCTAAACTGGCAATAGGTGACAATGACGATGTCTACGTACTGTGGGTAGCTATGCCTTCAGATGACCCGAATGATGACGGAGATGTTTACTTCGTGAACTCTAATGACAAGGGTAATAGCTGGAGTCGACGGAAAATTATAAATGATGATCAAGGAAGTGCGTTTCAGTTCTTCCCGGAAATCACCATTGATCCCAATGGTCACCTACACGCCATGTGGGGGGATTTCAGAGACGATCCGAAAAACGTAAGTTACCACATCTACTATGCTACCTCCGACGACCGCGGAAAGACTTGGGGAATAAACAGTCGAGTAACTGACTTTCCTTCAAATCCAAACAGGGCTTTCCCTGGCGGCCGTTTCCTAGGAGACTATTTTGCTATTGCATCCACAAAAGATGATGTCTACATGGCCTGGGCTGACAGTCGCCTAGGTGAATTCGGCGGATTAAATCAAAAAATTGGGTTCGCACGAAAAAAACTTATGCCAGCTCCATCGATATTCATCTCCCCTCCATCTGGTGCTGGTGGTAAAGATGTTGTCATACAAGGCTTCAATTTCCAACCTGAACGTAACGTGTTTCTAGAAGTTGCCGGGGTAATAATTTCTACCACTCGGACAAACCCCGATGGAAGGTTCTCAGCGCAGATATTTATGCCAATTTCCGGAGAAGGAGCCCACACTGTTCGGGCTATTGAGGAGTCTGGAAACATTGCTTCGTCTTCTTTCTTTATGGATTTCGGCTTCGACAACCTTCAAAAGACCACCGAAAAAATCGACAAACTAACCGCTAGCCTCCAGTTCTTAAATGGTGACGGCACTGGGTCAGAAAGCCTCGCTGAAGAGATAAAACATCTAAGAGAATCTATATCTCAGATTCAATCTGGGGAAGAGGCTGTAGGAGACAATTCACCATCTACATTACTCAAGTTACTTCTGGCGGCGTCAGCAATTCCAATAATTGCCGGTGGTGTGTTGCTAACCATGCTAATCAGAAGGAATAGAACCGCTTCAACCTAAGAGGCATTTATCAAACGGAATGCATATGAGTCATAGATTTAGATTTGGATTTCTACTCCTAGTGCTGGTGATCGGACTAGAAATCGGGCCAGGCGTACTTGCACAGCCGAGTGATGACTTCACGCCGCCACACAGCCAACGTGGTCCGGCATCAGAGCGAATTCACTTTCAATCATTCCATGTCGACCTAGCCAGTCAATCTCTGGCTAATGGCGATATGGACTTCTATATTTTTAGCCTGAAGACTGAGGCTGCCAGACAACTAAAAAATGCCGACAATATCACTATGTATGAAGCCCCGGCTACATCAATTTCTCTCGTATTGAACCCAGCCCCGGCTCCTGATGGAGAAATTAATCCTTTTTCTATAAAAGAGGTACGGCAAGCTCTCCAATATGCAATCGACCGGAAATTCATATCAAACGAAATATATAAAGGACTGGCTAAATCGATGGTCGCACATGTCGGTCCTTTTGATTATGACTACTTAACCGTTTATTCCAAACTCAAAACTCTTGACATAAGATACGATCCCGAATTTGCCAAAGATCTCGTTCAAGAAGCTATGGTTAGCTCTGGCGCAACATTGGAAAAAGATAAGTGGCACTACAATGGAAAGCCTGTACAAGTGAAATTCATTATCCGAGTTGAGGATGAGCGTCGTGAAGTTGGCGATCTGATCAGGGCCGAATTAGACAAGCTGGGATTCACTGTTGCACCAACCTATCTGAATTTCGCTCCAGCGATACTTTCAGTTTATGGAACGGATCCAAAATTATTCCAATGGCATCTATACACAGAGGGATGGGGCAGAGGAGCAGCCGAACGGTTTGATTATGGCACAGCAAACAGCATGAACGCCCCTTGGCTCGGTAACATGCCAGGTTGGCAGGAAATAGGTTTTTGGCAATACGAAAACCCCGTATTGGATGAACTAGGGAAAAAGTTGTTCCGAGGCGACTTCCAAAACATAAACGAGCGCAACAGAATCTACGAAGACATTACCACAGTAGCTCTGGAAGAATCAGTCAGGATATGGCTAGCTACAATTGTAAACAGCCTGCCAACTTCAAAAGACTTGCGAGGTGTTACCCAAGATATATCGGCAGGACCAAAATCTATTTGGACTTTACGGGAAGCTCACGTCCCAGGAAAGGACACTCTGACAGTAGGTAACCTATGGGTTTGGACGGAACGGACAACCTGGAATCCAATTGGCGGCTTTGGGGACTTGTACAGCACCGACATCTGGAACAATCTTCACGATCCACCATTGTGGAGGGATCCTTTCACAGGACTTCCCATCCCTTTCCGCGCCTCGTACAAAGTGGATACATTTGGGCCTAAAGACAAAATGAACGTACCAGCCAATGCTCAGTTATGGGATGCAAAGAACGATCAATTCATATCAATTGGAGATGGAGTAAAAGCTACCAGCAAAGTCACCTTTGATTATTCACTGTTTTTTCAATCCAAGTGGCATCACAATCAACCTATAACAATGGCGGATGTTCTTTACACAGTGGGACAGGCATTTGACCGAGTGCTAGATGAAGATAAATCTAAGGTGGAATTTGCGTTAGCTGTAACAAGTAAACCGTTCTTAGATACCGTAAGAGGTATCAGAGTAATTGACCCAAATAAGTTGGAGGTTTACGTAGACTACTGGCACTTTGCAAATGATTACATAGCAGAATACGCAAACATGGCCAGCGTCAGTATGCCTTGGGAAATCATGGCCGCAATGGATAAGTTAGTTTTCGAGGATAGGAGGGCCGCTTATACTGATACTGCAGCCCAAAGATTCAGCGTTCCTTGGTTAAACTTGGTAATGAATAACGATGTCCGCCTATTACGACGTGCATTGATCAAACTGCGAGATACTAATAATTATCCGAAAGATACCTTCGAAAGTGCAGGCGTTTCAGTCTCCAATCAAGACGCTGTCGACCGATATCAGGCTGCTTTAGACTGGATAGACAAGTTTGAAATGGCTGTTATCAGCAACGGACCATTCAAGCTGACCCGATATGATCCACCGTCTCAATTTGCCGAGATTGTCGCTTTTCGCGACCCAACTTATCCTTTCAAACCGGGAGATTGGTACAAGGGATCGCCCCCACAAATTAGGTTTTCGAGAGTTGAGTCCTCCAACATCTTAATTGGATCGCCATCTACTATAAATCTGACAATGGATGGCCCTGGAGTAATCGATGTACGATACCTTCTAATAGATCCATCAAATGGTAGTATCTTAGCCAAAGGCATAACTAATAAGGCGGATAATGCATATAGCCTAACAATTCCTTCAGAGATAACTGGCAAAATGGTCAATGGGATGTACCATCTATTCTTGGTAGGTTCAAGCGACAAGGTTTCGTCACTTGCAGAACGTCGAGTTAACATAAAAGCGTCTTCTACAGAAACGGCACCCGCAAAAACGGCTGTGCTTTCAAAAGCTGAAAGCACAGCGACCTCAACATCCTCTAAGAAACGTGGGGGATTCTCATGTTCCGGGCCACCTCTTATATCAATGAAAAGTTAACTAAACCTAAGGCATTATGTCCCTAGGCGTCACACTAGTCGGGAGAGCCCTTTCCCTCTTCGGAGTTTTAATAGTAGTGCTATTGATGCTAGTGGTCACTTTGGGCGCGACCGGATTCTCTGATCGCATATTGGGCGCCATAGTGAATGAGGAAATGCGTGGCATCCGAGAAGGCCTCGCTCAAACCATTCGTAACCCAGACGAATTAGAGCAGGTACTTAATACTCAACGTGAGGAACGAGAGAAGCTCTATGGACTAGACAAAAAGTGGCATCAAAGACTGCCTGATATGTTATGGCGACTCATGGTTCTAGACCTTGGCGAAGCGCGTACTTTGAGAAGTTTTGACGGAAGCCCGAAGGTTACAACCATAGTACTCGAGCGACTACCATATACCATGGTACTTATTACTTCCGCCTCAATTATTACGGCTGTGGCAGGTCTAGCCATCGGCGTCAAACTTGCTACAAAAGTAGGGAGCAAGTTTGACCGCATTGTCTCGTATATGTCTGCAATTTCATACGCCCTTCCAGCGTGGTGGACAGGTATTTTATTTATCCTCATTTTCGCATTTCAGCTAAGGATTCTACCAGCGGGAGGTATACACAGTACCCCTCCACCTGAACAAGGCCTTCTACGATTAATAGACCTAATTTACCATGCAATCCTCCCAATCATAACTTTGGTCTTAGTTTCACTCGGAGCTTGGATCTATACGGTACGGACTATGGTACTTAATACATCACAGGAATTCTTCGTTACCGTGGCTCGAGCGAAAGGGCTACCCGAAAGAACGGTGACTCTCAAATATATTCTGAGAGTAGCTGCTCCACCCATCGTTACTAATCTAGTACTGGGACTGGCTGCATCGTTGGGCGGTGCGATACTTACTGAAACCGTTTTTAACTGGCCCGGAATGGGGCGCCTCTACTACGACGCCATTTTGGCTGCTGACGAAGCCGTTATTGTAGCTCTCACATTCATATTCGCATTGCTATATGTGACTGCACGTTTCGTTTTGGAAGTACTTTATTTAATTCTCGACCCACGAATCAGGTATAGCTAGCTATGGATACAAAAGATATCTTAACTATAATGCTAAGGAGCGGATCAGGAAAAGCTGGTGTTGCGCTGCTGCTTGGTATAGTCATTATATCTGTCACTGTAGTATTTCTTTTCCCTATGGATTTTGGCTCCAAGAGATGGAATAATCCTGCAGCATGGGCCGATAATCCTAAATCAGTACCTCCATTTTGGGTGGGATTATTCATGGGCAATAATTCAATTGCGCACAAAGTGTTCGAAGTCAGCCCCCAAGAAACCCAAGCTAACCTCGTGCAAAATTACTCATTCCATTATGAATACAACAGTGGCAAGTCACCCACCTTCACAACACTCTCATTCACGGATGTCACATTTCATAACCGCCCTCCTTTGCTAGAACTAAATGTAGTTCGCCCAGATGGAAGAGAAATCGTTCTCTACCAACAAGTATTAAGGGGGGCCAGACCAGGTGAGAGTAGCCCTTACAAACGATTTGAGGAGACACCACTTCGTGTGTTTCTTACAAGTGAAACCGAGACACTAATTTCACTGGTCAGTTTCTTGGAGGCGGAATTCGACGTTAAAACTAATCCTGAAGCCCTGTCTGGCTTGGTTGAACAAGTCGTTTTTGGTCAACCAAGCCACCAAGGAAACCTAGAGTTCGTTCCGCTTAACGGACAGTACGATTTCCAAATACTTTCCTATATGAATCATCCCAGTGATTCTGTTGGAAGTTTAAAACTAGTCTTGGGAGGCAATTCGTTCGGGTTTATGGGAACAGACTCTGCTGGTCGCGATCTTGCGCTCGGCTTACTATTCGGATTCCCAATTGCCTTGATAATCGGATTGACAACGTCGGTTTTCGCAACAGTTATCGGGTCAACCTTAGGCATAATAAGTGGATTCAAAGGGAACAAAACTGACATTATAATTCAAAGGTTCTCAGACATATGGAGCAATGTGCCACTGCTACCGATACTAATATTTCTAATATTTATCCTCGGGCAAAAACTATGGATTGTCGTAATAATAATGATACTTTTTGGTTGGCCAGGACTGACAATTGTAGTCAGGAGTATGGTTCTGCAGATTAGGACAGGGCAATTGGTGGAATCAACAAAAGCTCTCGGCGCTTCCAATTCACGAATCATGTTTAGACACATCCTGTTTCAGATAGCACCTTTCGTATTGGCTCAAATGATATTTTTCACCCCCGCAGCAATCCTGGCGGAAGCAGGATTGAGTTTCTTAGGTTTAGGGGATCCGTCTATTCCCACTTGGGGACAAATACTTGAAAGCGGATTTAGAACAGGCGCAGTTTATCTCGGGTATTGGTGGTGGATAATGCCTCCGGGTGTACTCATAGTTATAACAGCAATGGCATTCGTTCTAATAGCACTCGCATTAGAGCCCGCAATAAACCCTAAATTGAGAGTGGAAAAGTAGTGAGCAAAGTGGCAATACATATATCTGAACCGTTATTAGAAGTACGTGACCTGAAAGTTAACTACAAAACTCCTGATGGAGTATTAACCGCAGTGGATGCAGTATCTTTATCAGTTGCGCCAGGCGAAAGCCTGGGAATAGTAGGTGAATCTGGTGCTGGCAAGAGCAGTATGGCACTTGCACTAATGCGCGTACTACCAAATAACGCGACAATGGAAGCTACCGCAATGGAACTAGAAAGTTTAGATATCTTAAAAACTCCTGAGAATACTTTCCGCCGCACTGTTCGTTGGCAAAAAATATCAATGGTTTTCCAAGCTGCACTAGAATCTCTAAACCCAGTAATCAAAATAGGTGATCAGGTTACAGAGCCACTTATTGTTCATCAAGGCACACCAAAAAATATGGCGAAGGCTGAAGTTTTACGCCTCTTCGAACTTGTGAGTCTCCCTGCCGAAACTTTCAATCGCTATCCCCACGAGTTAAGCGGTGGCCTGAAACAACGTGTACTTATCGCCATGTCGCTTGTGCTACGGCCTAGGCTGCTCATTCTGGACGAGCCTACTTCGGCATTGGATGTAACTATCCAAGCACAAATTATGGATCAGTTAAAGGATCTCAAGAAACATTTAAATCTTTCGATTATTTTCGTTACACACGACATAGCTTTAGCGAGCGATATTTGTGACCAGCTAGCGGTTATGTATGCAGGGCGCATTGTAGAAACAGGCCCTACAACCTCAATCCTAAATAGCCCGCAGCATCCCTACACGCAAATGCTCCTAGCCAGCATGCCACTGATCAAGGAAAATATAGAACCACAGTTCATACCTGGTGATCCTCCAAGCTTTCTACACCCACCTAAAGGCTGCAGATTTCACCCTAGGTGTCCATACGTGTTTGAGAAATGTACTAGCGATGAACCTTCGCTAATTAACATACCAAAACACGGGCAGGTAAAATGTTGGTTATTTGAGACTAAACAATGAATATACTGGAAACGTTCAATCTGTCGGTCGAGTTTAAAGCGAGACAGGGACTTCTTGGTTCTGTCCGTGTTCAAGCATTAGAAAACGTATCAATTGCTTTAAGTAGAGGGGAATCCCTAGCGATTGTTGGAGAATCAGGAAGCGGCAAAACAACTCTTGCCCGGGCGTGCTTACTTCTAATCAAATCTAGTTCGGGTTCCATCCTATTCGATGGCGCGGAATTGTCTGGCGCCAGCGAGAAGAACTTAATTGATTTCAGAAGGAAAACTCAAGCAATTTTTCAGGACCCATACTCGAGTCTAGATTCCTACATGACTATCGGCCAAATTGTCGAAGAGCCCCTGATAATTCACCAAATAAAAGATGCGACAACTCGACGATTGTCCGCCGAAAACGCACTTGAAGAGGTTAGATTAAGCCCTAGCAATGATTTCTACCCTAAGTTCCCTCACATGTTGTCTGGGGGCCAAAGGCAAAGAGTCGCAATCGCCAGAGCATTGGTGTTAGGACCTGACCTTATTATTGCCGATGAACCAGTTTCTATGGTAGACGCATCAAGTAGAACAGAAATTCTATACCTTATGAGAGAACTTCAGGAAAAACATAATACGGCTTTTATATACATAACCCACGACATCGCGACTGCTTATCATTTTTCGGATCGAATCGCAGTCATGTATGCAGGGCACATTGTAGAAACAGGTCCGACTAAAAAAGTTATTTCAAACCCCCTACACCCTTATACAAGAGCTCTGGTTGAAGCGGTGCCACAACCAGATCCGTCAAATCGATTTCGAAAAAGAGCCACTATTCACGGTGAGCCTCCAAGTGCGGTGAATCCTCCTTCGGGTTGCAGATTCCACCCAAGATGCCCAAATGCCTTCGAAGGCTGTGATTCAAATAACCCTTCATTAATTGAAATAAGGAATAACCATGAAGTTGCATGCCATCTTTGGAAAAAGTTTGATGGAGAATCTCATCTTCCAAAAACCATAGCGGGAAGTAAGTAAATGCGCCTTGCCCCAACAACTATTAACTTATAGTAATCTCCAATAATCAGGCTAAATCCCGACACATTTAACGAAGCCGGCAAAAATCTGATACCATCTGATTTAGTCTTCAGTTTAACTATGCGCTGTAATGGACTGAAAACTAACTCGAGTCAGTATGGAGGAAATGATGGTAGTTTCTAAAGTAGATACGGTTGTTCATGGTGGTACTGTCGTCACCCCAACTCACACCTTTGAGGGCGGAGTGGCTATCAAGGGTGAGAAAATTGTCGGGGTCGGACCAGACGACACTTTACCAGAAGCGCACAACTATATAGACGCTACAGGCAAACAAGTCTTCCCAGGCGCCATAGATGCACATAGCCACTTTGACAATGTCGACCCTTATGAACTGGGCATTAAGGCGGCTGCTTTAGCTGGACTTACGACTGTTCTCCCCTTTGGTGGATATGATGTAAACGCCAAAGAGACGCTGCCCCAAGCAATCAACCGGCTAAGGGATCGCCTAAATAAAGAAGCCGTATTGGACTATTCCTTCCATTTCATATTGGATAACCCAGAGTACATATTGGAAAGTCTACCTGAAGCTCTTAGCATGGGGGTCACTTCTTACAAGTTGTTCATGACATATAAGAAATCTTTAACTCGGATGTGCAGTGACTCGTTTATAGCTAAGGCAATGGAAATAATAGCCGAACATAACGGAATAATGCAGCTGCACTGTGAAAATGGAGACGTGATCGACTATCTAGAGGACAAAAGGATCGCCGCTGGGCTTACCAAACCCACGGATTTTCCCGCAAGTTGTCCCATTTGGGTTGAAGAAGAGGCAATTAACAGGGCTATAAATCTGGGCAAGATGACCAACTGCCCTATCTATGTTGTTCATTTAAGTACACAAGCCGGGCTCGAGCGGATCAAACGTGCACAGAGTGAAGGACAAAAGGTATGGACAGAAACCTGCCCTCAGTATCTCTTGCTGGATGAATCAGCTATGGAGACGCTTGGTCCCTTAGTAAAAATAGGGCCACCGTTACGCCCATCAGACCACATTAATCAAAAAGCCCTGTGGAGTGGCGCTGCCGAAGGATACATATCAGCCGTAGGCAGCGACCACTCCCCTGGCTCTAAAGAGTTGAAGGAAAAGGGACGTGAAAACATCTATGTCGCAGATGACGGCACGCCTATTCCTTTTGGCGCTCCATCTATTGAGACATTAGTACCCCTTGTCTACAGTGAAGGCATTGGTAAGCGAGGATTACCATTAACGTGGATGGCAAGAGTGCTATCTGAAAACCCAGCCCGTATTTTCGGCATCTACCCAAGAAAAGGGGTTATCAGACCAGGATCAGATGCTGATTTACTTATATATGACCCTAACGTAACCAAAACAATAACAGCAGATGAGCACATAGGTAACTCTGGCTACACTCCATACGAAGGTTGGACTCAAATAGGAAGCCCGTGGATGACTCTATTGCGAGGCAAAGTAGTACTGAATCAAGGTAAGCTTGAACAGAATTCAGGGTTCGGGGAATTCATAAGCGCCGGTCCCCCATTACCACCCGTTGGTGGTAGGGTTAACTAGGAGGCTTAGGATGACAGATTATCTGGAGACCCTCTCCGACTTCGCAGCCACTACTAGCTACGAAGATCTCAGTGTGGATGCTGTAAACGCCGCCCGAGAGGTAGTACTCGACACCGTTGGTGCCATAGTGGCCGGGTATGGTCTCCCCGAAAACATGTCCCTAGCCAAGCTTGCTGCTGCAAGATCTTCACCACAAACCGCAACGATCCTAGGAGCGGGCTTGAAAGCTGAGCCAATGTGGGCAACACTCGCAAACGGCACTGCGGGTGTAGGTTTAGAAATGGACGAAGGCAATCGATATGGAGGAGGCCATCCATCCATCCATGTGTTGCCAGCAGCGTTGGCTGTAGGAGAAGAGCTGCACTCGAGCGGGAAAAAACTTATTGAAAGCCTCATCGTAGGATATGAAGTCTCGTCTCGCCTGGGAACTGCAAGCAGACCTCGCAAGAACGTTCACTCCCACGGTCATTGGGGCACGCCTGGCGCGGCAGTTGCAGTAGCAAAGCTATCAGGCTACTCAGCGAATGAAATGAGAAACATAATAAATATATCGACATCAATGAGCCCTGCTAACAGCTGGACACCATGCTTTGAAGGCGCGACGATCAGAAATGCCTATTCAGGCAGATCTGGATTCCAGGGCATATTGGCAGTTCACATGTATGAGGCAGGGTTCACCGGTATACATGACGCCCCATCTGACATTTTTGGATCTATCCTTGGTGATACCTTTGAGCCAGATAAAGCTGTATTAGGATTGGGTGACATCTACCGTATACAACAAAACTACTTCAAGTTTCACGCTTGTTGTAGATATAATCACCCCACTCTTGATGCCATTATGGATATAAACCAAAGGGAAAGTTTCAAGCCTGATGAAGTAGAGGAAGTCGAGGTGGTAACTATAGGAGGTATACCTGAGGGCATGATAGGGCCCTACCCACCAAACATGTTGAGCGCAAAGTTTAATATACCCTACGCTGTAGCATCAGCACTTGTCCTACATACTACCGATATAACGGCCTTCTACGATTCACCTAGAATTGACAAAGATATTGTTGAACTATCAAATAAGGTAAACGTAACTTTGGATACTAAAATGACCATGAGCCGTGATGATCAATCCTGCGCAGAAGTAAAGATAGTTCTGAAAGATGGGAGAGTTATCAGGGAAACCACGACCTCTATAAGAGGTGACGCAGCCAATCCAGTAACTCACCAACAACTTATCGATAAATTTATGTTCATAACACGAGACAACTTGGATCAACAAACAGCTGACAGCGTAGTAAAAACAATTGATTGCCTAGAAACTTTGAGCGACGTCAACGAATTTACATCGCTCCTAAATGGATAAGCCTTAGGAGGGCAAAATGGGAACTAATTTGGATGGTCACGTAGCAGTAGTTACAGGTTCAGCAATGGGTATGGGAAAAGTAACCGCTAAGGAATTGGCAAACCGCGGAGCGTCTGTCGCCTGTTGGGACATAGTAGGCGACAAAGCTATAGAAACTGCCGAAGAGATAAAAGCGGCAGGACAAAAGGCTATTGCCATACAGGTAGACGTCACTGGAATGAACCAAGTACAGCAAGCAGCAAAACAAACAGTCGAGGCTCTCGGAACTGTGGATATATTAGTAAACGTTGCGGGTGCAAGCCTTGGAGCTCCTCCCGGCTTAGATGATTTAACAGAGGAGGATTGGGATGCCGTAGTTAGCTTGAATATGAGAGCATCCTTTCTTACCGCAAAGACATTTGCACAAGATATGAAGAAAAAAGGATGGGGTCGTATAGTCAACATTTCATCAGGAGCAGGCCGAAGCAACAGTCGTAGCAGGGTAATACCTTATGCTGCAGCAAAGGCCGGATTGTTAGGCCTGACCCGCCAACTAGCTGTTGACCTTGCCCCTCATGGTGTCAACGTCAATGCTATCGCCCCAGGTGCAATCGCCACCCTGCCCAACGCAGCTTGGAAAAAACTACCTGCGGATCAGCAAAGAGATGCTCTCCTAACTATACCGGCAGGTCGCTTTGGGGAATCTGAAGAGATCGCTGGAGCCATCGCGTTTCTGGTATCGGATGATGCGAGTTATGTGATAGGTCAAACACTCTGTGTAGATGGCGGACATTGGATGTTCTAATAAATTAATACGCAACATTTGCCGTTTTTTATTATCTACCGACGCTCCACGAAGCCTCGCTATTTTTCACTAACCAACTTGCTAAGCAATGGAGGACGAAATGAGTAGTCCTATAAATCCAGACATAGTCTATCGACTCATTAACGTCTCAGCACCGGACATGTCAAAAGATGGTAAGTATTTGACTTTCACTAAATCTTGGGTCGACGAACAAGAATTAGAAGACAAATCTCAAATCGAACTGGCAAGCCTAGCGGACGGATCGATAGTGCAATTCACTCATGGCCGGAAGGACTCTCATCCATTATTCTCCCATGACGATCGATATTTAGGCTTCTTGCGAGCAGACTCCGATGGGAAAAATCAAGTATGGATAATTCCAACTAGAGGTGGGGAAGCGTCACAAGTGACCAAGCTGGTTGGTGGAGTAAGTGACTTCGCATGGTCTCCCATAGACTATCGTGTAGTACTAGTTTCCAATGTTGATCCCGATGGATTGCCATCTGATCACGATCCAAAGAAAAATCCACTAGTGAAAGTTGTCACCAGAATAAAATATAGACATGACGTATTAGGGTGGCGTGGTGACGGACACAGGCAATTGTTTGTAACAGATGTCATGACAACCGATTGCAATCAAATTACCTCTGGCGACTTTGAAAATTACGCTCCCGCTTGGTCACCAGATGCATCTAAGATAGCTTTCATTTCAGAGAGGTCCGATGATAGAGATTTGTTTGATTACTCCCAAGCCTACGTAGTTTCGCCTACCGGCGGAGATCCAGAAATGACGTCAAGTGGTCTACACACAATAGCCACAATAGCATGGTCGCCAAATGGCAATGGTCTGATAGTGGTAGGTTCGGACATTGAGAATGGTAGTGCAAGCTATCAAGGCTGGATATACATTGTGAATCCAAGAAAGGATCTCAAAAAGATTACGGACGACTCTATAAAGCCTGTAGCTGGCTTTCCACCCCAGGGGCCATTCACAAAAATCCATTGGACAGCTTCCGGTACCATTTATTTTCTTGCAGATTCGCAAGGAGAAACCTTTATTTGCTCAATATCAGAATCAGGCGGAGCAGTGAACAAACTCTATGGCGGCAATGCACAGTTGACCGCAATGTCAATGAATTCAGACGCTTCACTCGCCGCTGTGGTTTCAGTATCCCCTGACGCACCGAGTAATATTGAAGTGGTAAGAATTCCGAGTGGAGAAGCCAAAAAGATAGTCGATTACAACGGCGACTACCTGTCAGAGCATTCACTGGGCAAATTGAATAAGTTCGAGCTCGAAAGAGCGGGGTTCCGAATACAGTCCAGAATAATGCTACCTCCAGATTTTGACGAGTCAAAAAAGTACCCAATGATTCTAGAAATACATGGTGGGCCTAACGGTGTATTTACAGATGCCTTCAATCCACTGCATCAGATTTTAGCAAACGCAGGATACATCGTGCTGGCTGTGAATCCGAGAGGCTCATCAACTTACGGAAGTGACTTTACTATGGCCGTGCTAAATGATTGGGGTGGTGAAGACTACCTAGACCTTATGCAAGCCGTCGACGAAATGATCGAAAAGCCATACGTCGATCAGTCACGCATGGGGGTGCATGGGTACAGTTACGGAGGGTACATGACAAGTTGGATAGTTGGCCATACTGACAGATTTAAGGCCGCGATAGTAGGTGCTCCTTGTATAGATCTCTCCAGTATGTCAGGGACTTCAGACATAGGAATAAGTTTCGGGGAGAAGCAGTGGGGTGGGCGCCGTGACGTCGTATTTGATGAGCTGATAAAGCGATCACCTATAACCTACGCACCAAACGTAGAAACTCCAGTGCTATTACTACACGGAGAGTCTGATCTGCGCTGCCCAATCGGTCAAAGCGAACAATATTTTGTAGCCCTTAAGAGGCTAGGTAAAAAGGTTGAGTTTGTAAGATTCCCAGGCGGAGCGCACGGGTTTCGAAACTCCGGACACCTTAAAATGCGCGAAGAGTACCTAAACAGAGTATTAGACTGGTATGAAAAACACATTCCTCAATAGATCGCGCGAACTATGCTAAAAGGTTTTGGACTTATCATTTTTGGGCACCTTAAACGATTTGAAAACCAACCATATATGGTATCTGTCTAGTGACTCACAATATGCAGATTAGCCTTGGATTAGCCCTGTTCGCTACTGTTTCTTTAGCTTGGTTCGTCTCAACACATCCAGTTATGGCGAATGGAGCCACCAATATAGAATTGTTCAGCAAAGTAGAAGGGCCCATACAAATTGTTGTCTTTTCTAGGGATGCGAGCCATCTTGTTGGCCAACTATCGCTGTCAGTCCACGTCCTAGAGAACAATGTTCCAATTGAAGCTAAAGAAATTGTTATTCAGGTAGAGGGAAGCGACGGAGGGAGATACATTGCCCATGGAAGTATCTCCTCCATACTGCCAGTGCACTATGACGTTTCCGTACCAGTGACAGCTACGGGTGATTACAATTTGAAGCCCATAATCAAATTGGATCACTCAACGATTGATGGCAGTTTCATAGTCACTGTTTCAGACACAAAAATCAATTGGGAAATTATTGCGTCCATATTAGTTGGGGTATTACTGATTCTTCCTGCAATAATAATTGTCTCTAAAAAATAATCGACTTATAATTATGCGTTAAAGCCTATCTATAAGGAGATCAGCGTTGACCCTAAAACCAACATGCAATACCTCACTCGCAGGCATTCTCGTCCTATTAACGTTATTAGTCATAGGGTGCAGCGGGAATCGAGAACCAGTCGCTAGAAACTTTAATTTATCCATTGTTAATCGGACCGTTGGAGCAGAACATAATAAACTCAGAGTAACTCAAGATGACCAAGTGACATTGCACATAACAACGGATGAAGACGGAACACTCCATATACATGGGTACGATTTGGAGTCAATAATAAAAACAGGGCAGACCTCTGAAATCCAATTCAAGGCCAACGCCACAGGCAAATTCGCTTTTGAAATGCATGTCGATAGTGAAGATCACAAACAGGGTGAACATCAGCATAATCATGATACAGCCGATAAAGGCGTGTCACATGAATTCGAAAATGCAGATATCATCCTGGGATTCCTAGAAGTACTTCCCAAATGAGGTGATTAACAATTGAACGCAACGCCAAGAGTTGTAGTCGGTCTTTCCATTGCTTTAATACTAAGCTTAGCAATTCAACCAACGTATGCACACGGCTTTGGGGAACGGTACGATTTACCAGTCCCACTATCGATATATCTTATTGGCGCCGGTGCCGCAGTGGGACTATCATTTCTACTGATAGCTTATTTCCTCCGTAATAGCAAGCCTTCAGGCTCTTATACTACGGTAGACATCTATCACAAAAGAGTGGGCTGGTTCCTAAAAAATCGTGTGATTCACACTCTAGTTAAAGGTTTTGCGTTATTGGCTTTCATCCTGACCATCGCCTCTGGGTTGATCGGAGACCAAGGACCCATTAAGAATCTAGCGCCGACAATGGTATGGATTATCTTTTGGGTAGCTCTGACTTACGTAGCCGCTTTAGTAGGCAACGTCTGGAAATTTATTAACCCACTCAAAACTTTATTTGAAATAGCTGACGGGATTTATAGACGCATTTCCCACAACGATAGATTGTCACTAAATTGCCGCTACCCGACCCGCTTGGGCGTCTGGCCAGCCTTTTCCCTGTTCCTGCTATTCGCTTGGGTAGAACTTGTATACCCGAGTTCAGCGACCCCAAGAACTCTTTCTATTTTTATACTTTATTATTCCTTCATCAATTGGATCGGAATGTTTATTTTCGGGAAAGAGAAATGGATAAGTAATGGGGATATTTTCACCATATTTTTTGACTTATTCGGAAGTTTCGCACCTACAGAAGTTAGGGTTAACTCGGATAAACTTTGCCTTTTTTGTGTCTCGGACTGTGAATACAACGTTAACGGATGTGTGAACTGTTACAACTGTTTTAATCGGTCGCCTGAAGCAGCCCGGCAGGTTAATCTGAGGCCATTTGGGGCAGGTCTATTAAACGGACAAAATACTTCTCTTTCTTTATTCGCCACGGTAATACTGATTTTATCTACAGTTACTTTCGACGGATTCACTGCCACCCCTTTGTGGGTTGATATAGCCTTTGCGATGCTACCCATTTTTGAATTCCTCGGCGGCTCTCGGTTGCTTGGAGTAGAGACTTTTGGGCTTTTACTTTTTCCGCTCTTGTTTCTTACTGTATATCTAATTTTTTGTAGAGCCATGTCTTACTTTAGTAACGAGTCGGTCGACACATTAAAATTCGCCAAATTGTTTGTTTTCTCCTTGATTCCAATAGCTCTCGCGTATCATCTATCGCATTATCTATCCTACCTACTTATACAGGGACAACTCCTGATAACTCTTGTTTCAGATCCATTCGGTTACGGATGGGACCTTTTCGGGACTGCAACATTCAAACCAAACATAGCGATAGTAAATGCTAAGTTTGCCTGGGTAGTATCGGTAGCGGCGATCGTTCTGGGCCACATAATAGCTGTTTACATATCGCACGTAACCGCGGTGAGGCAACTAAAGGATCGTAGGTCTGCGTTAAGAAGCCAGTACCCGATGCTAGTATTAATGATAGCCTACACGATGACAAGCCTGTGGATACTAGCTCAGCCCATTACGGAATTTAATGGCTAGCAATTTCGAATCTAGAGATTCCGACTATCTCAAATCAAGTGGGTTTATAGATACGTCAGTATCGTACGTGTCTATTCCATCCCACTTCTTCACGTAGCTTACAGTCAGATATGTCAACGGGGTAGCCAATATTTCATAGAAAACTTTAACCAACCACTGAGTGACTATTAATTCTGTAAGATTATTAAATGCCAAAGTGCCAACAAACGCCACAGATATGAAAACGATTGAGTCCAGCCCTTGACCAACTACCGTAGAGCCAATTGTGCGCATCCACAACCACCGACCATCTGTAGCCAGTTTCAGCTTCGATAGTACAATCGAATTGGTGAATTCCCCTACTAGATATCCACCCAAAGATGCAACAAGTAATCTGGGGGTAGCCCCCAATATGATGTGATAAGCCTCATCGTTGCCCCAAAACTCGGCGGCGGGCAACAAACCACCCAACCAGAATCCAACCACTGCAACAAAGTTGCCCAAGAAACCCAACCAGATTACCTTTCTTGCTAATCTATACCCATAGACCTCAGTAAGGATATCACCAATTATGTAGGTTAAAGGAAATAGAACTATCGCCGCAGGTACGATCCGTCCACCGACTTCAATTATCTTAACGGCAATTATGTTTGAGGTTATTAAAAGCGCAATAAATAACGTCGCTAGAGTAACAAATAATCCTGTAATTCTTGGCTGTAAATTGCTCATAATGGGTCCACTCGTAGGGCGGCTCAAAACTAGACTATATCAATCGAATAAAAACATTTGCTTAACCACGTATCCAACCGATCTCTTTAGCCAATATATCTGAATTAAGGTTCTCCAATCTTGATCGCAGGTCAATATAAACTACGGCCGTACCCACATAAAAGAACGGCGTAACTATTGCGACTCCAAGTATTTGGAAAAGACCCCCAACAGCCGTTGCTTCGGGGAAAACCAACTGACTAATGAAGCTAATAATTAATACCACAAGGGCTTGTATAGACATAAACACTGCCCCAACACCCAACAATCTAACCAAGTCCCGCTTTACCAAATTCCAACTTCTTAGTAGCGCTTCCATATATCCTTTCTTCTCTAGAATGACGGCCTGAACATAAAAACTCCAGGCGAGCAGAATGAATATTACTAACGGAATACCAATCCCTATGGTGCTCAGCAATATGGCCACCAACATTGCTGTGGAAAATATGACAGTGTTCGCCAAAAGGGAACGCCGCATGCCGAAAGATTCTTGATAAGCCATAACGGCCGTACAATTGTATCCAAGGTATCTGGCAGCAACAATATATGTTGTGGCGGCATTCGCAAATTGCCCCATCAGGAATCCAAAGATCACGACGAAAAAAACCAATGGGAGAAAAGCAGAAGAAATAGGCAGAAATACTGTCAGGAAAAATGGCAAGTGGGCGATTATCGATACTCTCAACAACAGACCTAAGTTGAGCCAGCATATTCTCAGCGTTTCAGTTACCAGAAGGCCGAGATTTTTCGGGCGGAAAGATTGATAGAAACTATCCAAACGTGGGACAGGTGGGAGAGTATAAAGTGGTTCTTGATCATCTTCCACCGCATGTACCTCAGCTACCTCATTAAGAAGGGTTTTAGCCAAGCGGTCAGCTGCTTCATCAAGATCCCCCGACAACCCCACACCACATTGGCTACAATATTCCGCCTTGTGACTATTATCGAAATCGCAATTTACGCAGTTCAGGCTTGTAACCTCATCTTTCGAAGTTTCTTATTTAGACTATCCCTTCTTCTCGCATATTAGAAAAACCTTCTTCATAGGCTGCGATGGTAAAATCGATGTCAGCCTCCTGATGCTTAGCCGATACAATCATGGTTTTCCACATCGGGTCAACTCCCGCATTAAGCAGGCTAATTTTTATACCACTAAGTTTTTCAGGCGTCATCGCTGCCCTTATTTCTGCATGAGGCATATCGTTTATAGATTCAGGGTCCGTTGGAGTGCCCATGGTCAGGTGCACCAGAGAAGCGACTCCATAAGCACACCCTGGGATTTCCAACCTAGCCATTACATTGTTAATACCAGCCTTAAGCCTTGTCGCCATAGTCTCAGCATGGGCATTAGCGTTAGTATTAGCAACCAACTCCAACGCAGTGGACCCGGCAGCAGCTGACAATGGGTTGGCATTGAAAGTACCAGCATGAATGACTCTTCTGTTCGAATCCCACTCCACATCCCCTCTACGTTGAATCATGTCTAATATTTCAGCCTTTCCGGCAACGGCACCTCCAGGTAGACCTCCACCCAATACCTTAGCTAGCGATGTGAGATCAGGAGTGACACCAAATCTGGCCTGTGCTCCCCCTCGTGATGAACGGAAGCCTGTAACTACTTCGTCAAATAGCAACACTACTCTGCGCTGTTCTGTTACGGCTCTTAATTCTTCCAGAAATGCAGGCTTTATCGGTGAAACTCCCATGTGAGCGCCAGTGGGCTCCAAAATTATAGCCGCGATATCATCGTCCACATCAAGTGCTCTTTCTACAGCGTTAATATCATTAACTTCCGGAAGCACAATCATGCTTTCCCATGTACTTGCGGGTATACCAGGGCCCGATTCATTGCCATTAGCCGCAGCATAATCGTGCCAACCATGGAAGTGATCAAAAAACTTTATGATCTTATTCTTGCCTGTGTAAGCACGGGCGAGCCTCATCGCCATCATGGTCGCTTCCGTGCCCGAACTGGTGAAACGGACTTTTTCCGCAGACGGTATCAACTTAGTTACAAGTTCTCCCCATTTTATTTCGACCTCAGTATTGGCGCCAAAGTGTGTACCAAGAGCAACGTAGTCACTAACAGCCTTAACAATTGCCGGATGGGAATGCCCCAGCAATAATGATCCGTGCCCGGAGACGTAGTCAACATATTCATTGCCGTCGACGTCCCACTTCCGAGCACCTTCAGCGTGAGTCGCGTAAATAGGAAAAGGAGCAAGATAACGAGTCTCATGCGTTACCCCATCTGGGAAAAGCCCTTTTGCACGATCCTCATACAATCGTCTTGAGGTAGGATGAAGATCGTAGAACCTCTCGGTCATGCTAGCCATTTACTCCTCCTTAAAATCAAAACTGGTCTACACGAAAACTTGAGTTTCGTTATTGTAGAACACGTCAGTGGACTTGGGAAGAGCGATCTAAATTAATCAAAGTTCGGGGAGATATTAGATTATGGCAACGTAATGTCAGTGCCTGTTATTTAAGAGTTGTTGACAGAAAGGAATGCTCACAATATGATCGTGTCAATTTGGTGACAATCCGCGTGATAGCCTGCGAGAATTCAGGCAGGAAATAAGGAGGCATCTATGGCTGAATCTAAGGAAGTCAAACAATGGGTGGGCCTTGTTGCAGCAAAAGAAGATGCGCGTCAATCACAAATGACAACTAGGTACAATGAGCTCGCCGGCTTATCGGAAGATGAACGGATCAAACAAATCACTGATATGGCCAGAGCAGAACATGAACTGGACGAAGACAAGCTGCATATATTCACTAATAGCAGACTTCAGACTTGGGTTAAAATGGATGCCGACAAAGCAGAACAAGTAGCTCGAGCCTATGACGAAGCGATGAAAAACTTGCCTGGCACATTGGCTATGCGTCGTGTGGGTGCTGTACAAACCGTAACAAGAGACTTAGATACAGAGCAAGTTGAAAGACTATACGAATTACTACCATCTCTACTTAAAGAAAACCCTAGAGCTGTGATCTCCTCGCTTGGTAGTTCGGCTGACAAGAAACCAAGGCCAGCAACAAAGCGCAAGCGCAAGTTCTTGTTTTTTTAGTAAGTAATCTCTGTAATAGGAAAAACATTAAAAGGTCTCGCGCGATCTCCAGTTTCTAGTTATTCGAGATTCAAGTATATCCACATTGAGTACTATGAAATCAGCTCTCACTCTGGGCGTTGACATAGGTGGCACCAAAGTAATGGCGGGGCTCGTTTCTCCCATAGGCGATGTCGTGTCTACAACATGTTTCCCAAGCGGCTATGAACTTTCCGTTGGTCAATTCATAGACCGCATCTCAACCAGTGTAAAACACCTTCAAAACGTGTCCGGAGCTACTGCTGTAGCTATAGGAGTTGGGGCAGCCGGCTTGATCGAAAAGGATAGCGGCATAGTAGTAACATCCCCCAATCTCAAAAAATGGACAGGGGTGCCTCTCAAACAAATCCTACAAGATGCTTTTAATATCCCTAGCTTCGTAACAAATGACGTGCGCGCAGCAGTCTTCTCAGAATGGCATAGTGGAGTTGGTAAAGATACGAACGACCTAGTTTGTTTATTTGTTGGTACTGGTATCGGTTGTGGAATAATAACTGAGGGTAGACTGCTATCTGGTAAGTCAGGGTACGCAGGAGAATTAGGGCACACCACAATTGATGTTAACGGACCACTTTGTAGATGCGGAAATCGAGGCTGCCTAGAATCAATGGCAGGGGGCTGGGGAATAGCAAGCAGAGCCCAGAAAGTTGTGATGCTGAACCCAGTAATAGGTGCCGTCATGCTGGAATTAGCTCATGGGAAGATCGAGGACATAAGCGCCGCAACTGTATCTCAGGCATTCCAACAAAATGACCCATTGGCTACAGAGCTAATGGAATGTACTGCAGAATACTTGGCAGTCGGCGTTAAATCTATAGTGAACATTTTCAATCCAAGCAAAATCATACTAGGTGGCGGCGTTATAGAAGGCACAGAAAAACTAATAGATATGATAAGGGTTCACACGACTAACGCACTAGACACCGACGTAGAAATTGTGAAAAGTCGTCTTGGCGGTAATGCAACCGTCGTAGGCGCTGCCTTAATGGCAACAGCGACTATTAAGACTTAGTATTGCAATTATCAGAATATTTCCGTTGTTGCAAATTAGATTCAAACTTGAATAATGGTACAATTGCGACTGTGGATTGAATGATGACTACCTACAATAGCGATACAGAATTCCCAAAAGCGTATGACCACCACGTTGAGGAGAAGCTCTACCAATTTTGGCAGCATAAGGGCTACTTTACTCCGACTATAGATTGGGCAAAGAATCCGTTTGTGATTATCATGCCCCCACCCAACGTCACTGGGCAACTACACTTGGGGCATGCATTAACGGCTTCAATCCAAGATGCAATGGCTCGCTGGCACCGAATGAAAGGCGATCCCACACTATGGCTACCCGGAACCGATCACGCTGGCATTGCAACTCAAGTGGTCGTAGAACGGACACTTTTAAGAAATGAAAGCAAAACTCGTCACGAACTTGGCAGAGAAAGGTTTACAGAAAAAGTCTGGGACTGGGTAAGCGAATATGGCAACACAATTGACCGGCAACATCAACGCCTCGGAGCCTCTTGTGACTGGACCCGGAAAAGATTTACCCTAGATCCAGAGCCTAGCAACGCTGTCCTACATACTTTTGTAAATTTGTACCATAAAGGATTAATTTACCAAGGCGAGCGCATAATTAACTGGTGTCCACGTTGTGAGACTGCTCTGTCAGACTTAGAGGTAAAACACCAAGATGAGAATGGCAACCTAGTCCACATTCGTTATCCGATACAAGGAAGCAACCAACACATCACCGTAGCTACAACCCGTCCCGAAACTATGCTAGGGGATACCGCGGTGGCTGTGCATCCAGATAATCCAAAATACGCAACTCTTGTGGGGGAGAAAGTAGTACTGCCTATAACCCAAAGAGTAGTCCCTATCATTGCTGATGAAGCGGTGGAGATAGGGTTTGGAACGGGAGCCCTTAAAGTCACTCCAGGACACGATCCTGTAGACTTCGAAATAGGTCAAAGGCATAACCTATCGATAATAAATATACTAAACCAAAATGGTACCCTGAATGAGGAAGCCGGACCCTACGCTGGCCTAGACATGCAAGAAGCGCGCAAGGCTGTGATGGAAAGACTAAACCAGGAAGGGCTATTAGACAAAACTGAGGTCCACAAGATGTCCATAGGACATTGTGACCGCTGTGACTCGGTCGTGGAACCAATAGTGAGTAAGCAGTGGTTTATAAAAATGAAGCCGCTTGCTAAGCCAGCAATAAAAGCGATAAATGACGGCAGTATAAATATAGTCCCACAACGTTTCACACGTGTTTACCTCAATTGGATGGAAAACATAAGAGACTGGTGTATTAGTCGACAAATCTGGTGGGGCCATCGAATACCAGTTTGGTACTGCGAAACATGTGAAGAAATTACTGTGGAAGTAGAAACTCCGATTCACTGCAGCAAATGTGGATCAGCCTCCATTAAGCAAGATCCTGACGTTCTGGATACTTGGTTTAGTTCGGGTCTATGGCCTCATTCCACTTTGGGATGGCCCAACAAAACAGAAGACCTGAGTTACTTTTATCCATCAACAGTCATGGAAACCGGTCACGACATTTTATTCTTTTGGGTTGCAAGAATGATAATGCTGGGGCTAGAGAATACTGGCAACATCCCATTTAAAACCGTATATCTCCACGGCTTGGTATTGGACGCTCATGGATCTAAAATGAGCAAAAGCCGAGGCAATGTGCTAGACCCTCTCCAGTTAATTGAAACATACGGGGCAGATGCTTTGCGTTTTGCTCTCACAACAGGCACTACACCAGGGAACGATAGTCGCCTGAGTGATGACAAACTAGATGGAGCACGTAATTTCGCCAACAAACTTTGGAATGTGAGCCGCTTCGTGGTGGGCTCGCTGAAACAGGCGAATACACTATCTGGATGGGCCACCTTGCAAGGGTTAACACACCGTGAAGACAGATGGATACTAAGCAGGCATCACAGATTGACTGAGAAAGTAGATCAACTCATTAATGATTTTCAATTTGGTGAGGCTCAAAGAGAACTGTACAACTTTCTTTGGGCCGAGTTCGCAGATTGGTATATTGAAATGGCTAAGGTAAGAATAGGCCAAGGAGATCAAAAGCCGCCTATGGTACTAGGTCATGTTTTGGAACGCACCCTAAGGCTTTTGCACCCTTTTATGCCCTTCCTGACCGAGGACCTTTGGCAAAGATTAATAAGTGTTCTTCCCGAAGAAGAATTCAAACCCGAATCGATCTCGATAGCTCCCTATCCAACCCATATTAAAGGCTTCATAGAAACGGAGGTCGAACAAGAAGTTGACACTATAATAGGAATAGTCCATGCGGTGCGAAACCTGCGAGCTGAATTACAAGTAGCGCCACAACACAGGTTGAGGGCAGTAATAACAACTGATTCTGCAAAACCAATTATCAGTGAAGAATCTGAGTTAATAAGGAAATTAGCCCGCATTAACGTGCTAGATATCGTCGAGTCCAATCAGGCATTTGACAAAAGTGAGGCAGTTTCACTAGTGGTAGGAAATGCTACTGCGTTTATTTATATGCCAGATACCGTTGATTTAAATGCCGAACGAAATCGACTGGAAGAAGAGCTCCTATCAGCGGAACAATTAGGTGCAAGTTTGAATACGAGAATTAATGACGATAATTTTACATCCCGCGCCCCAATTGAAGTAGTCGAACGTGAACGTGAACGTTTGAAAACATCACTTGAAAGACAGAACCGGTTAAGAGACATTCTTAAACAACTGGGGCGCTAACGGTAAATCAGCACAGATAGTTAACTCTTTAGCTAATGTCCTAGCGACGTCACATTTCAAGCTCGATCAAGCATAAGAGATAGTCTAGCCAAACCTTTCTTCGTGTCGCTAGCAATCCTAGCACTTTCAGAAGATTGAACTCTGCGGCTGAATAACCAATATGTAAACTCTTTAAGTTCAGTAACCGTTATGGAATTGCGATCAGTACGCCCCATTTTCTTCCGAAAGATTCGCAACAAACCTCTTTGCGTATCGCCATAAATGTACTGAAACGCCTTGTCGGATAAATCATCCGAATCAGGAAGACTAAGCGAACGCCGCTCCTTCCTAATCGCATCCTCAATTGACAAAATCAGAGCCTGTTCAACTGTGACTCCATAACGGTAATTTAAGAGAGATACTCGTTTCTCAGGACCTATCAGATTATAAAAATCTTCTCTTGTAAATTGATCTATGAAATGACCATCGAACAAAAAGGACACTTTCTCATCTTCCGAAACCACATCATTCATATCATCCAAGAGTCTAGCCGCAAGGACAAGCCAATCGAACGCCTCTCCAAGCAAAAGGTACTTATAGTGAACACCCTTAAACTTTTCTTCTGCTAAAGGCCACTTCCTAACAGCGTCTAGGAGGGCTTTTGGCCAAGGAACACCATCATCTATAGCAGCTTTCAAGGCACTTACAACATCGCTAGCTGCAAGTTCCGCCACTTTACTTTTGTCATAGTTAATAACAGTTGTCATTGTTCAAAAAATCTTTTACAGATGCAAGCTTAAGACTGCTTAATGAAATAATGCGAGGAATCAATTACTTCCCCATTTATGAGCACTACACTAGTGCGGCATGGCATTTCTTAAATTTCTTGCCGCTTCCACATGGGCACGTATCATTCCGGCCGACTTTACCAAAACCTGATGGCGATAAACCAGCTCCGTTGACAGGAGATTTTGTGGCCGCTTGATCTAGCAGTGAATTTGAAGCGAATTTGGTAGATGTTACAGGGCCTCTACTGGAACTACCCCCCCTTGAAAATTCATTTGTTGATGTAGCACCAACGCGAAATATAGTATGCACGACATCATGCTGTATTCGACCAAGAAGGTCGCCAAATTGAACATGTGCTTCTTTCTTATACATAACCAATGGATCCCTCTGTCCATATGCTTGTAGCCCTATGCCTTGACGCAAATTTTGCATACTGGTGAGATGCTCAATCCAGTGAGAATCGATCACCCTCAACATCAAAATCCGCTCTAAGGTTCTCATATTAACGGACCCAATCTTCGCTTCGTTCTCTTCGTAAAGTATATCCGCGTGCTCACTTAATGCATCAAACATTTCTGAAGGGCGCATATTTTCGATGTTTTCTAAGTTTATATTAGCAGGGAGTGGCATTATCGCCACCAGTTCGGCTTCCATAGTGTCAATTGACCAATTTTCGTTATCACGATCATTGGTATGTGCCCCAATTATCGCGTCAAGTTCATTGTGAATCATGTCCTTTATGTTATGTTTAAGATCAGCTTCCGATAGTGCCCTATGCCGATCCGCATAAATAACGTCGCGGTGCGCGTTAGCAACATCGTCATAGTCGACAAGATGCTTCCTTACATCAAAATTAAAAGCCTCAACCTTAACTTGCGAACTCTCTATCGCTTTAGATACCATCCTCGATTCAACCGGAACGTCATCCTCTAAACCAGCCCACTCCATTATTTTTTTTACGCGCTCTCCTCCAAATCTACGCATTAATTCATCTTCAAGTGATATGTAAAACTTGGTACTGCCAGGATCCCCTTGCCTCCCAGCGCGTCCTCGAAGTTGATTGTCAATACGCCGTGCCTCATGCCGTTCCGTCCCTATAATATATAAACCACCAAGGTCAATCACCGACCTGTTTTCCTCTTCCCAATCTTGCGAGCCTCTACCCTCTGGAAATCCTCCCAATACTATATCTGTTCCCCTTCCAGCCATGTTAGTCGCAACCGTAACAGCACCCAAGCGACCTGCCTGAGCAATGATAGAGGCTTCTTTTTCATGTTGTTTGGCATTAAGTATCTGATGTACAACTCCTCGGCGTTTAAGAATATTGCTTAACCGTTCGGAAGCTTCTATTGAAGTCGTGCCAACCAAAACAGGCCTTCTTTCTTTGTTCAACTCGTCTATTTTGTTAGCCACTGCCTGAAACTTGGAGTCCTCATTCTTATAAATAGCGTCGCGAAGATCCTCTCTAATCATCACCTTATTGGTTGGTATTGGAATAACATCAAGCTTATATATCTTCCAAAATTCCTCTCCCTCAGTGGAGGCTGTGCCAGTCATGCCTGAAAGCTTAGAGTGCATTCGGAAGTAATTTTGCAAAGTTATAGTCGCGTAACTTAGGCTTTCTTGCCTCACTTGGATGTTCTCTTTTGCTTCAATCGCCTGATGTAAGCCCTCAGCATAGCGTCGCCCAGGCATTAGCCGGCCAGTAAACTCATCTACTATAATCACCTCTCCTTGTTGCACCACATAGTCTTTGTCCCGTTGGTATGCCACATTAGCCCTAAGTGCATTTTCAACATAGTGCGTCAGAACATAGTTCTGAGGGTCATATAAGTTATCAACATTCAGTAGGCGTTCCAGATTGGACATGCCATCCTCTGTAAGAACCACAGTGCGTTCCTTTTCCTCAAAATTGTAATCTTCATCGATTATCAATCTAGGCACCAACTTGGCCATGGTGTAATACATTTTTGTAGATTGCCTAGCGGATCCGCTGATAATTAATGGCGTTCTAGCTTCATCAATTAGGATATTGTCTACTTCATCAACGATGGCAAAATTCAGATTCCTCTGGACAACATCCTTAATCGCAACGGCCATATTGTCCCTTAAATAGTCGAAGCCGAATTCATTGTTAGTCCCATAGGTTATGTCAGCAGCATAAGCCTCTTGCCTAGTGGCTGGACGGAGATACTTAAAGTTGGTATCGCCTCCATCAAATTCAGGATCATAAAGAAATGACGCATTGTGTTGCAGAGTTGCCAAAGTTAGGCCCAGAGAATGATATATCGGCCCCATCCACTGAGCATCACGCCTGGCCAAGTAGTCGTTGACAGTAATCAGATGTGCCCCATTTCCTTGTATCGCATTGAGGTAAAGAGGCAACGTAGCCACAAGAGTCTTCCCTTCTCCTGTTTTCATTTCGGCGATCTTACCCTGATGCAGTACTATACCGCCCATAAGTTGCACATCGTAATGCCTCATGCCAATAGTTCTTTTCGATGCTTCTCTAACGGCAGCGAAAGCCTCCGGCAAGATATCGTCAAGTGTCTTACCATTTGAAAGCGCATCTGAAAGCCTGATGGACGTTTTCTTAAGATCAGCGTCTGGAAGGTTCCCGAATGATGGCTCCAGTATGTTTATTTGATCCACAACCTGCTTAAGTCGCTTGATCTGATCATCACTTGAGCCAGTTATTCTATTAAGTAGACCACTTATAATACTCAAAATACCTATGCGTCGACAGATTTCAGATATTCCAGTAACTCAGCCATGTATAGGCCTATTGGAACATTGATCCGACGGACATCCCTCCGTGAATACGGTGTATAGCCTCCCCTAAAAGTGGAGCCACTGACAATACCGTTATTCTTGCTGATTTGGCGCCATTATTTAAGGGTAAAGTATCTGTAATTATAAGTTCTTTCAGAGTGCTATGAGCCAATTTTTCCTTCGCACTTCCAGACAAAACTCCGTGCGTGCAGCAAGCATAAACTTCTGTTACACCTTGTCGTTCAAGAGTTTCAATTGTGGATAACAAAGACCCACCCGTATCTATTTCATCATCCAAAGCTATTGCGATTTTGCCCTCAACATCTCCGATTACGTTTAATGTTTCTGTCCGATCTTCATTCCCTACTCTTCTTTTCTCTATGATCGCCAATGGAACACCTAAGCGCTGAGCAAGGTCTCTTGCCCTCTTTATCGCACCCAAATCAACCCCCACCACCACCGGGTCAACAAGCGCTTTATCCTTAATATACCGTGCCAATATGGGAAGTGCGGTAAGTTCATCTACTGGGACATCAAAGAATCCTTGTATCTGACCTGCATGTAAATCTATCGTAAGTACTCTATCAGCACCCGCGGTAGAAATTAGGTCGGCTATCAGCCTTGCAGTAATTGGTACCCTAGGCTGATCCTTTTTGTCGGTTCTTCCATAGGCAAAATAGGGTATGACAGCCGTAATCCTACCAGCAGAAGCCCTCTTAGCAGCATCTATCATAATCAGCAGTTCCATAATGTTCTCGTTTACAGGATAAGAGAACGGCTGGACCAAAAAAATGTCTCGCTGCCGAACGTTTTCCTTGAACTGCACAAAAGTGTTATCGTTGGCAAACTTGAACACGTCTGCCTCTCCAACAGATATGCCCAAATATTCGCATATGGATCGCGCTAACGTCTGGTGCGCATTGCCGGAAAATACTCTGAGCTCTTCAAAGTTTGCCATAATTTCGACTCACAAATATTAGTAGAGTTCTCCACTCAGCACTGCTTTAGATTCCATTTAAACAGATTCACGCTATTGACCCTATTAATCAATTCAAAACGTCAATATCGGCTATAGCGCGTGTAGTGTCTTTCTCTAATTTTCGAAACTCACTCTTATCTTCAGGATTATAACATAGCCAGAACAGCCGCTAAAGAACACTGCCGACCAGTTTGACACCTATAATTGAAGCAAGGACAATGCAATCAATTAGCCCATTAATGCCAACATAGGAGTTCGAAATGCAACGGCCCGTTATCATATCCGGAGCACGGACGCCCATCGGTAGATTCGGAGGGGCATTCAAATCTTTCAGCGCTTCTGATTTGGGTGCAGTCGCAATCAAAGCTGCATTGGAACGTTCAAGAGTTTCCCCTAAAATCGTCGACGAGGTTATTATAGGGAACGTTCTTCAGGCGGCTGAAGCGGGCTATGCCCCACGCCTCGCTTCTTTAAAAGCCGGTATACCACAAGAGGTTCCGGTAATAGCTATAAATAGACAATGTGCCTCTGGATTGGATGCAATAAACATCGCCTCTGATGCCATACGGGCCGGAAGATCAGAAGTGATAGTGGCTGGTGGCATTGAAAATATGAGCCTCGCTCCATATGTTGTCCGGAACATTAGGTGGAGTGGGTTAAGAATGGGTAAGCAACAAATGGATGACTCCTTAGTTGAAGGGCTGAGTTGTCCGGTAAATTACTACCACATGGGAATTACGGCTGAAAACATAGCAACTAGATACAACGTGAGTAGATCGGATCAGGATAAATTGGCCCTGCTTAGCCACCAGCGTGCTTCTCTAGCACTGGAACAAGGCCTATTTGCGAATCAGATTTCGCCTGTCAAGCTAGAAGATGAAAATGGTGAAGCTTTCCTAGTGGAACGAGATGAAGGTCCTAGAGCTGACACCACCATACAACAACTCGCTGAATTACAACCAATATTCAAAGAAAATGGAACGGTGACAGCAGGCAATGCTTCATCAATTAACGATGGGGCTGCAGCCGTAATTGTTATGTCTGAACAAAAAGCCCGCCAATTGGGGGTAGTTCCACAACTTGAATGTGTGTCTAGTGCAGTGGTAGGAGTAGATCCAGCTTATATGGGAACCGGACCAATTCCAGCAGTGCACAAAGCTCTGGAGCGTGGAGGTTTATCTATCAAAGACATTGACCTTTTCGAAATCAACGAGGCATTCGCTGCTCAAACCATTCACTGTATCAATGAACTCGAATTGGACTTATCCAAAACCAACGTTAACGGGAGTGGAATATCTTTGGGACATCCGATCGGGGCAACGGGAGCAATAATGACAGTAAAGTTAATGGATTTGCTTTCAACTAGAAACGGAGAACATGGAATCGTTACGATGTGTGTTGGAGGCGGCCAAGGATGTGCCACCGTATTTCGTAGGTTAAGATGAAGAAAGCCTACCACATTTCAAAATTATGCCGGACTATCTTCCAACTAACGTAACTCGCTGTTATAATCACACAGCCCCACTACAAGTTCGGGGCTATCTTTTGGTTAGAGGTATTTCATGCCGGCATATGCCGTCATAGGCGGTCAGTGGGGTGACGAAGGCAAAGGCAAAATGGTGGACTTCCTGGCTCAATACAGCCAGTACGTGGTCCGCTATTCTGGTGGTAACAACGCTGGGCACACCGTTATCAACGACAAAGGTAAGTTTGCGTTCCATTTAGTCCCAACTGGTATTTTCTGGCCAAACGTCACTTGCGTTATTGGGAATGGCGTCGTAATTGACCCAAACGTACTGATTGAAGAGATAGATGGTCTTGCCAAAGTGGGAATAGAAACTGGTCGAATGGCAGTAAGTGATCGTGCTCACCTGATAATGCCGTACCATGTGACTTTGGATCGCCTCGAGGAGGAAGCTAGAGGCTCCACGGCTATTGGCACCACTGGCAGAGGGGTCGGTCCCGCTTACGTTGATAAAGTCGCTCGTTCCGGTATCCGAGTTGGGGATTTGCTAGAAGTTGATAACAAGAGTAGATTCTTACCCCGTTTGGAAAATGTTATCAAACTAAAGAATTCGCTCATCACCAAGGTATACGGCGACAATCCAATAGACCTCCAAAAAGTCTATCAACAATGCCGGGAATGGGCAGATAAACTGAGACCCTTCATAACACCTACGGAGAAACTGCTGCTAGAAGCCCTATCGAATAATAAATCGATTATTCTTGAAGGGGCCCAAGGCACCATGCTTGATATCGACCACGGTACTTTCCCTTACGTCACGTCTTCTTCCCCTACGATAGGAGGAGCCATCACCGGACTTGGCATACCACCTCAGTCCATTAAAGGTATTCTAGGCGTTTTTAAAGCCTACTCCACTCGGGTAGGTTCAGGGCCATTGGTAACGGAACTTTTGGATAACGTCGGAGAAGCTATACGCGAACGTGCTCAAGAATATGGAGCAACTACTGGGAGACCACGCAGGTGCGGGTGGTTTGATGCTGTCGCTGCAAGATACAGTGCTCAACTAAATGGTTACACGTCAATAGTACTGACGCGACTTGATATCCTAGATAGTTTTTCTACTATAAAGATATGTACAGGCTATCGCCTAGGCGACGGTACAATCACCACAGATTTTCCCACTAGTGCATCTACTTTAGAAAGTTGCGAGCCAATATATGAGGAACTATCCGGATGGGACGGCTCAACAGCTTCAACCACCAAAGTGAACGACCTTCCGTCAGGAGCCAAGCTATATGTCGACCGTATTCAGGAGCTTATAGGAGTGCCTGTAGACATAATCTCGACAGGTCCCAGGCGCGAAGAGACAATTGTTATAAGGTCAACCGTAGGCGACATTTAAATAGAATTTTAGCATCAACTAGGTAGTACGGAGGGAAAATGAAACTGGCTTTTTACGACGACTTCAGGCTAGGAGTTGTCCAGGGCAACAAAATAGTAGACGTGTCTGAAGTCGTCGCAAATAAATCTAGCCTCAAACCCAATGATCTAATAAATCACATCATTGAAAATTTTCAACTATATGAAGATCCCATAAAATCCAGTGCTGCAAACGGCGATCCTATATCAATAACCCAGGTTAAGTTTCAATCTCCATTGCCTAAACCCGGAAAAATTGTTTGCATGGCGATAAACTACCTAGAGGGCGGTCCAGATTCCAAAATGCCACCAATTAACGGCTTCTTGAAATCACCTAATTCTGTCGCCGGAGACGATGATACCGTGAACCTCCCTTCTGCGAAAGCTTCCATATTTGAACATGAAGCTGAACTAGGAGTCGTAATAGGAAAGACCGCCAGTAACGTAGGACGAAGTACGGCTTACGAATACGTCTTCGGCTACCTAAACGTGGTTGATATCTCGGCAAGGGACTTGGGTAACCCCCCATATGACAGCTACTTCCCTATCAAATCTTGGAGTAATTTTGCTCCTATGGGTCCATACCTAGTTACCAAAGATGAGATTTCGGATCCGCAGAATATTAATGTGAAGCTCTGGGTAAACAACAAACTTAATCAGACCTTCTCCACAAGCTCAATGGCACACAAGATACCAGAGTGTATAGAGTGGATATCCAGCATAACAACGCTAGACCCTGGCGACGTTATAGCTACTGGTACAAATCACCTAGATCTTGGTCCACTGCAGGATAGCGATAATGTCGAGATGGAAGTCGAAGGGCTAGGTAGAATTCACTTCAAAGTAATCGACCATCTAAAAAGAGAATGGCCTCGAGAAACCCGCGCCGACAAAGCGGCAAGAGAAGCTGCAGGGAGCTAGATCATGAAATTTGCCACTTTTAACGATTCAAGAATAGGAATTGTCATCGATTCGGCAATCGTAGATGTTACTGAAGCCAATCTGGGAATCAATGCCGTCACTGCTCAAGGTTTGTTGAACGGCATAATGGAAAACTTTGATTCGCTTCGCACTAAATTAGACGAGATAGCTCTATCTGGTTCAAGAGTTCCGGTGAGCTCCGTAAAGTTGGGGCCACCGGTACCAAGACCAGGGAAAATTGTAGCAATGGCCGTGAATTACATGGAGAACGGTGCGCTCAAAGAAAAGCCTCCCATACATGCCTTTCTAAAATCGCGGAATGCCATAATCGGACCTGGAGACACTATAATTCTGCCCAAGTCCGAGGCTAATGTATTCCATCACGAAGCCGAATTGGGAGTAGTTATCGGAAAAGAAGGAACCAATATTGCGGTCGAAAGTGCATTCGATCACGTTTTTGGCTACATGAACTTTATTGATGTATCTGCACGCGGGTTAAGTGGGGGCAACTTCTTTTGGAATAAAAGTTGGGATACCTTTGCTCCAATCGGACCCTACATCGTAACTAAAAATGAAATTGCAGACCCCCAAGCTCTTCCCATAAAACTCACCGTTAACGGCGTACTCAGACAAGAACTTTCCACTAGCGACATGGCGCACAATGTAGCTGCCTGCATAGCGTGGATCTCTTCGATTACAACGCTAGATCCTGGCGACATTATCGCTACAGGTACAAACCACCAAGGTCTCGGGGCAATACAAGATGATGACGTGATAGAAATGGAAATCAGTGGACTTGGTAGCCTTAAAGTGAACGTAAGAGACGACCTAAAACGGCAATGGCCTACCGAGATAGATAGTACTTTCGCAGATCGAATGGCAGGGCGAGCCTGATTTGAGAACCGAGGCACACCTCTTCGATTTCGACGACACGCCGATAGACTCCTTTCAGGCAAGGGTCGATACGCTAGAACAGCTCTTTAACTTAACCAACATAAGTCCAGGCCCTGATCAGTTCATTCGAGACTTAGAGGGAAGACAACTCAAAATAGAGTTAGAAAAGATCGAACAGGACCTGAAGCAAAATCTAGGTCTTTTTGACAAATACAGAAGGTGCTACTGGGATAAACAACTTGGAAGCATAATGCTGTATCCTAGCGTTGTGAAGTCTCACTTGAGTGCTAATTCAACTCAAAATCTGATTAGCCTAGACTTAAACACACTTAGTAGCGAGGTTACATCAAATGGTCAAAGATAAAGCGATTGAAACGTACACTCGAGGCATGGTTGTAGTGGCACACCCTGACGATGCTGAATTCGGATGCTCCGGAACTGTCGCGAAATGGATCAGACAAGGTATCGAGTTTGTTTATGTACTTTGCACAGATGGAAGCAAAGGTACTTCGGATCGGACTATTACTCCACAAGAACTGTCTGAGATGCGCAACAACGAACAAATAGCGGCAGGAAAATTGCTAGGTCTGAATGACGTCGTTTTCTTGAACTACCCTGATGGATATCTGGAACCTAGTCTTGATTTGAGACGCGACATATCTCGTGAAATCAGACGCTTCAAGCCAGATATTCTGATAACTACTAACCCCACTCGAAGTTTAACGGGATCTGGCTATATAGGACACCCAGACCATTTTGCAGCTGGGGAAGCTGCTCTCTCTGCGGTATACCCTGCTGCTCGCGACCACCTCACATTTCCAGAATTATTGGGGGAGGGATTTGAAACGCACAAAGTACGTGAAGTACTGATAATGGGACACGGCAAACCAGATAAATGGGTAGACGTCAGCTCAAGCATAGATATTGCGATAGAGTCCCTTCTTGCGCACAAAAGCCAACTCGGTATTGAAGCAGCCGAACGATCCAAAGAATGGAAGAAAAATGCCGGCAAGGAGCACCAGATGGGGTATGCTGAAGGGTTCAAAAGCTTCGAATTAAGTTAACACCCTATCAAATTCACGCAACTCGTATCACTTAATCTCAATCAAGCTAATGTGGGCTAGATGGTGGAGCTGAAGGGAGTCGAACCCTTGACCTCCTCAATGCCATTGAGGCGCTCTCCCAACTGAGCTACAGCCCCACTTCAGCGTCCAACTATAACATTCGTTAATAACAGTCGCAAACGCTAATCGTTTACCCAGACAATAAGTAACTAGTCAAGTCGCCAACTTCGATATAACTGACTCTCCACATTTTATTTCACCTGACCTCTATGGATTGACAGCATGAGAAACCCTAAATAGCATAACCGTATAGGAGTTTCCAATGGCTACAAACAAACGTCAAACCGAATTGCGCTATAACCCTCAAGAAATCGATAAGAAGTGGCAAGCGAGGTGGGCTAGTGATCACCTCTACAAAGTAGACGATGATAACGGGCGCTCCAAATGGTATGAAATGACCATGTATCCATATCCATCGGGAAATTTACATATCGGTCACTGGTATGCGATGGCTCCGTCCGATGCTCACGCGCGATTCAAACGAATGCAAGGCTACAATGTCCTTCATCCCATGGGTTTCGACTCTTTCGGACTGCCTGCAGAAAATGCTGCTATAAGACAAAAGGTACACCCGCACGACTGGACCATCCAGAACATTGCCAACATGAAACGCCAATTACGATCTATGGGCACAATCTACGACTGGACTAGAGTATTAAGTACTATGGATGCTGAATATTATCGCTGGAATCAGTGGATATTCCTCCAATTCTTCAAGAATGGTCTTGCCTACCGGGAAAATGCGCCGGTTAACTGGTGTCCTAATGATCAAACCGTTTTAGCAAACGAACAAGTGGTAGATGGAAAATGCGAAAGATGTGATGCTCAGGTAGAACGAACCAATCTAGAGCAATGGTTTTTCAGAATAACTAAGTTTGCAGACAAGTTATTAGACTTTTCGAAGCTAATTGACTGGCCTACGAGGATAAAAACCTTACAAGAAAATTGGATAGGCCGAAGCGAAGGTGTTGATATAAGTTTCGACATTTCTCATCTTGGCGTAGAGGAAACCGAACTTCATACTTTTACTACCAGAATTGATACTATTCATGGGGTGACCTTCATGGCTCTGGCTCCTGAACATCCCCTGATTGAGAAAATAGTTACACCAGATAAAAAGCTCGCCATCAACGACTATATCCAACTGGCTCGTCAACAGTCAGAAATAGAGCGTTTGGCAACTGACAGAGAAAAAACAGGCGAGTTCACCGGTTGCTATGCGATAAATCAACTGAATGGCGACAAGATTCCTGTCTTCGCCGCCGATTACGTCCTATTAAGCTATGGCACAGGGGCTGTTATGGGCGTACCAGCACACGATCAGCGTGACTTCGAATTTGCGACCAAAAAGAATCTGCCAATAAAGGTGGTTATATCTCCTGAAAACTGGAATGGGGAGGATTTGCCAGAAGCATATCTAGGTTCAGGATTACTAATAAATTCCGGCATATTTGATGGCATTTCTAGCGATGAAGGAATAAGACTGATTGCTGAGCATGTAGAAAATGCCAGCTTCGGCAATCGAACAATATCTTATCGGCTAAGAGATTGGCTTATCTCAAGACAACGATATTGGGGGACACCAATTCCTATAATCTACTGTAGCACTTGTGGGACTGTCCCAGTTCCAGAGGAAGACTTACCAGTAGAGCTACCACGAGATGCTGATTTTCAGCCTAAGGGAAAATCGCCACTCGCATCTAATACAAAATTCCTAAACACGATATGCCCAAATTGTGGAGCTAAAGCTGAGCGTGAAACTGACACTATGGACACATTTGTTGATTCCTCCTGGTATCAGCTCAGATATGTCAGCCCAAACTATGATAAAGGTCCTTTTGACAAACAGCTATTAAAGCTATGGGGGCCAGTGGATCAATACACTGGCGGAGCCGAGCACGCCGTTATGCACCTGCTTTATACACGATTTTTTACCAAGGCACTGAATGAATTAGGTTTGCTGAACTTCGAAGAACCTTTCCTGAGATTATTCAACCAAGGAACAATTATTGCCGACCATCACAAGATGAGCAAATCACGAGGAAACGTAATCGCACCAGATCCGTTCGTAGAATCCCTAGGTGCTGATGTAGTTCGCATTTACTTAATGTTCCTAGGCCCCTGGGAACAAGGCGGCGATTGGAGTGACAGTGGAATCAAAGGAATGTCACGCTGGGTAAACCGTGTATGGGACATAGCTCACATCGATACTGGCGAATTTGACAAAGTCGATGAAGCAACTACCCAAGACCTCACGCGAGATACTCACAAAACTATACGCAAAGTTATAACTGATTTGGATCGTTTTCATTTCAATACCGCTATAGCGGCTATGATGGAATTCACCAACAAACTTGGGACTATAGCACTAAAGAAGAATGTAGTTCCAGCAGTTTGGCAAAAGGCTGTCGAAACTCTACTCGTACTGTTGGCTCCAATAGCACCGCACATATCCGAAGAATTATGGGAAAGGCTAGGAAATTCTTACAGCATACACAGTCAACTACTTCCTCAATGGGATGAAGCTTTAGCGGCTGACAAAATGATAACCATGATAGTTCAGGTTAACGGGAAAGTGCGCGACAAGATTTCGGTTCAGGTAGGTATATCTGAAGACGAAGCAAAGGAAGCAGCTCTAAACAGTCCTAACGCTCAAGGATTCGTTGGCGACAAGGACATCCGACAACTTATTTACGTTCCAGGTAGGCTAGTTAACATAGTTGTTTAACTACTGCCCTACTAATTACTTAGTTTGTCATCCAATTACAGTTGCGCGGCAGGATAATAGCTCAATAGCAAAACGGTAGATTAATGATCTACATCTCAATCTTCTTCTCTCCAGACAAATATGGATCTGGATCTTTAGAGAAAGCAACTCTACACCCAGGCCCACAGAAATAGTACGTCTCACCCTTATATTCATGGCTTCCACCATGAGGTTTCGCAAGGGAAACTGTCATTCCACAAACAGGATCTGTAAAAGAGTCTCCTGAATCAAAAAGGTCCAAAATTTTTCTTAGCATCTGGTCATCGTCCTATGATATTTTCTTATATTTAGTAACTAAAGCTTCATTACCTGCAGCGTACATATTGCCATATATATCAACCCATACTCCATGTGCATTAGCAGCCGTACGTATACGAGTAATCATCTGTCCGTCTAAATTAAGCATGGTCATTCCGGGAACTTGATCAGTAACATAAACCGTTTCCTCTGAATCAATAAATATGTCCATCGGATGAAAAAATCCCACCCATTCAGATATATAGGCACCGCTCGTGTCAAAAATTTGCACGCGATGATTCTCTCGGTCACATACGTATACCAGATCCTTATGAACCCAAATTCCATGAGGAACGGAGAATTGACCAGGCCCTACACCCCAAGACCCCCAAGATTTAACATATGTGCCATCAGGCTTGAACCGATGTATCCTAGAATTCGCGTACCCATCCGCAATATAGATTTCACCATCACCCGTCACGGCGATGTCAGCAGGATGGTTAAACGGTTCTTCCAAAGCAGGCTTCTCTCTCTCACCCAATCTCAAGGAAACGTTTCCTTTTGTATCGTACTTAAGTATTTCATGGGCATCTCTGTCAGAGAGAAACACTTCGTCACTTTCAGTGATAAAGATTCCATGACCATCCATTAATTCTCCATCGCCCCAAGAATCAACTAGGTTTCCTTCCCCATCAAACACTAGGATGGGCGGGTCCTTTCTCTGATAAACGTAAACCTTACCTTCTGAATCCGTTGCGACATGAGAAGTATTCCCAAATGTCATGCCGGATGGCAACTTTCCAAACGGATGAATTACCTCGTAAACGTGACTACCCGTTCCTACAATAAATCTAGTCATCAAACCTCTCCATCATTTCCAATTGACCACATATTCTTAACTTGAAGTAACTTTTTCTTTGTCATTTTCTCCAACAATCCGCTGAGTTATATGTGCTGGGACTTCGTCATAATGATCGAATGCCAGAATGAGAAAAAAGAGCAACATTACGGATATCACCAACGTCTACAACAGGCACTCGTTTACCCCCCCCTTGGCAAGTCCTCCCTAGATCGCCACATTGTAATCAAGGAACGATAGCTTAGCAATCAGCGACTACCAAAGCTCGTTTTCAACCCTTTTCTGATCAAATTCGCATAGCAATAAGGTCCTGTTTTCCAAGCCGACTTTAGTTCACTAATTGATCAATAATCATCTGGCGCCTCAAATTGAAAAGGTTGTACATTTGAGCAACGATTCACTAACCTGAGTTATAGATGAAAAACTTATACTCAATACTAACTATCGTTATCGTTTTTTCTGCCGCCTCACCACACGATACCCTTCAAGCAACCCCTCTAAAGGAGATTTCGGTACGATACCACTTTAACCTGGCAACATGGGAACCTTCTCACCTTCCACTGAAATGGATTTACAAGATTGGAGTGAATCTATTCCCGCTCAGTGAACAAATCAACGATCGGGCCACATTTATCGCAGATTTCTTGGCCCACCAAAAGAAAGTGGCGAATCTTGATGCTCTAATGAATGAAGCCGCTATAAGAAAGGATACAAAATTAGAATTTATAGAGGAGACATTTGCAAAATCGAATCAAGAAGTGAGAAAGATACAGATGAAATCGGAGGAAGCTTTCGAGTCGATGATATCAGATACTCTGAGGTCTGAAAAAATCCCGAAGATAATGGTGGGACCATTGTTCTTTCCCCCTGTAGATTTCGTATTTGAACCACTGCCTACGATATTAGTCACCTCCCCCAGAAACAAGATAGAACGCTTGGAGTCAGTATTTCTCAAACCTAATTTACCGCCTTCGACACGTGAAATGTTAGAAACCATGATTCTCGATCAAGAGGAATTGTCCGCAATCGTAGAGAACATCGGAGGACTGTCAACTTTCCCTAACATGATAGCCACATATGATCTACGTACCACCATAGACATCGCTGGGCACGAGTGGCTTCACAGCCATCTATTTTTCCAGCCATTAGGTCGTAGTATCCACAAAGATTCAAACATGAACATTATCAACGAAACTACTGCAAATATATTCGGTGAGGAATTAAGCAATCTGATTTACGCTCAATTGACCGGAGAAAATCCCCAAAAGTCTGTTGTTGGCCAAGGAGAGACGAATGAATGCCCAAAGGAACTGTTTTGTTTCAACGAGGAAATGAGAAAAACTAGGCTCATGGCGGACGCACTTTTGGAAAAAGGCCAAATAGAGGAAACAGAGGCTTATTTAGAAAAACAGCGTCAGAAATTCGTTGATAACGGTTACGCCATTAGAAAACTCAACCAAGCATTTTTTGCTTTCCATGGTACCTATTCAGACAGCCCAACATCCATTAGCCCAATAAACAACCAACTGATGCAACTCAGGAAAGCCTCGTCATCTCTAAGCGATTTCATTCGTAAAGTTGAAGGAATATACAATCACGAACAATTTCTAAAGCTCCTAGAGGAGAATGGAATTTCCTCGCCATGATAACTTATGTACAGCAAGCCCCCATTCTGTTTAACAGGGCGAATTTACCTTTAGAAGCAATTGGTTTGCGTTCTTTCCTGAGCCATTCCCCCTGTGCTATCATCTGCCCATGGTGACGACATAAAAGGACAACCGATAGATGTTCAAATACGTCCTGAGTTCCAGGAATCCTTGTCCGCCGTGTGGATATGCAAGGTAGCCAAGTTGGCTTTACTCAAGGGATTAGCATCATCCGGGATAACAGACATTGGCCATAGATTAAGTTTACTAGTAACCGGAGATGACGTGGTTCGCAATTTAAACAGAAAATATAGGGGTTTGGATAAAACCACTGATGTCTTGGCATTCTCTTCCGAACATCCAGGTATTTATATGGGCAATGAGGAGCCTATAACATCCGTCCTTTCGAGTCCCTTCATAACTCCTAAGGAATATAGCCATTTTGTTGGCGAAGTAATAATTTCATATCCGCAATGTGAAAGGCAGGCAACCTCGGAAGGGAAAACTGCGAAAGATGAAATGGCATTACTTATAGCTCATGGCGTTCTACATTTAATAGGATTTGACCATTTGGACCTAGGAGAGGAACTGGCAATGAAAGGCGTGGAAACAGAAATCCTTTCGGGCATTGAAGATTCGGAGGCACAAATTTGACATCTTCAGGCGTTTTTTACAGAAAATGGCGACCGCAGACGTTCAACGATTTAGTTGGGCAAGAACCAATATCCCGAGCTATAAGGCAGGCGATAATAACTGGAAATGTTTCTCACGCATACCTATTCTGCGGACCACGAGGCACAGGAAAAACAAGTACAGCCAGGATATTTACTAAGGCCGTTAATTGCGTTAATACAACGGAGGGCAATCCTTGCAACAATTGCACGATATGTATTTCTGTAAATGAAGGTAATGCTATCGATCTTTTAGAATTAGATACTGCCAGCAATCGCGGGATTGATGAGATCAAAAGTATCAGAGATAAGGCAAACTATGCTGCATTGGAATCCAGATACAAAGTTTATGTCCTAGATGAAGCCCATATGTTAACTAGAGAGGCATCTAATGCACTCCTTAAGACATTGGAAGAACCCCCGGCACATGTAATTTTCATACTTGCCACCACCGAACCACATAGATTAACGAATACCATAATTTCGAGATGCCAACGGTTTGACTTCAGGCGCATTTCCACCAAAATAATGGTTGAAAGGTTAAGAAAAATTGCCGCTGCAGAGAACGTGAGTGTTGATGAAGCCGTCTTCGATGCAATAACAAGACAATCCACCGGTAGCCTTAGAGACGCAGAAACCTTGCTTGAGCAAGCCATAACCTCGTTTGGGAGCCCCCTTACCATACAAGATGTAAATATGCTACTCGGCTTGGCTGCGGATGAACGTGTTCGCGATTTGATAGGGCACATTTTAGCTGGCAACGTCACAAATTCCTTCAAACTCTTGAATCAACTATCGACTGAGGGCACGGATCTTGTACAGCTCCAAAGGCAAATGGTCGATGAACTGCGGGATATGCTATTGATAAAATTTGGGGGCTCAGAACTAGTCGTGCAACCATCTGAAATCGTTGAAAAACAGTCTCACATGATTATGAATATTGAACAGGAAACGATTCTGGTAACGCTACGTGCGATAGGTCAAATAAACTCTCGAATGGATATGCCGTCCACGCTTCCATTGGAACTTGCGATCTTGAGTTCCATTCAAAATTCGTCAACAAATAACTCCTCGGACAACCTGGAGGTTGATTCCGTAAGTAACCCTTTGAAACGATCTACAGTAGAGACCCCAGTGCGATTAAACCCTAACCCCGAACCTAAGAACGAATCTTTGGCAATCGAAATAGCCAATACATCAAATACAAACTACAAAAATACCGACTCCGGCACCTCTCAGGGTAATCCAAGAGAACGCGACAGTACATTGAAAGAAGAATGGCCTCGTATCATCAAAGCCCTAAGCAGAATCAAAGCAAGGCGATTTAATATGGGTGCTCTATTGAGAGATTGTTGGGAAGTTGATCTAGACGGAGAAACTCTAAGATTAGGATTTTCTCACAAATCACACATGGAACGTTTCATGGACGAAATTGACAACCCTGAAAGCAAACGCGGCTTAATTTCGACCATCTGTGATATAGCCGGCACAAACCTCCCAGTGGATGTCTCTTGCTATCTGTTAAACAGGGAAGGTGATGCAAAAAAACCTAAGGACAATGCGCTAGTACAAGCTGCTATAAACTTGGGAGGGAACATTGTTGAGGAACGAGAGGAATTACCACAATGAATAAAAACATATTGAAGCAAGCGCAGGAGTTGCAAAAACATTTAAATGAAGCGCAGCTACAACTTGAGAACGAAACAGTAGAAGCGACATCCGGCGGTGGCGTTGTGTCCACAGAGGTAAATGGTAAACAAAAGCTGCTTTCCATAAAAATAGATCCTTCAGTAATCGATTCTCAAGACCTGTCGATGCTAGAAGACCTAATAATCGCAGCCGTTAATGAAGGCTTAGACAAGTCGCAGAAATTAATGGCAGAAAGGCTGGGTAAAATCACCGGGAATATTAACATACCTGGACTTTAGTAGAATTGTAAGGCTATTATCCAAATAACCGAAATATAATCAACTCGTTTTTTATGCCTAAGAGCTCAAACAGAACAATGCACACAGGAAATATGATCAGCATACCTACAGTAACCAATACTGTTAATGTACCGAACTATGAATAGCGATGACTTTTTACCAACTGCGGAGCCTGTCGCTCGGCTAATACAAGAATTTCACAAGTTGCCAGGAGTTGGCTCCAAAACCGCTCAACGCTTAACTTACTATCTAGTGCGCATGCCGAAAGCTGAGTCTGAGAATCTTGCTGAAGCTATTCTGGCGATGAAGGACCGCACGATTTTGTGTTCTCAATGCCAGAACATTTCCGAAAAAGATCCTTGCCCAATTTGCCTAGATCCCGAAAGAGATGTTGCAAGAATATGTATCCTAGAAGAACCGCTTGATGTTTTAGCTATTGAGCGAACTCATGCCTACAAAGGTCTTTATCATGTGCTTCACGGTGCCATATCTCCAATCAATGGAATAGGCCCAGATGAATTACGAATTAGCGAATTGCTTACACGACTCAAAGGGGGAGCCGTAACTGAAGTGATACTTGCAACAAACCCCAACCTAGAAGGCGAAGCTACGGCTATGTATTTACACAAGCTAATATCTCATTTAGTCGAAAAAGTGACCCGCCTAGCTATGGGGCTGCCAATAGGCGGTGACTTAGAGTACGCTGATCAAATCACCCTTACCCGTGCCTTCGAAGGCAGGCAGGAATTCTAGGATGAGCACACCAAGACTTTACAATACCGAAGGATTAGTACTGCGATCTTACCCATTAGGAGAAACGGATAGAATAATCACAGTATTCACAAAAACTGCTGGGAAATTAAGAGTTGCGGCTCGGGGTTTAAGAAAGCCTAACAGCAAGTTAGCTGGGCATCTTGAGCCACTCACCTGTACAAATTTAACTGTTTCTCGAGGGCGCACTTTAGATGTCGTTACCGGGGCCGAATCTAGAGAATCGTTTTACTTTATCAAAACAGACTTGCCCAGACTTTCAAGCGCTATTTATTTAACTGAGCTTGTAGACACCATAAATCCACTGGAATCGCCCAACCCATACGGGTATTCCATTTATCTGAAAGGATTGTGCGCGCTTGAGGAAGAATCATCAAATGTGCAACTGATTTTACATTATATGGAAATGCACTTGTTAATCCAAGCTGGTTATTCTCCCGAGTTACATCAATGCACCGAGTGTCAGGGTAAAATAGTTGAAGGAAATCACTATTTTGACCCAAGTCATGGCGGTGTCATTTGCAAAGCGTGTATTAACCACCAGACAAATTTCCGACCCGTCTCTATAGGAGCGCTGAAAGTACTCCGTTTCTTCGCTAAGTCTACGTTAAAGGATTCTCTTTTGTTAAAAATAACCCAACCGTTACAATTTGAGTTGCGGTCTTTGATGGACGCCTATATAAGGTATACACTAGATCGAGAGATGCTCTCCAAAGCATTCGTCAGGTCCGTCTCAAAGCTGGAAGGGACTGTGCATGTACCAACAACTTAAGGTGATCAATATTGGCTAGAAAGAAAAAAGAATTGGACCCCATAAAGCCATCTTTCAAAAAAATACTCGTAGCTAACAGAGGTGAAATTGCGTGCCGTATCATGAGGACGTGCGAGCGACTCGGAATCAAGACTGTAGGCATATATTCAGACGCTGACAGACACTCACTTCATGTAAAGGTCGCTGATGAAGCTATACGAGTAGGCAAAGCGCCCGCATCAGAGAGTTATCTAAATATAAAGTCCATAATAAGAGCCGCCAAAAGGTCTGGAGCAGAGGCAATACACCCAGGGTATGGTTTTCTCTCTGAAAATTCTGACTTCGCAGATGCTTGTGGAAAAGCCGGAATAGTCTTCATAGGCCCGTCCGCTCGAGTCATGAATCTTATGAAAGACAAAGTTCAGGCTCGCCGCCTTGCATCCGAAGCTGGATTGCCTTTACTTCCCGGCTCTGACGGAATAGTTACAGACGAAGATGCCTCGTCAACAGCAAGAAATATTGGCTTCCCAGTCATGCTAAAAGCCAGTTCTGGTGGTGGAGGTATAGGTATTCGTCTAATCCACAACGAAGACGAGCTTCCTGAAAACCTGAAACGAGCTAGGTCATTAGCCGAAAGTTCTTTCGGAAATTCGGAAATGTACATAGAAAAATATCTCGAACACCCCTCTCACATCGAAGTACAGGTCCTAGCTGACAATTACGGCAACGCCTTCCATCTATTCGAACGAGACTGCTCAGTACAAAGGCGTAATCAGAAAATTATAGAAGAGGCTCCAGCCAGAAAACTAAGCAAACGGCAGAGGAAGAAAATGTGTCAGGCTGCCCTGAAACTTGTTCGTCACTTAGATTACACAAATGCAGGAACTGTTGAATTCATGCTTGATCAATCAGGAGATTTTTATTTCCTTGAAATGAATACTCGGTTGCAAGTTGAACACCCTGTAACAGAAATGATAACGGGGCTAGATGTAGTAGAGCAACAAATCCAGATCGCAGCTAATAAACCATTGACATGGGATCAAGACGATATCAAAACTAGAGGACATTCAATAGAGGCCAGAATCTACCCAGAAGACCCAGTCACTTTTATCCCATTTACTGGCACAATAAATAAGATAGTTGAACCAACTAAAAATAACGTAAGAATTGACAGTGGAGTATCTTCGGGACAAGAAATTTCTTCCTACTACGATCCTCTGATATCAAAAGTTATAGTTTGGGCGAAATCACGAAAACTAGCTATAAGCACGCTTATAGAAGCTCTGAATGACTATCATATCGAAGGGATTGTTAACAATATCCCAGTAATACGTGACGTACTTCAAGACGACGTGTTCAAGGACAATAAGTATTCCACACACATACTCCGTCGACTATCCGAAGACACTAATCGCGTACTTAGCCCCCTGGAGGAAAGGGAAGCAACTGCCGCTGTTGCTGTGGCTTTAGGAACGCTATTTGGGAACGGACAAACAAGGCGATCAAACGCCTGGAAGGCCTACGGTCGTTCCATGCAGATGGCACCTAGGGCGGATAGAGGGATTCTATGGTAAAACGACAGATACGTATAAAAGTAAAAGGAACATGGCATACTGTAGAACTTGAAGAACCTCAAAAGTACCCTTTTCAGATGGTAGTGGATGGGGAAACAATGGCGATAGAAGTACAAGCTGGCCCGATCCAGCACTCCCCACAAAATGCAAATCTCCCCAAACAGAATCATGCGACTCCAGGCCTTTCTGCAATTACTCAGGAGGATAAGAAAATCATTAGGTCTCCAATGCCTGGTCGAGTCGTTTCAATCACCGCAGAGGTATGGGACAAACTGGACACTGGTGCGGAAGTTTGCGTACTGGAGACCATGAAAATGGAACAAAGTATTAAGATTTCGCATGGAGGAACCGTTAGGGCGGTTTTTGTTGACACAGGCCAAAATGTGGCTGCAGGTACCCCATTGATTCAACTTGGGTAATTCAAGAACTGCATTTTATCCATTTCACAAAACAACTATCGCTAACCATTATCAAACTAACTCAGCAAATCAGATCAGTTTTTTTACTTTTTCTTCGATACACGCGGTCAAAGCGTCTGGTGTAAGAGTCGCATCTAATACAAACCATCTTTGAGGGTCTGCTTGGGCCATTTGCGCGTACCCCTCATGAACTTTTCTGTGAAAAGACAAAGGTTCTTTTTCAAATCTTTCATCACTATTGTCATGAATGCTGTATTGATTAACGCCCAAAGAAATATCATTCTCAAAAGTAATCTTGCTTAAATCATGCCGAGATTTATGCCTTTCGAAAGCATCTTCAGGTGAAATATCCAAAAGAATTGTCAGATCTGGGATGGTACCGTCAGTCGCTATATCATTTATTTTGGTGACAACCTCTAGTGACATTCCCCTACCAAAGCCCTGATATGCGACAGTAGATGCAGTAAATCGGTCACATACAACGACCTGATTTTGCGTAATGGCTGGGCCCAATTTCTCTTTGATAAGTTGAGTCCTTGCAGCAGCAAATAAGAAAAGTTCCGAAAGGGGTGTGATGCCTGTAATTGCTTCCGACTTCAACAACCTACGTATCTCTTCCCCCAACACCGTTCCACCTGGCTCATGAAACAAAGCAACCGAGACGCCTTCGCTTCTCAAAGCCTCATATAACCTACGAGCCTGGGTAGATTTTCCACTACCATCCAAGCCTTCAAAAACGACGAATAAGCCCATAATTAACGCCTAAAAACCGTGATCCTTCGTTCTGGTTCGACTCCTACGCTCTGAGAGGCGACGTTGTACCTATTTGCAAGCTCATGCTGTTGCCGACGTATGAAAGGTCTTTGTGGTTCGAGTTCTATATATGGCTCCCCATCCCAGACTTTTTCAACAGCGTCCTGGGCCTCCTGCATCGCGTATTCAAGAGATGCCGGCTTACTATATGCAAGTTTCCTACTACTTCCTTTGCCGAATCCTGACAAAAACTGCTGTATCTGTAATTTGGTATTCTTTCTTAAGACGTGGATCGGAACTCCTAAATCTTGTGCACTTTTTACCAATTTAGCATTGCGCCTGTAATGAATTCGAGTCGTCAACAAAACGTCTGCTTGTTCAATGTTGTCGGTTAGCATTATAGTCGCTACAGCACGAGTTGCTAACTCCTGAATGAAAGACCTATTTATCCCAAAAGGGCAAATGAAAATAGTCTCTGCCGAAACAGATGTCTCCTGATCATCCGGCACATTTTTACGAAAACTACTACGACTGGTCTCGAATTTCGAATCTTTCGTTCCATTAGAAAGGAAAAACACTGCCCTTTCTTCTAATTCACCCCTACCCAATGAATCGGCCTTTCTTACCTCAGGTCGAGGCTGTAAGTCTCGTAACATAACGTCAACGACTGAAGCAACATCATAGTGTATTGCTACTTCACCCCAAGTCTTGATCTCAACAACGGAATCAAACGTCGGAGGACGTTTTCTCTCCAGGATAGTTTTTTGGGTTCTTCGCCTTCTCGCTTCATCATCACCAAGTATAACTGACTCTAAACCGCCTACTAAATCGCTCAATGTAGGATTCATTATGAGATTCTGCAAAGTATTCCCATGGGCTGTAGCTATAAGTTGCACCCCACGTTCGGCAATAGTCCTGGCCGCTGCAGTCTCAAGTTCGGTACCCATCTCATCGACTATGATCACTTCAGGCATATGATTCTCAACAGCCTCAATCATTACATCATGTTGCAGCGCCGGAGTAGGAACCTGCATCCTGCGGGCATGACCAATTGCCCTATGAGGTATATCGCCGTCACCTGCAATCTCATTCGAAGTGTCTACGACAATTACTCTCCTCTGAGCATCATCAGCCAAGATACGAGACACCTCCCTTAGCATAGTCGTTTTGCCAACTCCCGGGCGACCGAGCAACAGAACGCTTTTGCCGCTGCGGACCAACTCCTCAACTGGCTTAATGGTGCCGAAAACAGCCCTTCCAACCCGACAGGTTATACCTATGACCTTACCGTCTCGGTTTCTAATAGCAGAAATTCTATGCAAAGTTCTTTCAATACCAGCTCGATTATCTTGACCGAATTCCCCAATTCGTTCCGTGACATAACGCAGGTCATCTTCAGAAATCTCTTGCTCTGACAGAAAAATGTCTCCACCCAAAAACCTTGCTTCCGGTGGTCGGCCAACATCCATAACTATCTCCAATAAATCGCCAAAATCATCGCGATTTTGCAAGGCATCGAGTAAGCGATCCGGCATCACACTAAGCAAACTCACCAAGTCTTCTTCACCAAGTGTTTTTAATCCTTCTCTATTAATTGTACTCACCCTCAAATAGTTTTTTCACGAACATAATTTGGCAATTATTACAGTGGCATAATCTCGACAAGTACATAACAACTCTCGAATTACATCAACGGAGTTATATAAACTTGCCTGGTCATTCTTAACTACTATTAACCATATCAACAAAATACTCGTGGAATCTAAGGTCATTAGTGAGTTCAGGATGAAATGATGTTGCCAACATATGACCTTGCCTAACTGCGAAGATGTCACCGTCTGATGACCAAGAAAGGGCCTCTACTCCACTGCCTACGCTCACCACTTTCGGCGCTCTAATAAATATCGCCCTGAAGTTTCCACCACTCAAACAAGGCACGGACACATCTGCCTCAAAGCTGTCTACCTGACGACCATATGCATTTCTCTGTATTTCGGTATCCATTAAACCCAAGGGAACAGGGTGTGGCTCAACAAGCTTTCCAGCGAGCAAAATCATTCCCGCACACGTACCCCAAACAGGCATGCCATTGCGAACATTTTCTATTACCGGGGTATTTAATCCATAAATGTCCATTAAGCGGGACTGGGACGTACTCTCACCGCCTGGAATAATCAAGCCATCTAAATCATTAAGATGCTCTGGAAGTCGAACTTCCTCAATTTCAACCTTCAACTTATTCAAGGATTGTATGTGTTCGGCAAAGTCGCCTTGAACTGCAAGGATGCCTATTTTTTTCACTCCCCTACCAACCTCTGGTAGATAGAATCTGCTCCTCTTTCAGAGAACTCATTTCTATCCCTACCATCGGCTCTCCCAAACCCTTGGAAACCTCAGCGATTATCTTAGGATCATTGTAATGGGTTACAGCCTCAACAATAGCCTTGCCAATATTTTCAGGGTCATCTGATTTGAAAACACCAGAACCAACAAACACCCCGTCAGACCCTAGTTGCATCATTAAGGCAGCATCCGAGGGCGTTGCCACACCACCAGCAGCGAAGTTTACTACTGGAAGGCGGCCCAATTCCTTAACTTCTTTCAGTAATTCCAAAGACGCCCCTAAAATTTTAGCTTCGGCTTGAAGCTCGTCGTCACTCATATTCTTAACCTTTCTTATTTCGCTCATCACTGATCGTATATGCCGAACCGCCTCAACCACATTTCCAGTACCCGCCTCACCTTTGGTTCGAATCATTGCTGCTCCTTCAGCTATTCGCCTAAGAGCTTCTCCAAGATCTCTTGCACCACATACAAACGGGATTGTGAATCCATGTTTCCATATGTGGTTTTGTTCATCGGCTGGGGTTAAAACCTCGGATTCATCTATATAGTCAGCTCTCAACGCTTCTAGAACCTGAGCTTCCACAAAGTGCCCAATCCGGCATTTTGCCATCACCGGGATTGTAACTGCCTCCATTATTGAGACTATCCGCTCTGGATCTGCCATTCTCGCAACTCCACCAGCAGCTCTAATATCTGCCGGCACTCTTTCGAGCGCCATGACGGCACACGCACCCGCGGCCTCAGCAATTCTGGCCTGCTCCGCGTTAACAACATCCATTATCACCCCGCCCTTAAGCATCTGGGCGTGACCGGCCTTAACTTGCCAAGTACCCTTATCCATTTTGTCCCTCCAAATTAAGTCCCTAACATCTGAGTATCGGGCAAACGCATTATACGTTGCACATCTAAGGGTCTGCAATGAATCCCCGCATTTCGCCAATCTTAGACAAGAAAGTTGCAGGCTAGTAGACTAGGTGAATTCCTTTAGCTTCTGGGGGGCACAATGAATCTTGAAGCCGAAGCTTATATAGAAAGATTTGAATACTTGCGCAATGAATTCAAGGAAGCGATTCACCAAAGGAGCCCGGACGAGCTGATATGGAAACCTACACAACATCCGCAAGCCGAAACAAACTCAGCTCACGTTTTGATAACCCACGTAGCTGGGAGTGAGGCTTACCACATACACGAACTAGTGGGGAAAATTAACGTTAATCGAGATCGAGCTTCAGAATTTGCAGTGTCCGAACGGCCAATGGAGTCTATTCCGTCATTTTCTCAACTTCAACAGACCCTAATCAAGGTCGGGAAAACAACTCATCAAGTATTAAGTAGAATTACCCAAGAAGAACTGAATGAATCTTTTGAATACGGCGGCCGACTTGTCACTAGAAGATGGGCGGTCCTGCATACGCTAGAACATGTAGGGCAACACCTAGGGCACCTCACGCTCACCTTACAACTCTATAAAGAAATTTATATCTAGAGGACAGAGAACTTTCCGATAAACTAATGTGGCAGGAAATGTACTCAGACGAAGAGTTAGACGAGGGAGTCTAATATGGTATCAGAAAATATAGTTGTTAAAGGCGCGAAGGGGCACAACCTTAAGAACATAGACGTAGTAATCCCTCGCAACAAACTGGTCGCTATAACAGGGGTGTCGGGCTCCGGCAAGTCAACGCTTGCATTTGACACTATTTACGCCGAAGGACAACGGCGGTACGTCGAATCCCTATCAGCTTACGCAAGACAGTTTCTTGGTCGTATGGACAAACCGGATGTGGAATATATAGAGGGATTGAGCCCAGCCATATCTATAGATCAGAAAGGCGTGTCACACAATCCACGCTCTACCGTAGGAACAGTCACGGAAATATACGATTATCTGCGTCTACTGTTTGCCCGCATCGGCCGGCCTCATTGTTACAAGTGTGGCAGACCGGTGGATAAGCAAACTCCACAACAAATTGTAGACGTGATTAAGAACTTCCCAAACGGCAAGCGAATAATGTTGCTGGCACCTAAAGTTATTCACAAAAAAGGTGAGCACAAAGAAGTTTTTGATGAAGCTCGTAAAGAAGGCTTTGTAAGGATCAGACTCAATGGAGCGATCCAGGATTTGTCTGATTCGTTTAATCTGAACAAGAACAAATGGCACACAATCGAGATAGTTGTAGACCGCCTTGTAATTGAAAAGGAAATGGACACTGGAAGGCTGACAGATTCAATAGAAACTGCATTACATCATGGAGGAGGCACCGTTAGCATATTAGATGCTAAAACTGGTGAAGAACAGCTATTCTCTGAACACTTCGCTTGCGTCCATTGCGATATAAGCCTAGGTGAAATTGAGCCTCGTACCTTCAGCTTCAATTCGCCTTATGGAGCTTGCCCAAAGTGCACAGGCTTAGGCTTCAGACTAGAAATAGATCCGGACCTAGTAATGCCTAATAAAGACCTGTCATTACTCGAAGGAGCGATACAGCCATGGAGGCGGGTAGGTTCTATTACGACTTTGTACTGGAGCCTCTTAGAATCGCTAGCCCGAGAAAACGGGTTTTCAACAACGATCCCGGTAAAGGAATTGGAGTCGCGCTTTTTAGACATGATCCTATATGGCAATGGTGGTAAATCTATAGAGCTCATTCACACAACACGAAGAGGCCGAACATACAAATGGAAAACAACATTTGAAGGCATTATCTCAAACCTAGTGCGTCGTCACAGAGAAACACCGTCTGACTACATGCGAAGGCAAATAGAGCGGTACATGACCAGTCATCCATGTCATACCTGTAACGGGAAGCGGCTAAAGTTTGAATCCTTGGCGGTGACCATACTAGGCAAAAGCATAATGGATGTAACTGCCCAGTCAATTAATCAGACATTCGACTGGGTGCAATCAGCGGAGGGGGAAAGGGAAAATAACGCTGACAAATATCGTCTAACCGAAAAAGAGCAAACTATAGCACGACAAATCCTTAAGGAGATCCAAGCCAGATTAAAGTTCCTTGTTGATATAGGACTCGGATATATAACCCTAGACAGGACCGCTTCGACGCTTTCAGGTGGAGAGGCCCAAAGAATTCGACTAGCTACTCAGATAGGATCCGGGCTAATGGGAGTCCTCTACGTTTGTGACGAGCCATCTATTGGATTGCACCCATCGGATAATTCACGGCTAATCGGGACATTGGAACGACTTCGTGACCTTGGGAATACAGTGATAATAGTAGAGCATGACGAAGCAATAATGCGAGCTTCAAACCACATCATCGATATGGGACCAGACGCCGGCGAAGGTGGAGGTTGGGTAGTAGCTACTGGTACCCTCGATGACATTTGTGCCTCTGATGAATCTGTAACTGGTGCCTATTTGAGCGGGCGTCGCGAAATTTCCCTGCCGGCAATTAGAAGGCCCGGGAATGGCACTAGCCTTACCGTTATAGGCGCTATGGAAAACAATCTTAAAGATATCCATGTAGATATACCGCTTGGGAAACTCGTAGCAATAACCGGCGTGTCTGGATCAGGAAAATCCACTTTAATTAATGAGGTTTTATACAAAAATCTAGCTCAAGCGATCTACAGGGCGAAGGAACGACCAGGATTAGTCAAAAAGATAGACGGGATAGAATTAATAGATAAGGTAATTGACATCAATCAGTCTCCTATCGGGCGTACACCTCGTAGCAATCCAGCCACTTATGTTGGGGTATTCACGCCAATAAGAGAGTTGTTTGCCCTAGTGCCAGAAGCAAGGGCACGAGGTTATAAACCCGGACGTTTCTCTTTTAACGTTAAAGGTGGACGCTGTGAGGTTTGTGCTGGGGACGGCTACATTGAAATTGAGATGCAATTCCTACCGAACGTCACCGTAGCGTGCGAAGCATGTAAAGGGCAACGATACAATCGTGAAGCCCTGGAAATTAAATTCAAGGATAAAAACATAGCGGACGTTCTAGATATGACCGTTTCAGAGGCCTTAAATTTCTTCTCTAACTTTCCAAAAGTTCGTAACAAGCTGCAAACCATGAGTGATGTCGGGCTCGGCTACATCAAATTAGGTCAACCAGCAACCACTCTCTCAGGTGGAGAGGCTCAACGGGTTAAGCTTTCTTCAGAACTATCTAAAAGGTCGACCGGCAAAACCTTGTATATTTTGGACGAGCCCACGACAGGGCTGTCTTTTAGAGATTGTGAAGTCTTACTGGGCGTTTTGCATCGCCTAGTTGATGCAGGCAATTCTGTCATCCTAATTGAGCATCACCTGGATCTCATAAAAAATGCTGACCACATAATCGATCTTGGTCCAGGCGCCGGTGACAAAGGGGGATATGTTATAGGAGAAGGTACGCCAGAAGAATTAGCTAAGATTCCTAATTCCGACACAGCTAAGTATCTCAAACCGATTCTAGAGCGGTCTCCATCTGTCGAAAATTCCGAATCCATTAATCTGCGAAAACAGGTTAAGCTAGCAAGCTAACCAAGGGATTGCTTAAATCGGTCTAATCTCAGGCTATTTTAATGTAATCAATCCTGTGATAGAAATGACTCACTTATCCCCTTCATCACGAGGTGTCGACATGACTGAAAACTTACCATTAGTCTGGGTGCTAGGAACCGGAGGAACGATCGCAGCTTGGGGGGCGCCGCGTTTAACGTTTTTTGAGTACGGAGTACCCGGTAAACGGCTAGACGTTCACGATAACCTCAAACGCATACCTGAGGTGGAACAATTCGCTCGAGTCAAAGCAGACCATCTCGTCCAGGCTGGCAGTGGGAGTCTTGGGGACAGTGGTTGGTTGATGCTCACAAAAAAGATTAACAACCTGTTCGAAAAAGACCCAGATATTTCCGGCATAGTGGTAACCCACGGAACTTCATCTCTCGAAGAGACTGCGTATTGGCTCAATCTGACAGTAAAAAGTGAAAAACCTGTGGTCGTCACTGGAACAATGAGACCACCTTCAGCAATGGGCACGGAATCCGACAACAACCTCTTGGGTTCGATAATACTCGCGGGATCAAAAGAGGCCCAAGGCATGGGTGTAACCGTCATGTTAAATGACGAAATCAACGCCGCCAGAGAGGTAACAAAACAAAATTCCTATCGAATACAAACCTTCGGTACCCGAGAATTGGGATTTCTGGGATACCTAGACTCTGACCTTAAACCGATGTTTTACAGGCGCCCAACAAGAAAGCACACCCATCAAACTCCGTTTGATGTCAATGACATGGACACCCTTCCACAGGTGGATGTCCTTTACTCATACGAAGGCGCCAGTGACTTACAAGCACGTGCATTAGTGGATGCTGAGATTCCAGGTATTGTAGTGGGTAGCATGGGACCTGGCGCTGTCGGCGAACAGGTAAACAACGTTCTATTAGACGCAAGGAAGAAAGGAATAATTGTAGTCATCACCACAAGAGCTGGTGCTGGAAGGATTATCCGTACGAGCGTTTATGAGAATGAGGGAATTGTCGCTGGAGACAATCTCAGTCCCCAAAAAGCGCGAATACTGTTAAAGCTAGCATTAACAATAACTACTGATCCTGAAGAAATACAAAAAATGTTCAACGTCTATTGATTTGCAAAAGTGATCAAGCACAGATGTTAGCTAAAGTTCAGGTAACGGAGGATAAGCGTGAAAAATAAGAATTTACCTCTAGTTTGGGTACTAGGCACTGGTGGCACTATATCCTCTTGGGGATCTCCACGACTAACTTTTTTTGAGTATGGTGTAGCTGGGCAAAAACTTGATGTACATCAAAATCTCGCGCGTATCCCAGAGGTTAATGAGTTCGCTAGGGTCAAAGCAGAGCATGTGTGGATGACCGGCAGTGGTGGGCTAGGTTCGACAAGATGGTTAGAACTTTCAAAAAAGATAAACGGCCTGTTCGAAGAAGATTCCGATATTTCCGGCATAGTTGTGACTCATGGAACATCTTCAATGGAAGAGACGGCGTATTGGCTCAATCTGACAGTAAAAAGTGAAAACCCTGTGGTCGTCACTGGAACAATGAGACCACCTTCAGCAATGGGCACTGACTCTGACAATAATCTGTTGGGTTCAATAATACTGGCGGGATCAAAAGAGGCCCAGGGCATGGGTGTAACCGTCATGTTAAATGACGAAATCAACGCCGCCAGAGAGGTAACAAAGCAAAACTCCTATCGAATACAAACCTTCGGTACCCGAGAATTGGGATTTCTAGGATACCTGGACTCTGACCTTAAGCCGATGTTTTACAGAGAACCTATACGTAAACATACCCATCAAACCGAGTTTGATGTTTCATTTCTTCAAGATCTCCCGAAAGTTTACATCGTGTATGCCTATGAGGGTGTAGATGACCTTGTAGTGAGAGCACTTATAGAAGCAAAAGCTCCCGGAATAGTTATTGCAGGCATGGGAGCAGGGGGTGCAGGAGGTCAAACACAGCAAGAGGCTCTTATCGAAGCTAGCAAACAGGGCACCATAGTTGTTTCATCAACAAGGGCGGGGTCCGGTCGGGTCATTCGCACCAGTAGACATCGAGAAGCTGGCTGGGTAGCCGCGGATAATCTCAGTCCCCACAAAGCCAGAATTCTGCTACAACTAGGGCTCACTAAAACACATGACCCAGAAGAACTCCAAAGAATGTTTGATACCTACTAAGCCATGGCTGTAGATTTTATTTTCCCAAATTGGGGAGTTGATGATGAAGCAGGGCAAGTTGTCCGATGGCTGAAAACTGAGGGAGAGTCCGTAGATAAAGGCGATCCTATAGTTGAAATCGAGTCCGCCAAGGTAATTGCGGAGGTTTCGTCTCCGGCATCTGGAATTCTTGCTCGCATTGTTGTTCCAGAAGGAGGCTATTCGAAAGCCGGTGACCTGCTGGCAGTCATCACACCTGTTTCAAGCTATTCCGGACAAAAGAAATCCGATCATAGCAAATCTCCTCCTTTTGAACCGTCGACTTTGAGATTGGCAGAAGCTTATGGTATCGATATACGCTCCATAACTAGGAGTACCAATACTGAGTTGGTAGGCCCAGATGAAATCGGCGAATTAATAGACAACTCATCTAGCAATCAAGATGTACGTCGAGTACCAATAGTTGGAATACGTAAAACCATCTCTGACAGGTTATATAAGAGCCTTACCTCAACGGCCCAAGTCACCATCAACACAGAAGCTGACGCAACTGAATCAGAAATTTTACGACAGAAATTAATATCGGACTGGCGCAGTCAGCGAATTCGTCCAATGGCTCTAGCACTATTAATCAAAGCTTCCGCTAAAGCATTGGTAGAAAACCCCAGATTCAATGCAACAATATCCGGCGATGAAATCCAATTACACAAACAAGTGAATATCGGATTTGCAGTTGCGATCGAATCTGGGCTGGTAGTCCCTGTTGTTGTAGATGCTAATCTAAAACCGTTAATAGAAATTAGTCGGGAAGTCAAAGAGCTGGCTATTAAAGCACCGCGAAATCTTCTAAAACCTGCAGAGATGGCACATGGAACTTTCACTATAACATCCATGGGTGCCTATGAAGTTGATGCATTCACTCCCATTATCAATCCTCCTCAAGTGGCTATATTGGGAACGGGCAGATTAGTAGAAAAACCAGTCGTTCATAAGTCTGAAATCACGAAACGGTTAATGGTGACCTTAAGCTTAACGTTTGATCACAGAGCTGTAGATGGTGCCCCGGCAGGAGCATTCCTAAAGGCGATAAAACAGAACATAGAAGAGCCTTCTTCCTTAGCCAACTAGAATTAAGCTAAAACTTCCAAATACTTATAAGCCGCCCCAGTATTCATAAGAACTATGCTCATTGATGGATCGACTTGGCCCGACTCCAAAAGTTTTCTTAGAGCCGCCAACGTGGCTCCTCCTTCTGGTGCAGCATATACACCTTCAGCTTTGGCCATATCACGCACTGCCTCAATCATTTCATCATCTGAAACAGTCAACGCTGAGCCACCGCTCTCCCTCAAAGCCTCGAGTATCAAATAATCGCCAATGGCCGACGGCACTCGCATGCCAGATGCCTTTGTTTGAGCATTCTCCCACGGTTCAGCATATTGCTCCCCGTTATGAAAGGCTCGTACGATGGGAGCACAGCCTTCAGCCTGAACTGAAAACATTCTGGTGGTAACTTTATCCAACCAACCTAATTCCATCATTTCGCCAAAGGCCTTCCAAATTCCCACTATACCTGTACCACCTCCTGTAGGATAAACAATAACATCCGGGGTACTCCAGGCAAGCTGTTCCACTATTTCGTACCCCATGGTCTTCTTTCCTTCTACTCGATAAGGCTCTTGAAGAGTCGAAACGTCGAATAAGCCCATCTCAGCAGCTTTTTCCCTAGAAATTCTTCCAGCGTCACTTATTAGACCATCAACCAAAGTGACTCTTGCACCAAACGCATCGCATTCCTGCCTGTTGGCTATTGGAGCATCTTTTGGCATAAAGACATGAGCCTCCAAGCCGCCATGAGAACAATATGCAGCCATTGCACCAGCAGCATTACCAGCAGAAGGCATAGTAATTCTGGTTAAACCCAACTCCTTAGCCTTGGAAACCGCAGCGGACAAGCCCCTTGCTTTAAAAGAACCTGTTGGATTTAATCCTTCATCTTTGATATAGAGACTGTCACAACCCAGCTGATTGCCCAAATTTAAAGCTTTGAGAAGAGGTGTGATTCCCTCACCCAAAGTAACTATATTTTCCTCACGTCTAACAGGCATAACTTCCCGGTAGCGCCACATGTTATTAGCACGGCCAGCAAGAAGGTTCCGATTCAATTTATTGCGAACGCTAGCCAAATCATACCTAGCATACAAAACCTTTCCACAGGCTACGCATACCCTGTTTGGCTCATCTGCTATGTAAGTTTCTCCGCATGATGTACATTCAAGATGACTCAAGTAGCTTTTCATAAATACTCCCTTACGAAACTCTGGCAATTCTAGCTCAAGAGTTATGAGTAGTCACTAGCTTTAAGCTGATCGATTCCTGTTAGGATATAATTACGTTGTCGGAACCAATCAGCTTCCTCTAGCAGCATGAAGCATTTATCAATCAAACTCCTCAATCTGAAAGTCGGGACAATAAAATTAAAGCTTGACGCTTTAATCAGTAATCACCCGAGATTTGCATACTTCGCATTGGCATTATTTTTTTTAGGCATTTCATCTCTAATTGCAAGGAATCTCCTATTCGAAGGGCTCCCTCCCGGGGTAGATTCTCCAACCTTCTTACATATGGCCTGGTTTACCAAAGAAACCTTGCTCGGACATGGGGGACTTACAGATCCTTATTGGTACGGAGGCTTTTCAATATTCTCAATATATCCACCGGTAGGCTACGGCATTGTCGGAGTAATCGCGTCGATCCCAGGAATCGGCTTTATCCTAACTTACAAAATCGTTTTGCTAATAGCGTATTCTGCAATAGGCACGACTACTTACTGCATAGCAAGAAGATTGGATAACGGATTTTCTTTGAGTCTGCTGGCAGGGCTAGTAGCAATCCTTGCATATCCCGTGCAGGCCAGTGTAGGCCTCTGGGGATGGTACAGTACGATCGTTGCACTTCCCCTAGCATTGTTATCGCTCATATTGCTGGAAAAAGCCCATGACGGGAACAGGGCAATAACAGCGGTATTAGGAGGAAGTGTTCTCGGACTTTCAGTCCTGTCTCACCACATGACTGCATTTGCGTTCGGCATTTTTCTGCCGATTTGGCTCATCTATCATTTTTTGACCAAACCTGATCTTGTGAACCACCTTTTCAAAGTTTCAATACTATTTGTATTAGGCGTAACAATAACAACTATTTGGTGGATTATCCCTTGGGCAACAAGTTTACTTGAGTACGGTTTTGAGCGAGAAATTCCTGGTATCTGGTCATTCTCTCTCCATCGTTACTTTAAAGCATCACTGGATGTAGAACTGATAGGTTCACACATATATCCTAGCTACATTGGACTCGGCTTGATCTTCATGGCCGTAGGCGGGCTAATTCATACCTTGACCAACGTTTCACGGACAACTCCTTATGCAATCCTCTTGTTGCTGATCATAGCCCTAAGTCTTGGCGAAGCAGTAAATCCAATTGTTAAGCTATGGCCGTTTTCAAGCCTTGATGTAGCTAGGTTCCAAGTATTCATGACTCCTCTAATCGCAGTAGTGGGGCTTCCTTTTCTTAAAAATGCCGCTAAAACAATAACGAGCCTAGTAGCCCTGGTTGTTAAGAAAAATCTCCGAACTTCTCTAGCTACCGGGTTGATCATAGCTTTGATTGCTGGACCAATGGCCTTGGACAGCAGCGTAACCTCCTCGAAGATATTTAAACCGTATCTGATTACTCCCGATGCCCAAGCAGCTTTCAATTGGCTTGGTGAAGAAGGCCGCGAAGGTAAAGTCTTAGGGGTCGGTTCTTGGCACTGGCACACATTTCTAATGCCGTATATTCTCGGCCGAAGTGTCGTTGATGGATGGCACGATGAAGGAGCAAAGAATTGGCAAAAGATCAGGGCACTACGAACCATGATGTGGACCGGAGACGTTGATGCGGCTAGAGCACACAGTATTCTTAAGGAGTTAGACGGCCGATACGTAGTGATTGAAAACAGACATCCCGGGGAATCTCCCAAAGATTTCAAGAACGCTCTTCTGACAAAGAGGAACCTGTTTAATCAGGTGGCCGACTTAAATAAAGTATCGATTTTTGAAGTTTTATAATTCTGGGTGGCCCAAGATTAACAAATGCCCTAAGAGCCTGAAAATGACCCCAACACTGGAGGCTCTGTAACAAGCCTCGTTAAAACGTCCGTCCAATCGGCGGGTACAGTGAATAGAACCGTCGACCCAGGCGTCATTGCGTAGCTATTGGAATAGTCCGGCGTTTTATTACCAGCAAACACAACAACTTTGCTCCCTGACTTTAGCGTTAATTCAAAGCGGGTCAGCGGAGGATCAAGACCAAAAATAGACGCGTCTTGAACCACCTCTTCCAGAACTCTAGATGACCTAGGACCCGCCAGCAACAAAGTAATGCCCCCCCATCTACCAACATCAACTAGTTCGCCGCTGTCGGAAAATATCCATCCGTTTTCCGACTTAACAAAACTCTGCGTCTCGCCAGCATGGGTTACCTGAACTCCTACTATAGAGCCATATGTAACATCATAAACCCAAGGATTAGGCGGTTCTGATTTTTCTCTATATTGGAGTTGGAAAAGCGCGACATAGCCACCCACTATGGCTACTAACACCAAGAGAATGAATGAGAATCTGTAATTCATTCTACCGCCTGCGCCACCAAGCCACACCGGCCAAAAACGCCATTAAAACAGGCAATACGAACCAGCTCATGCCCCTTATTAATTGCATCTCCCTGCCAGTGACAATAAGTCTTCTTAACGCGATGGGTTTTGATCTTACCGAGGCTAGAGCATAATCTTCAGCAAGCCAATTTACAGAATTCAACAGTAAATCACGGTTACCCACACTATTAATATGGAAGTTTGTCGCGAAATCCCTATCTCCCAAAATCACCATCTTCGTTTGACTTTTCGCTTTTGGGTCCGGATTGGCATTTATTGGGGCAATGCCTTGCATTGCGAAGGCTGGTATTCTAACTCTGTAATCTGCGTTCGGACAGTCGTTGATCTTTTCATCTAAGGTCATGCAACTCAACATCGTACTAGTGGCAACTGGATACAATTCGATCGTGGATGGCAACTCCTCTCGGGGAAGACTGGGAACAATAGAAGTCGCTCCCACAAAATAATTCTGCTCCACAAGTGCCGTTATAGCATCCACCGGCTCCTGGTCATTGTATTGAGGGCTCTGTATCAGGACAGTCTGGGGTTGGCCTGCCAAAGAACTACCTATATCTACTATAGTACCTTCCTCTACAGTGATAGCCCACTGGGCCAACAAGTCCCTAAACGTCTGAGGTGGATTAGGCTCAAGTAACAACAGCATCCTTCCCCCCAATCTCAAATACTCTGACAACAGCTCAAACTCCTTATTACTCAGGTCCCTTGTCGGACCTGCAACAATAATAACCGCCGTCGTCTCAGGAATTTCACTATTCTGTATCAGAGATAGCGGGAAAACATTATAATTATCATTGTTCATCCCCATACGAGCATTTGCAAATCCTCCACGGCTATCCGGCTCTACATCTGAGAGATCCAATTCGCCATGCCCAGTCAAATAAAATATTTGCTTCCTTTCCTGGCCAGTAACGATCAGCAAAGCAGAAGAAATGTCGCGCTCCTCAAACAGAGGAGCCGTCAGTCTGTGCCGCAAGCCACTCTTAGTTCCCTCAAAAACTATTGAAGGATATTCCGTAATCCTGTAGCGGTTAGCAAGGGCTGGTTCTCGATCCGGATCAGAAAAGCGATATTCGAAAAGTCCTTCGGAACGATGTTTAAATTCGTTAAGCAGATTTTCAGATGGAATTCTGTACGGCTCCTGATTAGGATCATCTGGCACAAAAAATGCGGTTACCTCTATTGATTCACCGAGGTTCTCCAAAATCTGTAGAGTGTGCGGAGCTAAGCTAAACTGCCGTGTCGCAGTAACATCCCATCGGGCTGACGCATTGGTTCCGAATACATAAATCAGCACTGACAAGGTAAGGAAAGCCACCATCATTACTACGGTGTTAGCCCCATATCTGCCGCGCCTTCCCGCGATGCTCTGTAATATAGAATTAAGAGAAACCATTACTGCCACAGTTAGGAAAATACCGCCCAACACTATCGCTAGTAGCCCAGATCCTCGAAGCTCCGTGATGAAAATAAGCAGGATGACCCCAACGAACATTGATACCAATCCAGCCACAGCCAAAACTAAACTGGCGACGCCCTTTAATGGGGCATTCTGAATAAACGAGAACATTGTCCTGCTTACCTCCTGCTCAGTGGAATCGCCTCTAGGAGAAGTTGACACTATCGCCACCTCCTTGATTCCAGGGACCGGATTGTGAGGAATAAGAAAAATGCCATTACTACCAAGTAGTAAACTACGTCACCCGTGTCAATTACTCCACGGGCAAAGCTATCAAAATGGCCTGTTAAGGAAACGGCCTCAAGTACTTTTGCCACTGCACCGCCTACTATAGTTGTGATCTGATCAATAACATTGAAAAGAAGAATCACTCCAAATCCCACCGCAGCAGCTACAAGTTGATTGCCCGAAAGAGAGGATGCCAAAAGTCCAATGGAAAGAGTTGCCCCACCACAGAGCAAGAATCCCACGTATCCGCTAAATATTGGCCCGAGATCGGGATTGGAGTAAATTGACAATATCAAAACATAAAAAAGTGTTAGCAAAACCGTCCCACTGAGAATAATAAAACTTGCTATGAATTTCCCAAATACAACCTCGTAGTCCCTAACTGGTGCCGTAAGTAGTAGCTCCAAAGTACCCAATTTCTGTTCTTCAGCAAGCAGTCGCATGGTTAACAAAGGTGGAATAAGAGGTAAGAGGAAAAATACGCTTCGCAAGAGAAGTCCTCTAATCTCTGCCACTGCAAACATGGTATCAACGCTATCTATAAAAAACACGCCCGTTAATGCTAAGAAAACGCCCGCAACTATGTAGGCCATTGGTGACTTAAAGTACACCACAAGTTCTTTTTTCATTATAGCTAAAGTAGTAGTCATACTAAGATCCTTCAGCCGTAGTCAGTCTTAAGAAGATCTCTTCTAAGCTTAGAGTTACAGCCTCCATACGCAACAGTCCCCAACCGTTGTCTACAACGGCTTTTGCAAGATCAACTCTCATGTCACCCTCACGTTTACCTATTATGTTGTAGAGCCCTGATCCTGACTCGCCATTTGCAAAAGAAACGTCCTGCACTCCCTTCACATTCCTTATAGCTTTGGTCACTTCTTTGATAGGACCTCTAACTTCCATTGTAAGCCGCTCGGTGCCCTCAAGCCTATCTCCCAAGTTTTTCGGGGTGTCCTCCGCAACAATTTCTCCTTCATGAATTATCACTACTCTTTCACAAATCATACTGACTTCAGGCAAAATATGAGTAGAGATAATAAGTGTGTGCTCGCCACCTAAATCCTTAATAAGCTGCCGAGTTTCAACAATCTGTATCGGATCTATACCTATGGTAGGCTCATCCATTATAAGAACATCTGGTTCATGCAAAACTGCCTGCGCAATTCCAGTTCGTTGTCGAAAACCCTTAGAAAGTTTACCAATAAGGGTATCTCTGTAATCCTCCAAATGACAAATTTGGATTACATCGTTGGTCCGACTTACAATACGCTCATTGCTCATCCCTCTTATCTTCCCCATAAAGCTAAGGTATTCCCTAATCGTCATCTCAGTATAAAGAGGGACGTTCTCTGGCAAATATCCGATGTGTTGCCTAGCCTTCAATGAATCGCCAACTATGTCATAACCTGCAATGCGAGCTGTGCCGCTGGAAGGCGGCATGTATCCAGTGAGTACTCGCATAGTAGTGCTTTTCCCTGCTCCGTTCGGACCAAGAAATCCGAGGATTTCTCCTTTTCTGACAGAGAACGTCAATCCACTGACAGCTGGAAAGTCGCCATAGTATTTGGTCAGCCCATCTACCTCTATCATAGATTCTGTTGTCATTTTTTAGTATTTCCTGTACATAAAACTGAGAGAAGATGAGATCGGATATTATAGCGCAACCGAAACTTCTTCTACACATCGCCACAAGTATACATTTCCTGAATACCTGGCTAGTTTCTCACAAAAATCTAACTCCGAGAATTACGCCTTGTGTGATTTTTTAAACAGATGATATTCTAGTCGAGGTATTTTGCCAAGTTGTGATGATAAGGAATAGTAATGCACTTAGCAATGAATGGCTACGGAGGAAGCAGCAATAAACTGGGTAATGAAGATGCTATTTACGAATTCTTAGACTCTTACCATGAAGAAACAGGAATGCCCAAGATAACTTCGCTTCACATGTACAGACACGAAGCAAGCGACCCTCTCGATTAAGGGGTTTCTGACTTCGTGTTGATAACAGAAAGTCACATCAGTATTCATACTTTTCCCAAGCGCTAATATGTGAATATAGGCGTCTTTTCATGTAAAGGCTTCAACTATAAGAAAGCTGTTCGGGAGCTGAAGAAAATGTTCGACCTAGACAAAATACGGACTTGTACCTTGGAACGATATCTAGAGTATTCTGATATTGGGACTGCAAAAAGGGAAATTAACTTTGAGAGACCAATCATAGCTGAGAATTCTCAAAGAGGGAATTCAGAAACCACACTGGGTAGTTAGCTAAAAAAGCTTGGCTAATCAAGATTTCTACCGACTTCGGCCGGCCATTGAATCATTTATTGAGAACTATGGCCGCCTGAGCGGCAGCAATTCGCGCTACAATGATACGAAATGGGGATGCGCTAACGTAATTGAGCCCTACTTCATGGCAAAATTCAATGCTAGAAGGATCTCCTCCATGCTCCCCACAAATTCCTATTTCCAAGTCCGCTTTAACCGATCTACCTTTTTCTACGCCCATTCTTACGAGAGCTCCTACTCCGTCCCTGTCCAGTGTCTTAAACGGATTCTCAGGAAATATCCCTCTTTCCAAATATTTGGGCAAGAATTTCTGTTCGTCATCTCTGCTAATACCAAATGTGGTTTGGGTCAAGTCGTTGGTCCCGAAACTAAAAAAGTCCGCATGCTTGGCAATCTGGTCGGCAGTCAAGGCAGCGCGAGGCAACTCAATCATGGTGCCTATCTTGAATGGCACATCAATTCCTTGTTCATCTTGTACCAGCCTTGCAACCTTTTCCAAAATGTGATTGACAGCCTCTAGTTCCTTATAATGACCAACTATAGGGACCATGATCTCCGGCCTTGGATCAAATCCCTCTCTCTTAAGCTGACAAGCTGCAGTGAATATGGCCCGAACCTGCATCTCGTTGATGGCACCATACATCAGCCCTAATCTACATCCTCTTAACCCCAACATAGGGTTCGTTTCTCTCAGATTGTCAACGGTGGCCAAAAGATCGCCTTGAGCTTTAAGCTCATCCGATTCGGCTGCGCTGATACGTAATTCCATGACATTGCGCAGAAGCTCATCATATCTTGGAAGGAATTCATGTAATGGGGGATCGAGAAGACGGATTATTACCGGCTTACCAGTCATAACCTTCATGATTGCCTTAAAATCGTTTGTCTGGAACTCCCAAAGTTTATCCAACGAATCATAGTATCGCTTCGCATCTAGGGAAACAGAAAGCGCAGCTTGCTGTTTTTCTCTTTGCTTCTCTATCTCTGATTCGCTTAAAGACTTTGCTTCACTTTTCTCTTGAATGTCTCTGAACCAATCGTCTAATTCAGCCGCGCCTGGAGCAGCCAGAATCATTTGTCTGACTATAGGAAGCCTATTGTCAGAAAAAAACATGTGTTCAGTGCGGCACAAACCTATCCCTTCAGCTCCAAACTTTAACCCTCGTTCAGCATCCTCAGGAGTATCAGCATTTGCCCACACGCCGAGAATTCTCACTGCATCAGCCCAATCCAACAACGTGTTCAAGTCCGTTTCTTCGGCAAAATTAGCCTCAACAGTAGGCAAATTGCCAATAAATATCTCACCTGTTGTGCCATCGATACTGATATCAGTCATTTCCTCAACAAGCACTCCACCTATAGTACAAGTTCTAGTATCGTAATCAACCAATAGGTCGTTACACCCAGCTACACATGGCTTACCTAAGCCTCTAGCTACTACTGCAGCGTGGCTTGTAGCTCCGCCACGAGCCGTCAGTACCCCCCTGGCCACCAACATTCCATGGACATCGTCAGGGTTAGTTTCTGTTCTAACCAAAATAACGTTTTCACCTTGAGAGGCTAGCGTCGCAGCTCTGTCAGGATCAAATACAGCCTTCCCGCTAGCCGCACCAGGAGATGCATTCAGCCCTGTCGCGAGTAAATCTCCGGCAGCTGCGGCTTCACTTCTAGACTTATCTTCGAATCTCGGGAGTAACAATTGGTTTATTTGATCTGGTTCAATGCGCAATAAAGCTTCGTCCTTAGTAATTAGATTTTCTTGAACCATGTCTACAGCCATCTTTACAGCCGCTTGCGCTGTCCTTTTTGCGGATCTCGTTTGTAGAATGTATAAAGTGCCTTGCTCAACAGTGAACTCTATATCTTGAGCATCTTTGTACGTTGACTCCAACCGGAATGCAATTTCCTCAAGCTGACCATACAAGTTGGCGTCAATTTCCCTAAGATGCTCAATGTCCTGTGGAGTGCGTACTCCAGCAACTACATCTTCACCTTGAGCACTAATCAAATACTCCCCGTATAGAATTTTACTACCGTCCGAGGGGTTGCGAGTGAATGCCACGCCTGTGCCACTATTTTCATCCATGTTTCCAAAAACCATGGCCACAACGTTAACCGCAGTTCCAAGATTATGGGGAATATTATAAAAGTTGCGGTAATCTACGGCCCTACGGCCATTCCAACTGGCAAAAACTGACTTAATAGCAAGCTGGAGCTGCTCATAAGGATCCTGGGGGAAATTCTTTCCTGTCTGACTAAAAACTAGATCTTGGAATAGTTGAACAATTAACTGCAGATCTTCCTGGCTTAGGTCAGTGTCGTTAACCGCATCAGCTTGACGCTTTTGACAATCGAAAATTTCATCGAAGCCCTCTGATGCTATGCCCAATACCACCTTGCCAAATAGTTGAATGAACCGCCTATAGGAATCATAGGCAAATCTTTTACCCCCTACTCCATTGGATAGACCTTGGACAGTTGTGTCGTTCAAGCCCAAGTTCAGCACCGTATCCATCATTCCCGGCATTGATACAGCCGCTCCAGACCTAACTGATACAAGCAATGGATTATTATTACTCCCAAAGTACTTGCCAGTGGTTTCCTCTATCTCCCGGATACCGACCAGCGTCTGGTTCCACAAGCCATCAGGGAAGACCATGCTAGATTCGTAATAAGATTTGCAAGCTTCGGTGGTAATTGTGAATCCTGGTGGGACAGGCAATCGAGCTTGGGTCATTTCTGACAACCCGGCTCCTTTTCCTCCCAAAAGGTCCCGCATATCCCCTTCACCTTCACGGAATAAATAAACCCACTTTGGGGCCTCAGTCAAAACTTCCTCCTAGAAACTATCGAAAGGGCACACATCTACAATTCAGCGTCCCCAGTAGGCGCAGATTATATCATGGTAACCAGTGTTAGGCATTTAGTTATCTTCGCAAAAACCCTTCTTTTATTCCTCTCTCCATAGGTACTAACCGTGATATATTCAGCAGGGTGTCAAATGGAGAATGGTATGAGGGAAATTAACGTGCGAATGATGTTAGAGGACCGAGAACTATCTTTCTCTGCTTACGCATCTAGATCAACAACATCCAAGGGTAGAAAACTTACTGAGAGTAAATCCTCGCTTAGAACCGAATTTCAACGAGACCGTGATCGGATTATTCACACCAAAGCTTTCCGCCGCCTAAATCATAAAACGCAGGTCTTCATATCACCGTTAGGCGACCACTACACTACGCGACTCACGCACACCCTTGAAGTTTCACAAATAGCAAGGACGATAGCCAGAGCCCTCAATTTGAACGAGGATTTAACGGAAGCTATAGCTCTAGGACACGACATGGGGCATACGCCATTCGGCCACGTTGGCGAAGAAGTAATTGGCAAGTTAATTCCTGGCGGATTCAGGCACAACCATCAAAGCCTCAGAATCGTTGACATATTGGAGAAGTCCGGTCAAGGACTGAACCTAACCTATGAAGTTCGAATGGGCATTAAGCTTCATTCAAAACCAAAGTCTGACATCTTTCGAAAAGACTTGCTTGATGATCTGACCCTTGAGGGACAAGCGGTAAGAATTTCAGATGCAATCGCTTATCTAAATCATGATATAGGAGACGCGATAAGAGCAGGGATTCTCAAAGAGAAAGACTTGCCTTCCCGAGCAACTTCGTTGCTCGGGAAGAAGAAATCAAATCGCATAAATACAATGGTCACAGATATAGTAGAATCGTCAACCCTGTTGCTGTCGAGAGATAATTCACAACCTAACCTCACATTTAGCGATGAAATATTGGAAGCATTCACTCTCCTAAGAAATTTCATGTTCCAAGAAGTGTATCTCCCTGTAAGTGGTGGAGAAGAATCCACAAAATCAAAAGAGATATTAACATTTCTCTTCTCACATTTTGAAAAAAATCCAGGTCAAATTCCGAGTGAATATTGGATAAGGGATGAGCCCATAGAGCGAATGGTAGTAGATTACGTTTCGGGAATGACAGATCGGTATGCGTTGCGAACAGCTGAGAATCTGAAGCCCGGTATCACTGGGAAAGTTTTTTCAAGGATCATTTGAACATGTCACTTCCGGAAGAAATCAAACAGAGACTCGATATCCTAGATGTAATAAGTTTCTACGTGCCTTCTCTTAGCAAATCTGGGCGGAACTACAAGGCTACATGTCCATTTCACTCAGAAGAGACTCCGTCCTTCATCGTTTTTCCAGAAAGACAGTCCTGGCGATGTTTTGGCGCATGTGCAGTAGGCGGAGATTTAATAACATTCGTCATGAAAGCAGAAAAACTTGACTTCACTGAAGCCATGAAGGTACTTGGGATTAGAGCTGGCATTACCACTAGTAAGAAAACGACTGACAGGCAGATGAATGCTAGTTTGTATCAAACCAATGAATTAGCAAACACCTATTTTCAAAACTTACTTGGGGCTCCAGAAGGTATGTCTGGCAGGATTTATTTACAAAATCGTGGATTTAGCTCTGAGGCTATCTCCAAATTCGAAATAGGTTTCAGTCCCGCTAACGGGCAGGGCTTGCTCCAACACTTAGTTTCTAATGGGCTTTCAGAAACCGACGCCGTCAAAGCAGGTCTTGCCATTCAATACAGCGACGGGAATTTTCGTGACCTGTTTAGTGCCCGTATCATGTTCCCAATAAGAGACCATACCAGTGCCCTTTCTGGTTTTGGAGGGCGGACTCTAGACACTACACAGCCAAAATACCTCAATTCGCCACGCACAGAACTTTTTGATAAGAGCCACATACTTTACGGCCTAGATAAAGCGAGCGAATTCATAAAGCAATCTAAGGAGGCCATTGTCGTCGAAGGATATACCGACGTTATTGCCGCACACCAACATGGGTTCAACAATGTAGTCGCATCTATGGGCACTGCCCTAACAAAATATCAAGTTAAACGACTGACAGCCATTTCCCGCAATTTCGTGTTGGCACTAGACCCAGACGCAGCTGGTCAAATGGCTACATTCCGTAGCTTAGTAGACTCCTGGCGACAGCTAGAAGTAACTCAGACAAGAAGTAAAAGTGGCTTCACTCTTTACCACCGTGAAGGCTCAGAAATCAATCTTAGGATAGCAATCTTGCCTCAAGACAAAGACCCTGACACACTGATCAGAGAGAGTGCCGAAGAGTGGGAAAGAATTGTAACCAATGCAGAGTCATTAATCGACTATATGTTTTCCTCTGCCGGCACTAGATGGGATTTGAAATCCCCCGAAGGGAAAAGGCAAGCAGCACAAGAATTAAATCATGTTTTGTCATCTATCAATGAGCCGTTTGAGCAAGAGCAATACCGCAGACGCCTTGCAAAGCTATTGGAAGTCCCATTACCTACGCTAGAAGCAAGTTTAGGTAGGCTAATCACAAACAGACCTACTAGACAGCCAAGTAGAATTTCCCAAAATGAGGCTATGCGATCACCTTTCGAAGCGGCTGAGAAAAACGTTTTGGAAGAACATTTGTTAGGATTTATTATACAGTGGCCAGAATTGAGAACTTTTGTAGCAAGTATGGAACCTACCGTTATTAACAACCCAGAAGACAGATATCTCCTTACCGCCTGGCTAAAATGTGATACAATAGGGAGCTTAGAAAGCTCCCTAGATGACAACGTTCTCCGACGTTTAAAATATCTCTCATCGCTGCAAATGCCCGCTTTGGATACAAGTCAGCGTGAACAAGCCATAAAAGACTGCAGGCGGCGACTAGAAATTAACTTTTTAAAAAGTATAAAAGCGGAGGAAGAGGAAATTCTTTTGCAGAACTCTAGCGTTCCGGAAGGATTCGAGAAGCGAGTGACGGAAACAAACGAAAAACTAAAAAGACTTTTCTTGGAAGAATCCACAAAAGCCGCTGAGCAATAGACTAAGGAGATCAATGGCAAGATCAACAGCAAGACGATCAGACGATAACGCAGACGAAGATATGGGCGAAGACACTGTGCGTGGCATGCCTAGGGAAGATTTGCGAGAGTTAATCCCTATCCCAGCGTTTCGGAGTTCAGATGATTCTGAAGAGACAGGTGTCTCAAGCCTAAGCCCGCGCATAGTTGAAGCTGATGCGGATGATGAGGACTGGGCAGAAAATGGTGACTCCGAATCAGGGAATGAAGAGGCTCCGTCATCGGGAGACCGTCCGAACACATCAGGGTCAGAGGTCTTGGATTCTGGAGACATGATTGACGATCCAGTCCGTATGTATTTACGTGAAATAGGTCGAGTGTCTTTGTTAAACGCCAAAGAGGAGCGGTGGCTCGCACGGGCTATGGAAAGTGGAGCTTTGATCGAACGGCTGGAGAAAAGCCTATCTGGAGAAGACGGAACCCCGCCAAAAAACTACGATATCGCGATGCATCTGCTTCGAGAAAGTGCTAACCTCGCTCATATTGCAAAAGAGCTTGCTCATAAAAACAAACTCCAATACCCTACTTCGTTGAAAAATATTGTGGTAAGCCAAGATTTCCGAAAGGTATTAGATTCCCCAATAGACCACGAGAAAATGCAAGAAGTGGCTGACCAAGCAGGAAGAACTCTCGAAGAAATCGAGGGCGGGCTCATATCTCTTTCGGTACTCACAAGGAATTTACCCGAAGACGCTATTGAAGTTGCTGGTAGTGATACGACCATGGAAGCTCTGGCTGAAATATTGGAAGAGGGCGCCTTGTTACGTCAAATTGAGCCATACGAGTTCCTGTTTAAAATGCATTTTGACAAGATAAAGCAAGAAGGGGAAATCGCACAGCGTCATCTGACAGAAGCTAACCTTCGCTTGGTAGTCAGTGTGGCAAAGAAATACATAGGTAGGGGAATGTCGCTTCTAGACCTGATACAAGAGGGAAACATCGGACTAATAAGAGCGGTAGAAAAGTTTGACTATCGCAAGGGTTACAAGTTCTCAACTTATGCCACTTGGTGGATTCGCCAAGCCATTACTCGTGCGATAGCGGACCAAGCTCGTACGATCCGTATTCCTGTTCATATGGTCGAAACTATAAATAAGCTACTTCGGGTAAGTCGAAGACTGGTTCAAGAGTACGGCAGAGAACCAACCAGTGATGAAATAAGCTGGGATATGGACATACCTTCTGAAAAGGTGCGTGAGATTCTAAAAATCTCTCAGGAGCCAGTTTCGTTGGAAACCCCAATTGGAGAGGAAGAGGACTCTCATCTTGGAGATTTTATAGAAGATCGTACTGCTCTGGCACCAGCGGAAGCAGCCAGTTATCAACTTCTCAAAGAACAGCTGGATGAAGTACTAAACAGTCTAAATGACAGAGAGAAGCGAGTTTTGCAACTAAGATTCGGACTACAGGATGGACGCGGACGCACCTTGGAGGAGGTCGGGAGAGAATTTGGCGTCACCCGGGAAAGGATAAGACAAATAGAAGCAAAGGCGTTGCGAAAGTTGCGAAATCCACAACGGTCAAAGAAACTCCGCGACTTTCTAGAATAGTAGTATGTGCTTAACGCTTATACTTACACATTATAGTAGCGTTTACAGTTGTGTATGAGTAAGTCAACAAGTACCTAAACTATTAATTTAAGCACGGACCCAGCCCAGAAACATTTGCAATTGGGCTAACAAAGGTAGGACATATATGTCTGACCAGAAAGTTCCATCAAACGACTCCCAAGATTCGTTGGATACACCCCATTACTCAGTGCGGCCCGAAGCAGGGCTACTTGAAAAAGCAGCGGCAGGTGGGGCCTTTAGAGCAGCCGTACTTGGAGGAAATGACGGACTTGTATCTAATTTCAGTATAGTCTGTGGGGTAGCGGGTGGAACAAATAATCCCGATATTATTCTACTCGCTGGTGCGGCAGGATTGTTCGCTGGTGCTTTTTCAATGGCAGCAGGGGAGTATGTTTCAGTAAGAGCATACCGAGATTTGGCAGAATTCAGCATCGAAAAAGAACACCGAGCTATAAAGGCTAACCCAGAACAAGCTAAACTTAGACTGTACGGTATATACAGGGATAAGGGACTAACCGAAAAAGAAGCACAAAGTATCGCATCGAGAATTATTCAGAACCATGAAGTGGCACTAGAAACTATCACGAAAGAACACCTGGGTTTTGACGCCAACAGGTTATTGTCACCATGGATATCCGCTACTAGTTCCTTCGCCGCCTTTGCAACAGGCGCTTTATTCCCACTAATCCCATACATATTTAGACTAGGAGACCAAGCTTTTATGGTCAGCGGTGGCTTAAGCGGGTTGGCTTTGTTAACAACTGGAGCTTCTTTGTCTCACTGGTCAGGCAAGCATCCTTTTTACGGAGGCCTGCGCATGCTCCTCATAGGTATCAGTGCAGCCACAATCACATTCGGGATAGGAAATTTAGTGGGTATACAAATTAACTGATCAAGATTCAAGTAAACGCGAAGCAAATCTTAGCTGAAAAGCTCCTTCACATTGCTTACATTTCTACCGGAACTTATCTGTTTCATTAGTTTTTTTGACTGTTTAAATTGATTGAGAAGTTGATTGACATCCTGCGGCTTTGTTCCGCTTCCCAAAGCTATCCTACGCTTTCTACTACCATTGAGGATCTCCGGATTACGGCGTTCTGAAGGCGTCATCGAAAAAACAATCGCCTCAATCTTATCTAGCCCACGATCGTCCATAGATTTAGATGGAATGCTTTTAGAAATCCTCGAAAAACCGGGAATCATTTCCATAATTCCAGAAATCGGACCCATTCGCTTAAGCTGTTGAAGTTGTTCGAGGAAATCATCTAGGTCAAATGTCGCGTTACGCATCTTTTTCTCTACTTCTTTTGCTCTTTCATAGGTGATTTCCTCCCTAGCCTTTTCAGCAAGCGTAGCCAAGTCACCCATACCGACTATTCGAGATGCCAACCTGTCGGGGTGAAACACTTCCAAATCTTCCTGCCGTTCACCTGTGCCTACAAACTTTACTGGAACACCCGTAATTTTCGATATTGACAATGCAGCCCCACCCCTAGCGTCACCATCTACTTTTGAAAGAACTAAACCAGTCAAACCGATTCGCTCATGAAATTCAGTGGCTACCCTTACCGCATCCTGCCCCGTCATAGCGTCAACAACCAAAAGAGATTCTGTGGGAATCGCAATGTCTTTAAGCCTTTGAAGTTCCTCCATCAATTGCCCATCAAGATGTAGGCGCCCGGCAGTATCTATAATCACCCAATTAGCAGCAATCCTCTTAGCATGCTCAAGACTATTACTGACAACATCCTCAATTTTTACAGAAGATGCTTCTGCATGTACTGGGACTTCAATACCCTTTCCTAAAATCTCCAACTGCTTTATTGCAGCAGGTCTCCTGAGGTCCGCGGCTACAAGAAGCACCTTATGGCCATCTCGCTTAAGTTTCATAGCCAGTTTTCCAGATGTGGTAGTCTTACCAGAGCCTTGTAGCCCAACAATAAAGGCTACGGAAGGGGGTTGGGGAGAGGACAAAAGACCGTGATTGTCACTGCTCAAAATCGCGACCAATTCTTCATAAATAATGTTGGCCAGCTGCTCACCTGGGGTCAGACTTTGTAAGACCTTGGAAGAGAGCGCACGGTCTCTTATCAGATTTACTAAATCACCAGCAACTCTAAAATTAACATCTGCCTCGAGTAATGCTACTCTAATCTCTCTAAGACCTTGGTCTACATCTACTTCCGATAACCTGCCGCGCCTAGTGAATTGCCCTATCACAGACGTCAATTTTTCACTTAAGGTATCAAACATATAATCATTCTAACTTAAAGATTTACGGGTTTGTAGGGTCAGTTACTAGAAATCAGGAGACCATTCCACAGTTTTGATTTGTGTTAATTCACTCGAAACTTCCCGTATAGATGAACTTAATCAGTCATAAAAAGCTTCACACGGATTAGCCTTTTACTAAACCCGTAAGCATTGTTAGAATTCAACCTATATGATTCCAGTAAAGCTAACTATTCAAAACTTTAAGTGCTATCGAGACAACGTTCCTCCGTTAAACCTCGATGGGATACATATTGCCTGCCTCACCGGGCCAAACGGGCATGGCAAATCTTCCCTACTAGATGCAATCACTTGGGCTTTATGGGGAGATGCAGTACATCGACCACAGGACGAATTGGTGCACACTGGGCAACAAGATATGAGAGTAGAATTAGAATTCTTAGCCGGCGGGACAGCTCATCAAGAAGGACAAGGACAGCTTTACCGGGTAATACGACGATATTCAAGAAGTAAAGGCAAGAGGTCCGGTAGCACAGACCTTCAGTTACAGGTAATGCTGGGCAGCGGCAGGCCCAACGGAAATACGAATTTTACCCAGGCAATTACTTGGTCACCCACCGTTGAAATGAGCGACGTTCAAGGGGTGGCATGGCAAGGAGCGGGTGGCAGCACTGTTAGGGAAACTGAACATGCAATCCGCAAGCTAGTCGCTATGGATTACGAAACTTTTGTTAACAGTGCATTCCTAGTACAGGGAAGGGCTGATGAATTCACTGCCAAGAGACCAGCGGAAAGACAAAAGGTATTGGGTGAAATACTCGGATTGGGATTTTACAAAACATTGTCGGAGCGTGCTCGGCTAAAGGCTAGAAAAATTGCAAACGAGTCAAATTTGCTAAATGGTCAACTAGATATACTGTTACAGCAAATGGAAGGCAGATCGGATAACGAATCCAAATTGCCAGGATTGGAAACAAAATTAGGGGATATCAACAAAGATTTATCCAACATCGACCTCTCATCCAGTGGCCTTAGAGACACAATCACTTCTATGAAGAAACGACAGGCCGAATTGAACGACCTAACCCGCCAATTAGACTCAAATCGTGAAGACGAAGGGCACCTCAAAGATCAAAAGTCTATGCACGAAAGAAAAGTCACTGCATGGAAAACCATTAACGAAAACAGATGTCATATTGAATCATCCCACAAGAACTTCAACAAACTGATGATGCAAGATCAGAAATTGAGTGAACAGGAAATCCCTTATGCGAGACTTTCGGAACGAATGAAGCCCATAGAAAACCAGATTAATAATCTAGGGTTCCTGAAAACGGAATTAACCAAGGCGAAAAGTGCCAAAACAGAATTGACCGCCTTAGAACAACAAGCAAATTCTGAGAGAATCAGACTACAAGAGACGGAGGTAAAGGAACAGTCACTGACAATTAATAACGAGAGACTACGTAGTGAGATGGATCAACTCAAGAAAAAGATCGACATGCTTGATGAAACAGACGCGAAATGCCCTCTTTGCAGCACTATATTAGGACAAGACGCGAAAGTACACATTCAGGCGGAATACGAATCGGAAGGCAAGAATTTAGCAAACAAATTCCGTGGAAATCAAGCGACCATAGATGAACTGAAAACGTTAGTTGAAAATATAACTTCAAGCCTAAAAAGGGAAACACCCCGTATCGAACAAATAGGAAAGTCTATATATGCGCAAATTGCTAATCTTGAACAACAGATCGAGGAAGCAAAAAGGGCACCAAAGCAACTAGAAAATATTCGCAAGGAATTAGAGTCGTTAGGATATGATCCTGAAAAACATCATGCAATAAAACTAGAAACGCAACGGCTAGGAGAAATAACAGAGCAATACAGGCAATTACAGGAGGCTTTACACAATTTACCACAAGAAATAGAGAATCTTGATCGTGTCGCTGAGCTACTAGAAAGGCGTGAGCAGTTCAGATCACAAGTACAAAGTAAAATCGGTTTAATCAAAAATGAAACCGAATCTCTACCCAGATTAGAACAAGAATATGCTGAACTAGAAGCAAGAAGAACTTCATTGGAAGGCATACATCAATCCTTAGTAAAGGAAATAACCATTCTGTCTTCTCTGCTCAAACAATATGAAAATACTGAAACTAGCATTCAACTTAAATCGACTGAGATGAAAAAAATGGTGGCCCAACAAGAAATCTATGACCAATTATCTACTGCTTTCGGCAGAACAGGGGTGCAAGCACTACTATTAGAATCAGCGTTACCCGAACTTGAGGCAGAGGCGAACAGGTTATTAGGTCGCATGACTGACAATACGATGCACCTCAAGCTCGAAACACAGAAACAGAATCAGAAAGGAGAACAATTAGAAACACTGGAGATCAATGTTGCAGATACTTTAGGTACCCGTAGTTACGAAATGTTCAGCGGAGGCGAAGCTTTTCGCATAAATCTGGCACTAAGGATAGCGTTATCTAAAATACTAGCCAATAGATCTGGGGCTCCCCTCCCAACACTTTTCATCGATGAAGGATTCGGAACACAGGATTCATCAGGCCGCGAACGAATACTCGACACACTTCAATCAATTTCTGAAGATTTCAAACGAATAATTGTTATAACTCACCTAGATGAAATGAAAGAGTCGTTTCCGGTAAGAATAGAAGTAGAAAAAACCGAATCAGGGGCAACATTCACGATAACCTGAACCAAGTAACCTCTATGGGCCAATCTAAGTCTCAGTGTGGGATTTGATGTTCTGTGTCTTCCCAATTGGACATATATCAGCAAGCGTACAAGAACTGCAAAGAGGTCGAAGCGCCTTACAAGTTTGCCTCCCATGCGTAATCAGACAAACGTGTAGGGAGTAGATTTTTTCTGGTGACACCATTTGTTCCAATAAATCATGTGCTCTATCAATTGTAGTTTTCTCTTTTATAACGCCTAAACGTTTAGTTACGCGGTAAACATGGGTGTCTACCGCCATAGCGGGCATTCCAAAAGCAAAACAAAGGGTCACTGCAGCAGTTTTCTTGCCCACTCCTGGTATAGAAGTCAACCAACTCTTCGCCTCTTCTAAAGAAAAATCTCGGAGAAAGTCCAGACTAAGATTCCCTTGATACTGAATAATTCGATCGAGCGCCCCCTTAATGTAGACTGCCTTTTGGCTTGCTAGGCCACCCACTTTTATAGATAGCTCAATATCTTCTGTTCTTGCCGAGGTTACTTCCACTAGTGACCCAAATCTATCTATCAAACCCTGAAAAGCTCTCGCCGCATTGGTGTCGGAGGTATTCTGAGATAGGATAGTGGTAACAAGTTCCGCGACTGGCTCCAATCGTGGTTTCCAACTGAATGGACCATATTGCTGTGAAAGCCTTCCAAGGACCTCTTCCACCATAATATTAGTTGTTTTTGTTATAATCCTAGGCATGTTAAATGGGATGCTTTAGAGCTTTGCAGAAATTCCTGCGCCTAGTATACGTTTTTGTTTTCGATTAATAATACCCCCATCAAAGTTTGTTGTGCGGTATGCTATACCGACGCCACAAAAACCCATCGGAGGAACCGTATTGAGGAATGATATAGAAATGGCCCTTAAAGGTAAGAACGCTAGATATATCGAAATAAGGGCTGAGCATGCTGAAGGGACTAATCTAGCCTATAGAGGTAAGTCGTTAGAAGATGTATCCAAAGCATCCGTATTAGGTGGGTGTGTGCGAGCCCTAGATAAAGGTGGATGGGGGTTCGCATCTTTTAATAACTTGTCTGAAATCAACGAAAAGGTCGAAATTGCAATAAGCCACGCGAAACACGTAGGGGGTGCTAGAGTTGAATTAGCCAAGGTTCCTCCATATGATCAAATAGTGGCGCCTCATGTGGGAGAAGACCCGAGGCAAATTTCGATCGCTGACAAGAAACAGATTCTTGACAACTATGCTGAGATAATATTAAGCACTCCTGGCGTACAAACGGCAAACATAGGATACAGCGACAATTATAGGAAAACTTACTTTGCTAACTCTGAAGGAGCATTCATTCAACAAGAACGCTTAGACGTTAATATGCGGCTATCCGCCATGGCAAGGGCCAATAGTGATGTTCAGCAAGCTGGAATCAGCCTAGGTTCTTTGGGGGACTTTTCTTTCGTCCGATCACTTGAATCAGAAGCCAAGAACATAGCCCAACGAGCAGTAGACCTATTAAGCGCTCCGCAGGTAAAAGGCGGACCGCACACAGTGATTTTAGATCCTGTACTTGCGGGCGTATTCATACATGAAGCGTTCGGCCATCTTTCGGAAGCTGACCATGTTTACGAAGAAAAACGGCTGCAAGAGATCATGTACATGGGGCGGCGTTTCGGCGATAAACACCTAAACGTTGTCGATGGAGCAGCATTACCTGCGTTGCGTGGCAGTTATGCCTACGACGACGAAGGAACACCTTCAACAAAAACTCATCTTATAAGAGAGGGTTTGTTGGTAGGACGCCTTCATTCCAGAGAGACCGCAGCGGCGATGGGAGAACGACCTACAGGGAACGCAAGGGCAATTAACTACAGATTCCCGCCGATAGTTCGCATGACAAACACATACATAGAGCCTGGAGCCGCCACGCTAGAAGATCTTCTCTCCGGGGTCAAAGAAGGCGTATATGCTCGCAATTGGTATGGTGGAATGACAAGCATGGAGATGTTCACCTTTTCCGCCGGAGAGGCATATATGATTCGAGATGGCAAAGTAGAAGAACTGTTACGCCCGATACTGCTCACTGGCAACCTGTTTGAAACTTTGAACAACCTAGACGCCATAGGTAACGACCTGGAAATGAATCAGGGAGGAGGCTGTGGCAAAGGAGGGCAATCACCACTGCCAGTATCAAATGGTAGCCCCCATATACGTATTCAGAACTGCCTAGTAGGTGGAGCTTGAAAATTATCGAGCATATTATTGAACTTGCCCTAAAATCAGCTGAACAAGCTGAAGTTTTTCACGTAAGTAACAATGGAACTATTGCTACTTACGAAGCAAATCGTCTGAAACTCATGGAAACACAGGCAACGGAGGGAGCGGCACTTAGAATTATCAAGAATGGCAGGATAGGTTTCGCAGCCACTACAGATCTTAGCAATCCGCAATCGCTTGTAGACACCGCGGTGGAAGTAGCGCCGTTCGGACCATACGCTAAACTGGCATTTCCGACCAAGACTACATATCCCAACGTAACCACTTTGGATAAATCAGTCGAGAACTACCAGGCTGAGAAAATGGTTGAGACTGGACAGACTCTAATAGACCAACTCCGCAGTATACACGCCGATGTTAACTGCGAGGGCAGAGTGGGTAAATCTTTCGGTACGCAAACTATAATGAATTCCCGAGGGGGCATTGCTCAGCACACTGCGAGTTCTTTTGGCGTCTACTTGCATGGCACTCTCATTCAGGGAGAAGATATGCTTTTCGTAGGAGACGGCGAAACTTCGTGTAGCCCCATAGAAGATACCGATGTAATACTGAAATCTGTTACTGGCCAAATTGAAAACGCCAGAAAAATAGCCAATTCACCGTCAGGTTCTTTACCTGTGATTTTCACACCTCATGGAGTGTCCAGCATTCTGCTAGGACCTCTTTTAACTGGCTTTAATGGGCGGACAGTACTGCAAGGATCTTCCCCCTTAATAGGCAAGCTAGGGCAACAAATTCTCGACAGCCAAATTACTATTTGGGATGACCCAACATTATCCCTCGTACCGGGTAGTAGCCCATCTGACGATGAGGGAGTCGCAAGCAAAAGGAAAATAGTAATAGATCAAGGAATTGCTGCCACCTTTTTGTACGATTTACAGACAGCTGGCCAAGCAGGGACAGCCAGCACAGGAAACGGATCACGCAGCTTAACATCGCTACCAGCACCCTCCTCAACAGTTCTCATAATAAATGAAGGGGCCGAATCTTACGCAGACATGGTTAGAGACATTCCGGATGGAATCATAGTTGAACAGGTCCTTGGTGCGGGTCAAGGCAATATCCTCGCTGGTGAATTCAATGCAAACGTACTTCTAGGGTATCGAATTAACAACGGTGAAATAATCGGACGGGTTAAAGATTGTGTCATTTCAGGAAACGTTTATAACGTCCTAAATAGCATTGAAGCGATAGGAACAGAATCAAGGTGGATAGGCGGCAGTCTAAAAACGCCGGCGATATACTGCCGTAGTGTATCTGTGACATCGAAAGAGTAACAATGGAATCTGATAGCTCGTTCGAACATATACTATCAAACACCAATAAAATTAAGTACTCTGACTTAGCAAAGTTGTCTGGAATAACTGCAGAGGTATTCTCCTCTTTATCGAACGCTTGGGCGACTGTTCCTGTTGAGCAACGGCGTACTATTATCGAACGAATGATAAACATGGCCGAAGCCAACATCGAACTGGATTTCACTATGGTTTTGAAACATAGCCTAAAAGACACAGATCCTAAAGTTAGATCAATGGCAGTGAACGGTCTCTGGGAATGCGGCGACAGGGCTATAATTAAGCCTTTAATAACCCTTTTATCGGTGGACCCTCATAAAGATGTGCGGGCATCAGCTGCTACAGCCCTTGGAAAGTTCTGCATTTTGGCGCAGGACGGGAAGCTATTAACAAAAGACAGCAATGAAATCAGGCAGGTTTTATTGGAGTTGCTAGAGAATAAAACTGAAGAACCAGAGGTCTGGAGAAGAGCCTTGGAAGCAGCTGCTGTTTTCGATACCTCTGAGATCAGTAAACTGATCTACCAAGCTTACGGTAGCAAACGGTTAAACGTGCGTGTAAGTGCTGTTTTCGCAATGGGCAAAACAGCGGATCGGAAGTGGTTGTCTCTATTAATGGAAGCTGTGAGTGACGAAGAGCCTGCAATGCGATACGAGGCAGCCGTATCTATGGGAGAGTTAGCCGAAGACGCCAGCATACCATATCTATCAGAACTGATTAATAACGATGACACTGAAATACAACTCGCATCTATAAAAGCTCTATCTCTTATAGACGGACCAGCAGCTAAAAGCACTCTGCAAAAGCATCTCTCTGCGAACGACGAGATCCTTATGCCAGCAATTCAATCCGCAATAAGCGATATGTCAGTTGAAGGCGATCCATTCGGGTTTCGATTATGAAATTCAAATCTAAATCGCATGCTGCTGGCGTAATCTAATAACGTCCTGATCGGAATACCCGAGCTCGCCCTTATAAACGGCCGAGTTATGTTGACCCAACAATGGTGCGGGGTACCGCATGCTCCACGGGCTTTCAGGCATTCTGAACAACTCTCCAGGCAACTTTACCTTCCCCATCACTGGATGCGTCACTTCAGTCCAAAAACCCCTCTCCTCCAACTGGGGGCAATTGACTAAATCTTCAGATGTTTGGACTACACCTCCAAGCCATTCGCGGGACATAATATTGTGATAATAATCAAATTTGCCTATTTCCTTCAGAGCAGGCATCAATATCTCATCACGCTCTTTACCCGTCCTTGCCTCAGCCAGCGCGTCACCTAATTCTGGCCTTCCAATGATGTTCGCATATTCCTTCCACGCTACTGCTCCGCTAAGAGACCTTCGAGGAGGCCGGAGGGTCGGGCTCACAAATCCGTCCTTAGTAGGTACTATTCCTTGCCAACCCGTACTCTTTAGATTATCAGTGTCAGTTTTTGGCGCTCTACGGTCAATTGCGCCGAGAAATGCGTACCTGATTACCGGCTGATACTGGTGAGCTGCAGCCGATTCGGCGAGAGAAAAGTCGAGGTGTTGTCCGTGACCAATCACGCTTCTGCCGTAAAGAGCAATAGAAGTAGCGTAGGCAGCAGTTATGCCTCCAAAATAGAGGCTCTGGGGATGCCCATGCTTCAACGGCTCTCTATCATACGCACCACTGGTATACATTATTCCACCAGCAGCTTGGTAAATCAGATCGTTTCCTTCGTAGTCACGATACGGACCCGTCTGCCCAAATGGGCTGATCGATGTCATGACAAGGTTTGGATTTATTGAAGACAGTTCATCATACCCCAGTCCCAACTCATCAAGATAGCCAGGACTAAAGCTCTCAAATACCACGTCTGCGGTCTTCACCAATTCACGAATTATTTTTCTCCCAGCTAGATTTTCGAGATTTAGCGTCACGCCCCGCTTGTTACAGTTGAGACAAAGAAAAAGCAAGCACTTCTCAGGGTGTGGATCATCGCCATAGAATGGTCCAATGCTTCTGGCTATGTCACCAGATCCTGGTGGCTCCACCTTTATAACGTCTGAACCGTAGTCAGCAAAAAGCTTACTAGCATATGGACCTGCTATACCCATAGTTAGGTCGATTATTCGAAATTTCCCAAGCGCTGAACCAATGACTGCTTCCATTTATTGATACCTCAACGTTTCTTTAAAGTCAGGGTCAATCTCGGCAATAGTCCCTTCATCCACGGCCGCCTCAAGGTTTACCGGCTTCCTTTCAAATGTATTACTGGGTATTTTGCCCATTACATCAAGGGCATAAAGCTTAGACACCTCAGCATCTGACCAGCCGAGCAAGTCTGAAATTATGTGCTCATTTTGTTCTCCAAGCCGTGGCGCTGGCCTGTGAATTACAGATGGCATCTCAGGCATTCTCCAAGGACGGCTGACGTAGGCACGAATACCAATGCCAGACTCTGGGGGATGAGTAAATCGTTCATAAAAGTTCCTGGCTTCCATATGGGAATCAGTTAGAAGCTCCTTAGTGTTCTTAACTGGATAAGCCGGCACTCCAGCCTCTTGAAGAGTTTTCATGATTACCTCAGCATTCTTATCTCCAGTCCATTCAGCTATATAATTGTCCAGTTCATCCTCGTGGTGCTTACGGGAAAGTGGATCTTCAAACTTGGGATTATCCATTAATCCGTTTCCTAAAATGCTGCCTAGAGAAACCCATTGTTCGTCGGTCTCTATCCCGATCGCTATCCATTTGTCGTCACCCTGACATCTGTACACTCCATAAGGAGCATGAACCGGGTGTCGATTCCCCATCAATCGCCCGTTTCGTCCATTTATGGAATAATCCAATATTGCATCTCCCAAAGTCGAAACCCCGATTTGATACATCGCGAAGTCTACCCACTGACCTTTCCCAGTGTCACTTCTGTAGTGCAAAGCAGCCATGATTGCGAACACGGCCATCCACGCGACATGCAAATCAAACCAAGCCGCTCCAACTCTGCGAGGCGTGCCTTCATCTGGATACCCAGTGAATTGGCTCAATCCACAAATGAGTTCAAGCATACTCCCAATGCCAGCGTACCTTTTCCAAGGTCCAGTATGACCAAAGCCAGTATTTGAAAAATAAATGATGTCTGGCTTCAAATTACGTATCTCACCGTAACCCAAACCCAACCGATCCATAGTGCCAGCCCGATTGTTCTCAACTATTACATCGGTGACCCTAGCCAACTCCTTGTAAGCCTTGATACCCTCAGCAGTCTTTAAATCTAACGTAAGGCTATATTTACCTCTATGCAAATGCTGAAAACTGGCGTCCCTATTCCAAGGTTCGTCACCAGGATCATTGTCCGCATAAGGGCCGGTTTCATCTCTGGTGAGCGTGTGGCTTTCCACTTTGATGATTTCCGCACCAAGATCAGCCATAATGTGCATGGCCGTCGGCATTGCTACAGCCGTTGTACTGTCGATAATTCTCAATCCTGCCAAGATATCTTGCATCATCCCTCCCAATACCAAACAGTCCACAGTTTTGCCGATACTAATCATCGGATATTAGCACATTTGATCCGTTCACAATGTACGCACACCGCAAACAAGCCGTAAATCTATATCTTGAAAATCTTGAAAAATTCTTCGTTTAGGTGAAAAGTTCGATACCAGTCGACTATTCGACAAAATGAACCATCCGTAAGGAAAGTTTCTTACCTGCCATTTAAAGGTATACTTAAAGTCAAAAGCGCATGATTCGATTGAGTACTAAAAAGGTTTTGCAGAAGGATAACCGTGAGAAAAATTGAGCACCATGTCTCAATGGGTGGAGTCGTTTGCCGTTGGTCCGGGCATGACATTGAGATAGCCATATGCCATAGAAAAGCACCCGAGTTATGGGCCCTACCAAAGGGTACCCCCGAGATCGGTGAGTCGATGGAGCAAACGGCGTTGAGGGAAGTCAGTGAAGAAACTGGCCTAGAAGTAAGTATTCTGGACTCTCTGGGGTTTATTGAATACTCGTTCATACGAAAACAAGACAATGTCAAATGCGAGAAACGGGTCCACTTTTACCTTATGACACCAATTGGAGGCGATTTTTCTCTGCATGACCCCGAGTTTGACGAAGTTGGTTGGCACTCAAAAAATGATGCCCTGAGAATCATGACTTATAGTGATGAAATCAAAATAGTAGAAAAAGCTCTAACAATAGTACCGCTTCTAATGTGAGAATTGGCACCAACTCCACCAAGAATATTCGAACGTGTACATCTTCAAGGAAACTTCATTGGTAGTGCGGTTAAAAGAAAAGAATGAACATGGACAATAAAATTGCAACAAATTAGGGCCGGGCATGTAATTCTCAGACCCAAACACATAGAGGATGCTGAAGATGATTACGCTTGGCGATGCGACGAGGAATTAGCTGAACTAGATGCGTCAAGCCCAATTAGGCAATCATTTGATGAATTTCTAAGGTATTACAAAGATGATCTGAATCGTCAGTCATCTTCATCGATAAAATTTGCGATAGACGATCTAAGTGGGAATCACATTGGAAACGTAATGTGTTATGACATAAATTTGAATTTCGGAGAGGCTGAACTAGGCGTTATGATTGGCAAGCGTGAATACTGGAACAAAGGCTTCGGCTATCACACTTTGGCAGGCCTAATAGACCACATGTTCATGACTAGAGAGCTGCGCCTCTTATATCTACACACTTTAGATTGGAATTTCAGAGCACAAAGAAGCTTCCAAAAGTGTGGATTTATCCCTAAAAAAACGATACATCGCAGCGGAAGAGATTTAATTCGCATGGAACTTGAGCGCGGCTACTGGTTGCAACACAGGAGTTCTAAACTTGCCCCTTTACGTAAGATTGATGTCGTCAATAAGAATGGGTGGCAATGAGCGAATTCGATTCCATCTCTGATTCAGTAATTAAACGTTCCATTGGAGTTGAATCAGCCCCAATCACATATGTAGTAGGTACAAGTGACATCATAGATTTCACCGACGCAGTAGGTGATTTCAACGAAATATATCGAGAAAGAAACCTTGCAAAGCGTCGTGGCTTAAATAATATTGTTGCGCCACCCACTTTCCTTCGTACGCTAAAGGGAAGCCGTTCAGAAAACAACCCGGAACATCTTGGAGCCCACCTTCTGGATGGTGGCAGTGAATGGAACTATTTTGAGCCAATTCTAGCTGGAGACAACATAACTGTTGTGGATAAACTGCTAGATGTTTTAGAAAAAACGGGTAAATTGGGGAAAATGCTTATTTGGACACGAGAATTTAAATACACAAACCAACACTCGAAAGTGGTGGCAATACATAAATGGACCCGAATAACCTACTGACCAATTATAAAGGACGCTATAAATAATGTATTGGGAAGATGTTCGAATAGGGACTGAAATACCGTCTCTGGAAAAGTATCCCACAAAAGAAATGTTACTGAGGTATGCGAGCGTCACTGGAGACCTGTACCGTATCCATTACGATGAAGAGTATGCCAAGAGTATCGGTTTGCCAGGCGTAATCGTACAAGGCGGGCTTAAAAACGCTTTTCTAGCCCAATTAATCACGGATTGGATTCAAGGGTCAGGGCGCTTAAGAAAGTTAACTTGTGCACATAGGGATATGGACTTCCCCAACTCGACTCTAATTTGCAAAGGGTTCGTTTCAAGACGCTACAGGGAAAATGGACTATCCTTAGTTGATTGCACTATTTGGATCGAAAACGACGAAGGGTATAAAACCACGCCTGGGTCAGCGATCGTTAATCTTGATTCAAGACCTAAGAATATTCAATCTTAGATCTGATTTTATTCTAAATCAGAATGCCAAATCCATTCAAAGCAGATTCTGTACCGCTTCTAGGTCCTTGTCCCCCCTGCCACTTAGACCGATAAGAATTGTGGCATCCTGCCCCAGTGTCGGTGCAAGTTTTGCTACGTACGCAATAGCATGAGCGGGCTCTAAAGCTGGGATTATGCCTTCTTCACGACTTAGTAATTGAAATCCCTCCAAAGCTTCTTTATCAGTCGTTGCAACATAAGTTGCACGCCCGCTATCTGCCAAATAAGCATGTTCCGGACCTACTCCTGGGTAATCAAGCCCAGCAGACACACTATGCGTGCCAACTATCTGGCCGTCATCATCTTGTAACAAATAAGAGTAGGAGCCGTGTAACACACCAGGTCGGCCTGCAACGATTGATGCGGCGTGCTTTCCACTCTCAATACCTTCGCCTCCTGCTTCTACTCCTATCAATTTAACCTCAGCTTCGGGAATAAAAGCGTGGAATAGGCCAATGGCATTGCTACCTCCACCTACACAAGCAACAACATAATTAGGAAGCTTATCCGAAATCTCCAATATCTGGTTTTTCGCCTCGTTTCCAATTACCGACTGGAAATCGCGAACCATCACCGGATAAGGATGTGGGCCTACTACGCTACCAATCAAATAGTGAGTGTCAACCACATTCGTAACCCAGTCTCTAATTGCTTCATTTATCGCATCTTTAAGGGTTCTTGTGCCGCTCGTCACTGGCCGTACTTCAGCTCCAAGAAGTCTCATTCGATATACATTAGGCATTTGGCGCTTAATGTCTTTCTCACCCATATAAACGATGCACTCCAAACCCAACATTGCACATACAGTTGCTGTGGCAACGCCGTGTTGTCCTGCTCCAGTCTCAGCTATGATCCTCTTTTTACCCAAGCGACGAGCTAACAACCCCTGTCCTAATGCATTGTTGATCTTGTGCGCACCTGTATGTGCCAAATCCTCTCTTTTCAAATAAATTTGTGCCCCACCTAGCTGCTTACTAAGGTTAGTAGCGTGATATAAAGGAGTGGGTCGCCCAACATAATTTTTTAACAGGTACAAATATTCTTTTCCAAACGAATCATCGACCCTTATCTCTTCGTAAGCTTGTTCCAATTCCTGTAATGGAGCCATAAGTGTCTCTGGAACAAACCGACCACCAAAATCGCCGAATCTACCCTGTTCATTGGGAACTGTATCGGTCACGGTTATTACTCCTTCTGCGCCTTGACTCTTTCAATAAATTTCTTGATCTTCTCTGTGTCCTTCATCCCATTTGTCTCAACTCCGCTAGATACGTCCACTCCCCACGGCCGTACATTCTGGACAGCGGAAGTCACTGTATCTGGGTTTAAACCTCCCCCCAAAAGAAAGTCTCCTTCGCTTGCCAGCGCCTTTGCTATACCCCAATCAAAGGTCGTTCCAGTCCCTCCAAGAGCCGAACCTACGTCCGGGTCCAGAAGTGGGACAATTCCCAAAGAATGAAACCGGTGGATTAAAGGGGCTATATCATGAATGCTCTCTTCAACCGACTTGTGGGCAGAAACGTGTATAGCTTTAATTACCGGCTTTGAAACTTGAGTCGCATATTCCACTGATTCATGTCCGCTTAACTGCGCAAGGTCCAAATCACAATCGTCGATAATTCGGTTGACTTCATCTATAACCTGATCGGCAAAAATACCAACGAATTCAGGGCCTGAATAACCGTACTCATAGCGAAACGTTTGAATCATCCACCTTGCTTCACTCTGAACGATTTGTCTTCTTACACCAGGTACAAAATTAATGCCGACATAATCTGCTCCAGCTTCGGCAGCCGCTAAGACATGATCTAGCTGCTGGACACTACAAATCTTGACGCCCGTCATGTACCAACCAACTCCCGGACTTTAGCTCCAATGTCTTTGGCGGTCATGATAGCCTCACCCACCAACACAGCATCTATTCTAGCTTTTTTTAGTTGGACTACGTCTTCTCTAGACTTTATCCCACTTTCCGCGACTACTATCTTTCCTGCGGGAATCAAATGTCTGAGTCGCTGGGATAATGAGATATCCGTTTCAAATGTACTGAGATTTCTATTGTTTATGCCTATAATATCAGCCCCGGCATTCAGAGCAATGTCAAGTTCTCTTTCAGAATGTACCTCAACCAATGCCTGCATCCACAAAGACTGACACAACCCGAGTAACTCTTTTATTTGATTCACGCCTAAAATTCCCACTATTAACAAAATAGCATCCGCCCCAGCGACCCGAGATTCCACGACCTGATACGGATCAAATATAAAATCTTTGCGTAAAACGGGTAATTCTAACTCACCCATTCCTTTCTTTACATCGGTTAAGTGATCTAGGCTTCCATGAAAATGGTCCGATTCGGTTAGAACAGAAATCGCGCCTGCTCCATTTTCTGCATATGTACAAGCTAAACTCACAGGATCATAGGGGCTCCTGAGAAGACCTTTAGAAGGTGAGGTTTTTTTGACTTCAGCGATCAACCTAACGCCAGAGCCCCAAAGCGCTCCTGAGAAATTCCTGGGTGACGCCAATTCAGGAATCCTAGACTCCAACACATGCAAAGGCATGGTCAGCTTTTGCTCCATTACCCGCTCGGTTTTTTTATTCACAATTTGGTTAAGAATTGTAGTGACCATAACAACCTTGAACTTCTTTTCTTTATTTATCTATCTACATATTTCAGCGAGCGAATTCTTACTCCGTCCATTTCCAATTCTAACTAAGCTTCTGGCTCAACGTCGCAAATGCTCTGATTTTCTCGTCGGCGGCACCACTAACTATTGCATCGCGTGCGAGCACAACTCCGTCAGATAAATCGTCTGCCTTTTCAGCAACAACCAATGTCGCAGCGGCATTCAGTACTACTATTTCCAAAGCTGGACTCGGTACCCCTTGAAGGACACTATTGAAAAGATCAAGATTACGTTCCAAACTCCCACCCTGCAAATCTTTGAGATCAGCTCTTTCCATATTCACATCTTCCGGAACGATATTGTATGAACTTATTTCACCGTAAGAAAGTTCCCAAATGCTAGTAGCCCCGGTAATGGATAGCTCATCCATACCATCGTTGCCATGTACAACCATCGCCCGTTGTGTCCCCAACAAGGCCAAAGACTTTGCCATTAAGTCGCCGAAAGTCGAGTCCGCCACACCCAACACCTGTGCATCTGCATTGGCAGGATTGGTAAGAGGCCCCAATATATTAAACACCGTTCTTATACCAATATCTCTTCTTGGCGCCGCCGCATATCGCATTGCGGGATGGAAAATAGGAGCAAACATAAATCCTAGGCCAACTTCATCAATACATCTAGTTACGCCATCAGGAGACAGGTCCACTTTCACCCCAACAGCTTCAAGTATATCCGCACTGCCACACATGCTAGATACCGCACGGTTACCATGTTTGGCCACTTTTGCACCAGCAGCAGAAGCAACAATAGCGGCAGCAGTAGAAACATTCATGGTGTTCTGGCCATCGCCGCCAGTCCCCGCAGTATCCACAAGTTTATTATTTTGCAAACTAATAGAAACCTTAAGAGACTTTTCTCTCATTGTTTGAGCCATGCCAGTTATTTCCTGAACAGTCTCACCTTTCATTCGAAGTGCTGTGACGAAAGAACCAATTTGCGCCTCCGTAGCGTCATTGTTCATAATTTCATTCATGACCTGTGCCGAATCTTCTTGTGAAAGATTCTCGCCTTGAACTAGTAATGCAATCGCTTCTTTAATCATTGTTCACGCCCTACCTAAAAACTAGGAATTGTTTCAGAAAAACTGCATTTCCTAACCACTCAGTTGGTTTTTGCTGTTTAGTTGCCTTTCAAGAAATTTCTTAGTAAGTCTTTACCATATTCAGTCATTATTGATTCTGGATGAAATTGTATCCCTTCTATCGGATAAACTGTGTGACGTAACCCCATTACCACATTCGTATTTGAAAAAGCGGTAACCTTCAACTCAGGCGGAAGAGTCTCCTTGTAGACAGAGAGAGAATGGTAACGTATGCCCTTGATTGGATTAGGTAGGTTACGAAACACACCTTCTCCGTCATGGTTTATCGTGGAAATTTTTCCGTGGACTATCTCCCCAGCATATCCTACGGTAGCACCAAACGCCTCACCTATGCACTGGTGACCAAGGCACACCCCCAAAATGGGAACGTCCATGCCGAATTCACGTATAACATCAGTAGAAATTCCAGCTTCCAGGGGAGTACAAGGTCCTGGTGAAATTACAATTTTTGCTGGCTTTAAATGCCTTACATCACTAAGCGTTATGCTATCGTTACGTTCGACACTAACCTTGGCGCCCAACTCCGTCAAATATTGGTAAAGGTTATAGGTAAAACTATCGTAATTATCTATTAATAAAATCATTGTCTTTCTTATTCCCAGTCTACTTCGAACTAACTACCATGACAGCTATTTAGAGAACTGCGACTCTTCGGCCACCACAATAGCCCTCGCTGGAGCCGCCATTTTGTTCACGGTCTCCTGCCATTCAGATTCAGGGTCACTGTCATAAACAATCCCTCCACCAGCTTGGAGATAGGCCACGCCATTCTTCATAACTATTGTCCTTATCGGTATTGCAGTGTCCATATTGCCCTGAAAACCGAAGTACCCAACTGCAGCGCCGTAAGGACCACGCTTTTCATGCTCAACTTCTGCAATTATTTCCATAGCCCGAATCTTGGGCGCGCCTGAAAGCGTGCCCGCCGGCATACACGATCGTAGGGCATCAAATATAGTCTTATCACTCCTTAATTTTCCTTCAATCTCAGATTCAAGATGCATGACATGGGAATACTTAACTACCCTGGCTAGATCATTCACTTTAACAGACCCAGACTCCGAAACTTTACCTACATCATTGCGCCCGAGATCCACTAACATTATGTGCTCGGCCATCTCTTTTTCATCATTCCGCAGTTTTTCTTCCAATCTTGCGTCTTCTTCAGGATCTACTCCACGACGCACTGTACCTGCAAGAGGGTAGTTATAAACAAAACCTTCCTCTACTCTCACTAGAGTCTCTGGAGACGCACCTATAATGTAAAAATCGTCCATCTTTAAAAAGTACATATAGGGTGACGGATTGAGCACTCTCAGAGCCTGGTAAATGCTAAACGGATCTGCATAAGTGTTTCGGGCAATTCGTCGAGATGGCACCACCTGTATGATATCCCCGGCAATAATGTACTGCTTGCAACGATTCACTACATCTATGTATTCGTTTTTTGAAAAGTTTGAAACTTCGGCCTGTGTGTAGTTGGCAATGCATGACTCTTTAGAAACCATCACATCCGTTTCCAGCCTCCGTGCCATAGTTTCAATTCGGTCTGCGGCCTCGCGATAAGCCATTTCTACATTATCCTGCAAATGGACGTGAGAAACTAATTTTATAACGTGCTTCACATGATCAAACACTAGCATAGTGTCAGTGAACATTAGTACCGATTCAGGAACTCCCAATGGATCAGCTTCAGGCGAAGTAACCCGCGGTTCGTAGTAACGAAATGTTTCGTATGAAAGATATCCTATTGCGCCACCCAAGAACCTAGGCAAGTCTCTGGCTGCTAAAGACTTGTACCGTGACAATTTCTCTTGTAATGGAATTAGCGGATCTATGGCGCCTAGTTCAGTTCGTGGTCCTGTCTTCAAAATGTCATAAGGTTCGGTACCTATAAAGCTGTACCGAGCCTGGCGTTCTCCTCCCTCAGCACTTTCAAGTAAAAATGAATACGGCCCAGTAGCAACCTTCAAGAATGCTGTTACTGGGGTTTCCAAATCTATATTGATGTCTCGGTATAAAGGAACCATATTCCATTTATTTTCCCGGAAAATTAATTTTACTTCGTCCAGAGTTGGGTTATAAATCATATATATATGCCCTTGCTTACTCGCTTTTTGTTGCTACTCAAGATTCGTCAACAAAATAACTGATGCCCATTTTTTCTCTCACTTCACGCATTGTAGCTTCCGCAACCGACTTGGCCTTTCTTGTCCCCTCAAACAATGCCTCCTTAACCACCATAGGATGCCCCTCATAGTAGGTCCTTTTCTCTCTGATGGGATCCAGAAATCTGTTTATCGCATTCGCCAGTTTCTGTTTCACTTCAACATCCCCTACCAAGCCTTTTGTATAACGATCTTTAAGGTCACTAACTTCATCATGGTCCGAATTGAACGCATCGTGATAAGCAAACACTGGATTTCCTTCAACTCGCCCAGGTATATCTGCGCGGGTCCGGTTGGGGTCGGTGTACATACTTCTCACTTTCTGATTCACGGCCTCCTCTTCATCAGAGAGATATATCACGTTGCCTAAACTCTTACTCATCTTGGCTTCTCCATCCGTGCCAGGAAGCCTGGCAACTCGCCCAACCAAGCTATCGGGCTCTGGGAAAGTTTGCCCAAACATTCGATTAAAGCGTCTGACAACCTCCCTAGTCATCTCAATATGCGGGACCTGATCTTCACCTACAGGAACCAAGTTTGCTTTTGGCAGTGCTATATCAGCTACTTGGCTTACTGGATACGTATAGAAACCAACAGACAGTCCCTCACTCTCTAGCCGCACACGCTCAGCTTTCAATGTAGGATTACGCTCCAACCATCCTAACGGAGTTACCATAGACAGCAGCATCGCGAGCTCAGCATGCTCCGGCACATGGCTCTGTATGACAAACGAACTTTTTCCCGGATCTAAACCAACACTAAGCCAATCTAGAGTTACTTCATATACTGAACGTCTTATACCCTCAATGTCATCCAAATGGTCTCCCATCGCCTGATAATCAGCGATAAGAAAGAAGCAATCGTACTCTTCTTGAAGCCTAGTCCAATTCTCTAGGGCACCAACGTAATGTCCTAAGTGCAAAGCCCCAGTGGGCCTGACACCTGTTAATATGCGTTTCTTGTCTTTATTTGTCACCAATCTTCCTCATCTTGTATAGCACTGATAGCAGATAGCCGTTTGCCATTTTCTGTAGTCCCATTAATTTTCGTACTTATTAAACGGAAAAGCCCCATCCCAACAGGGACGGGGCTTTTCCGTGGTGCCACCCTTATTCATCCACAACTTGTGGACCTTTCATCGCATTTAGTATTGCCGACACATGCGACTGAGCAGTTATCGGTGCTCCTCCGGCAACGCCTACTTTCTTCCGATTTCGGGTTGCTGCTCCCGGACCCATTCAGCCTTCGCATTTTGTACCGGCTCTCACCTTATCCGGCTCTCTGACCATTGCTAAAGACTTACTATCTCCGTTCTCAGCATGTTATTTGCATCTGCAATGAGTATAAGTAGGCCGTAAATTACTGTCAAGAAAATCCATTCCATATAACCAAAATAGTGCATTCTCTTTAAATCATGCTACCGCTACGAAAATTTGGTTTGAACCCAATTAGCTCTCCGTGTATGAGCAACCTATGATCGTACGTAAAGCGCGGCACACATGTGACCAATGTTATAGTGGAATCAAGCGTAGAATAGAGGTACAGGTCTTCCTCTGAGAGTACCTCGGAAGACCTAATCTCGTACAAATATGTGCCTCGAGAACCATCAAGCAATGCGTACACCTGTTCACCATTTCTCAATTTCTTTGGAATCAGAGGGAGGTCTCTAAATACAGATCCTTCTCCACGAAGTGGGCTTTGCAAGTGTCCGAAAAGCCAAACCCTTCCAGATTCGCCTGGATTGGCAGTTTCAGGTATGTGCCCAACTACTCGCTTAGGTGTTTCATATTCCAGAGAATCTCCCAAATCTACTATCCCTAGCTCAGTCACAGTGGCCTCTAACTCCAGTATTGGAATTCTAAGACCTTTTGCTACTGGCATTTGCCCAGTCGACCCAATCTCAAACGCCCCAATGGGCAAGAATCCTTCCAAGATATTCGATGATTTATTATCGAAAGGTTCATTTGTTCTTGGTTCTTTCCAGAGTGAAAATGGGAGATTTTCCCCAGGATACAACTGTATATATCTAGGGTCTGGTGCAGAGACAAATACTTCCTTGGCTTCTGACCCGACTTCGCCAATATTCAGACCCTTAACTTGCTGGAGCGTGACTCCAGATTGCTGATCAAATGAAGCTATAGGAGTTATTGCCTCGGTAAATTCAAGCGCTTTTAGAGATTGCCCACCCACCCAACTCACCGCAAACATGATTAGACCAGCAGAAAGGACTATAAACCCAACTAATATCACGGTTATGCCAAAAAAACGGCCCAGCTGGTAATTCATAGGTCATCAGAATAGCGAAACACCACAATCGAAAAACGGGAGCTCAATCAATTCACCCCAGATAATAAACGTTTACAACCTACAAAGCCAATACGATTTTACATATCGTATAAATTGGCAAACCCATGCTAAAAAACCTGTTGAACCTTTCGTACCTAAAGCGTGTTATTGACGAACTCTGGAAGCTTGATGCGAACCACTGTGTATCGGCTCGTTCAAATAAACATCTCCATTCCTGATCTTGATGTTAAATCCACAATCTGGGTTTGTACAAACCCAAGCCTTATATTGAATAGGAGCCCCATGGCTTCCGAAATCCGACAGCGGAACCAGAGAGCCACTGGAACATTGTTGACAATTAATTAACTGAGCCTCCACTATATCCTCCCTTACTACATCCTAAAAAGTTTGGGAAGTATATCACAAACAACTGATTAGGGTAAATCTAGATTCATTTTTAAAGACCCCCCCCGAATATAAAACGCACCCTCTCGTGTCAAAGTGCTGCTATTAAGATTAAGACCATTGACAGCAACGCTTTGGTAACCTATCTGGACAACAAGCTTCTTTAAATTATCCAATACTGCTCCTTCATATGATGAGAAATTGCCACGCATCCTACCGAGGGTAATATGTGGGGGGGGGAGTCCCAGTCTCAATTTCTAATCCTAAATCAACGAGCCGTGTTTCCAATATACGCTTAGCACAAGAAAGCCGCCTTGATTCATCCAGTACCCTCAGCGCCAAAATCCCAGGGGTTCCTTGTTGTGGGAAGATTATCAATCCATCGATCACTACGATAAATCTGGGAATTCCTAACGAAGGGCGTTTAATATCATCGATACCTCAAAGGGTCTGACATTCGTCTACGGCGCCTATGAATGTCAATGTTAAGTGGCGATTCTCCCGTGGTACCCAGCGTATTTTTAGACTGAATAAATCACTGAGATCTCCTGCAACTTCACTAAGGTGTTTTTCGATGGAATCATCCAAGTCGGCTGCTACAAAAAGTCTGCCCATGAAAAACTTGTCTCAACATTCAAACAGTATCAAGTCCCAATAAATTATTAGCATTCTCGCCTAGGATTCGGCTTTTTTCTTTATCAGAAATATCTGCCGCCCTGATGTGGCGAATAAGGCGTTGTGGGTTCAACAAAGGATAGTCAGATCCAAAAAGTATCGATCCAGATCTTGCTATTTTTGACATAACTGAATATATCGACGCCCGATAAAGAAAAGGTGAAGCAGCGCTGTCAAAGTAAACGTTACTTAAAGCTGAATCTACTTCTGGCATCAATCGATATATTGGGAGTCCACCACCCCAGTGTGAGCAAACAATATTTACTTCTGGGTACCTATCGATAAGATTCATTAAGATTGATGGCGTTATAGTACCCTTACCTGGATATTGATGACCAACAGGCTCAGAAGCATGTGTCAACAGTATCACGCCATAAGATCTCAGTAAGCTCATAAATGGATCCATGACGGCGGAATCGGAAAAAGAAAATCCTTGAGTGTCCGGATGGAGTTCACCAACACCTCTGGCTCCTGAAGCAACATTATTCTCAATTTCTTTGAGGGCCATTTCGCCCCAGGCAGGATTAACAGAGCAAAATGGTATCAATCTACCCTCATAACGAGCTGCCGAATTCAAAATATAATCGTTGGATGCCTTGGCCGCTTCCAAATCGGTCCAGCCTAAGCCCATCACCACAGATTTTTCAATCTGTGCCTCATCCATAGCCGAAACAAGATCTTCAGCGGAAGCCATAGGCAGATCACTATTAGAATACAGAGCAGCTAACGTAGCATCGCGACTCAGGTAATCCGCACGTCTATCTTCAAATGAAGGAGGGAAAATGTGTGTATGGAAGTCTATTATCATGTTAACGATCGAAGCATACACTATACTGTAGAATTCCAGATACCGCGGGTGATTACAATACCTGCTAAGGCTGCTATAATTCCGAGCGAAGTCACGAGGAGTTAAATCAATATGACCATCGTCCGTAGGCAAGCCCTGCTGACAAATAACTTGAGTAACGGCTTGTCCAAAGATGAAGTCGTCGCACTTAAGAGAGTAGCCCAAAGAATAAGGCGCAATCTTCTGGTTACCGTTGCGGAAGCCGGAAGTGGTCATTCCGGCGGGTCTCTTTCTGAGACAGACATACTAACTACTCTTTACTACTCGATCCTGACACACGATCCCCAAAACCCGAGCTTGCCATCAAGAGATCGGTTTATTCTGAGCAAAGCACATGCCTGCCCTGCCCTGTACACGGTCTTGGCAGACAGGGGTTACTTCCCTATGAGTGATCTTAGTAGCTTTCGTAAGATTGATAGCCACTTACAAGGGCACACCCGAATAGGTACGCCAGGAGTCGAAATGTCTGGCGGATCCCTAGGAATGGGACTGTCATTTGGAATAGGTATTGCTTTGGCCGCCAGGGTGGATTCAAAGAATCACAATACTTATGTTCTTCTCGGAGATGGCGAATGTGACGAAGGCCAAATATGGGAAGCTGCCATGGCAGCTTCCCACTACAAACTAGACACTATTACCGCAATTGTAGACAGAAATGGGATCCAAAATGACCGCTTTACCAGCGAAGTAATGGAATTGGAACCGTTAGCTCAAAAATGGCGGGCGTTTGGCTGGAGGGTATTGACAGTAAATGGGCATAGCGTTCCTGCCCTTTACAAAGCCTTTGTACAAGCCAAACAAACAAAAGGTCAGCCAACCGTGATAATAGCCAAAACGATAAAAGGTAAAGGGGTAAGTTTCATGGAAAATAATCCGGGGTTCCATGGAAAAGCACCATCTTGGGGCGAGCTAGCAATTGCATTAGCCGAACTAGGAGCGAAGCCAGAAGGCAAGGACAGCGCCTGGAAGGCGGATATGCTGACTATGGGATATTCACCTGAAAGGATTTCTTCCATTTCAAATGCAATCGTGCAGATGAAAGTATCTCAAACCTAGGAATATATATGACTACTACGGCTACACGTGAATCGTTCGGAAAAGCTTTACTGGAACTAGGCCATCGAAACCCAGACATAGTTGTGGTAGGTGGCGACCTCAACATATCGACCTTTGCACATCTCTTCGCAAAAGAGTTTCCGAACCGTTTCTTTGATCTAGGCCCTGCCGAACAGAACATGATGAGTATCGCTGCCGGACTTGCCGCCTCAGGGAAAATACCATTCGTGTCCACCTTTGCTGTATTCGGTACCGCACGCCCTTACGATCAAATACGTGTAAATATAGCTCAGATGAAATCAAACGTTAAAATAGTTTGCACTCACGCTGGACTGCTAACCGGTGAAGACGGCATTTCCGCACAATCTATTGAGGACATAGCCCTAATGTGCGCACTTCCAGGCTTTAATGTGGTCGTGCCGTCCGATGGCCCCGAAACAGAGTCCGTAGTAAAGTTGGCAGCAGAGATTTCTGGACCTTTTTATATACGACTTTCAAGGCCTGCTACAGATGTAATTCATCAAACCCCAACAAACTTTGTGCTTGGAAAAGCCGAGGAGTTGCGTTCGGGCTCAGACTTGTCCATCATCGCCTGCGGAATCATGGTATCAGCATCCTTAAAAGCAGCCACAGAATTAGCCAAAGAGGGTATACAAGCTACTGTTATAAACATGTCAACATTGCAACCTCTTGATGAAAAGGCAGTATTGAGCGCTTTGGACACTGGGGCGATAGTAACCGCTGAGGAACATTACATACATGGTGGCCTAGGTAGTCTTATAGCCCAGTCAGCTGCAAGGCAAGGGGCGGTGCCTATCGAAATGGTAGCAACTACAAGATACGCAGAATCAGGTAAACCAGATGAGCTATTAACTAAATACGGCCTTAGTTCTTCCGACATAGTCGATGCAGCAAAGCGTGTAGTTGGTCGGAAAAGGGATTAGTTAGTAACCTTCAATACAATCTGGAAATTTGTTAGGGCAACACTCTTATTGCTATACTCTTGATATCTTTTCTTAGGATAAATGTATGAAGGTTGGTATCATCAATGTCACTGGGTACGCTGGGTCCGAGTTGACACGCTTGCTATCGCGCCATCCGGAAGCTGAGATCGTTTCTGTCACTGGAAGGAGCGCGGCAGGAAAACGCATCCCTGAAGTGATGCCATATCTATGGGATGTTGACCTACCAATAACGGAAGGCATCGATGTTTCTGTGGATGTAGTTTTTTCAGCGTTGCCTAGCGGAGCCAGCGCTATTGCTTTATTACCATTCATAAAGAATGAAATCAAGGTCATAGATATCGCCGCAGACTTTCGCATTCGAAATGCGTCTTTATTTGAGAAAGCTTATAGTGTAAAGCATCCCGCGCCTGAACTGTTAGAGAAAGCCGTTTACGGTATGCCAGAAATCCATAGAACGGAAATTAAATCAACTAAACTTGTAGCCAACCCCGGGTGTTATCCAGAAGCTTCTATACTAGCGCTCGCACCCGCAATAATTTCAGACATCATATCTAACGACATTATTATAGACGCGAAATCTGGGATCTCTGGAGCAGGTCGCGGTGGCTTAAGCAGCAACTTAATGGACCTATACGCAGAAGCCAATGAAAATGTAATTGCGTACGGCTTAGATGGCCATGGCCACAAGCCAGAAATAACTCAAGAACTAGCACAACTGAGCACTAACAACATAGCTAGAGTAACGTTCGTCCCTCACCGTATACCTATGACACGTGGGATACTTTCGACTTGCTACGCTCCTCTAAAGAACCCCATGACCAAAAGCGAAGTTGTAGATATATATCAAGACTACTACAGGGCCGAGCCTTTTGTGCACGTCACTAAGGTACCACCGCAAACCAAGCATACTTTGGGTAGCAACAATTGTCTGGTTTATCCAACCATAGATGAAGAAACAGAACGCTTGGTAGTTGTGAGTTGCCTTGACAATTTAGTTAAAGGAGCCGCAGGACAAGCTGTTCAAAACATGAATTTGATGTTTGGGCTGGAAGAGACTACTGGCTTAGAAAACCCATCTCTTTATCCCTGACGCGACAACGTGTTATGTTATCAGAATGCCCCCATGGTGTAGCGGCCTAGCACGCCACCCTTTCAAGGTGGAGATCAGGGGTTCGAATCCCCTTGGGGGCACCAAGCCAATCTTTCCGGTAGCAAAAACTTCGGCGTACATACACCGTATTGCGAAATTTAAATGAACAGGAGTACGTTAATGAAAGAAATCAGTTACAACCCACTAACTCCAGAAGAAAGTTTCATCATAGAAGAAAAGGGAACTGAACCCCCATTTACTGGCGAATATGATGATTTTTACGAGCTAGGCACTTACATATGCCGTAAATGCGAGACGGAACTCTATAAATCAGCAGATAAGTTTGATGCCCATTGTGGGTGGCCCGCTTTCGATAAAGAGGTAGTTGGAGCTGTCATCCGACTGCCTGACCCAGACGGAATACGTATCGAAATTCAATGCTCCAACTGCAACAGTCACCTAGGTCACGTTTTCATTGGGGAAGCTTTTACAGAAACTAATACACGACATTGTGTAAATTCCATTTCATTGAAATTCGTGCCTGGAGGACAAAGCTCAAGATAAGTTCACATGGCTTAATAAATCATATCGAATCCTCTTGCTTTTTTAGTTGCAAAATAGCAACTTAAACGATTCGAAATGCTTATGTAAGGTTAATTCTTTAAAGACTGTCTTCGAATAACTGCCAATGTATCTTTCAACTTTTAATGAGGAGTTTTCCGCACATTCAGAATACATGAGGGACTCCAATTAACCCAATTATTCTAAGGTTGGTAGCCGCAGTTGCATTCCTAGATCTGTTTATGCAGTTCCCAATAATCGCTCCTTTCGCGAAAAGTCTGGGATCAACATCCGCCTTAACCGGGATTATAGTAGGCACCTATTCTCTAACCAATATGGCGGGCAATCTTGTCGCCGGTATCGCCCTAGACAAGTGGGGGCGCAGACTTCCTTTGGGCGCAGGACTATTAATGACCTCTTTGGCATTATTGGGATACGTTTTTGCAACATCTCCATCCCAATTGCTAGTCTCTCGAGCTTTGCACGGATTAAGCGCCTCGGTGCTTGCCCCTGGAGCGTTCGCACTTTTGGGCGATTTAACAAGATCTCGCAATATCATGAGCAGCATGGGTATAAATAGCTTGCCTATAGCGATAGCCGCGGTAGTAGGCCCGCTCTTGTCAGTATGGTTAAGCGAAACTGCAGGCTATTCATCTGTGTTCTTATTAAGTTCATTGCTAATGATAGTGGTTTTTGCAAGCTTCATTTACTCCTCAACTCAGACACTGACAACGCAGAAAAGCAGCTACGATTCACTCAATGCTAATGAGCAACATAAAGTCGACTTTGGAAGGATGTTCAACGCTTATTTCGCAGCCCTAGCAATGACTATAGGATTTGGGGCGCTAGTTACAAATCTGCCAAACTGGGTCATTAGCGAAGCCGGTCCTCGTTCTTCTTCAGGTATAAGTTTCGCCACTTTGTCACTCTTTGGAATGGCAACCATGATAAGCCCGTTAATGTCTAAAGGAGACGCCAATACCCGAATTGTCTCATTAACTTTCGGATTAGGGCTTATCGGCTTAGGTTTGATATTACTGAGTTTTCTGAGCGGAATTTGGGGGGCGATGATTAGTATGGCAGTTTTCGGCACTGGATTCGGTATGCTCTTCCCCACAATGAAAACAATACTAACCGAAGCTACTTCAAGCCATAATCGAGGTCGAGCATTCGGCGTATTTTACGCGATCTACTCCTTGGGTGTGGTCGCGGGCTCGACTGGCAGCGGCGTAATATTGGAATTCCAAGGAGATGCCGGCGCAGGGCCTTTTATCTTCGGCGCTGCAGCGGCACTCACTGCAATACCAATAACTATCTTCGTAGAAATGCTAAGGAACCAACCATCCAGTAGTCGCTACTAGACATGTTATTAACGAAGTTCTCATCATCTGTGATTCTGCAGTCGTTATTTGAACGTAACTGATACTTACATAAGGCTCAAAAGTATTATTACCTTGGAAATTTAATGAAAGCAAAGAATAATTCGGGCTACTTTTACGGGTGGAACATAATTGGAGCTGCGTTTCTGTCACGATTTTCATTTGCGAGCGGCAATGCATCGATTCTTGGGCTTTTTTTCACGCCTCTTAATGCGCAACTTGGTTGGTCTAGGACCAGCATCGCAGGAGTCCTGACCCTATCCAGACTATTCGAAGGGATAACTTCTCCAATTGTAGGGACGTTGTTGGACCGCTACGGTTCCCGTTGGATATTGGTAGTCGGTGGGATAATTCTTAGCCTGGGTTTCATGGGCCTAAGTGCCATGACCAATTTATGGCAGTTTTATTTAGTGAGGGGCATATTCATGGCTATAGGCTTCTCACTAGTTAGCATGTTGGTAACTAACACAACGATTTCAAATTGGTTCGTGGTACGCAGAGGTCGAGCAATCGCCTTAGCTGGCATGGGAACAAGTACCGGGATGTTGATAATTTCACCAATAACTGTAGCAGTCATTGCAGTATGGGGATGGCAAACGGCGTGGATATTCTTTGCAGTTCTTGCGTGGTTAGTGGTTGTTATTCCGTCCGCTTTAATAATGAAGCGCAGACCCGAAGACATGGGATTAAAACCCGATGGCGAAGTAGTGAATAGCAATGATTACAGCAATTTACAACCCGAGAAAAGTGTCCAATACGATTCAACTAAAGAGGCAGTTTGGACACGAAGGCAAGTCGTCAGAACTCCTGCCTTCTGGCTGCTTATCACAGCAATCTCTTCTTCCATGTTCGCGTTTCAAGGCGTAAATATAAGTATTGCTCCTTATGCAGAAGACTTGGGATTTGGAGCAGCAGCCATAGCATTAATGCTTATGGCTAGATCGGTTGCAACAATTTTAGTTACCCCTATGTGGGGCATGCTCAGCGAACACGTTCACTTACCAACAATAAGAGTAATTCCTTTCTTAATTCAATTACTGGCGACAGCTTTATTAACTTTAGCTGACACAAATGCAATGCTATGGTTTGGTATAGTAGTCTACGGTGCAGGCTTTACTGGAATGATGATAATTCAAGAAGTCTTATGGGCTAATTACTACGGTAGATTGACCCTAGGAACTGTTCGTTCTACTTCACTGCCTTTGCAAGTATTAATATCAGGTGGCGGACCCGTATTGATAAATCTCGTTTTCGATCTTACCGGCTCGTACAGACCAGCATATGCCGCTTTCATAGGACTTTATTTAATGTCAGCGATATTGATATGGTTCGCAAAACCTCCCATTCCATACAATTTTGCGAACCCCGATGAACGTTAGTTTCTACTAAAGGACTCATTTATGACTAGGTATAGTTAATTGTCAACCATGAATGGATATCTAGCTGACTCACACACTCATTTGGATCAATTCGACCCTTCAGAGATTCTTGGAATCCTAGGAAGCGCAATTGACGCTGGAGTCGATCTCATAATTGCGGCTGGTGTAACAGAAGAATCTTCACGAAAATGCATAGAGATTGCCAATAGCCATGATTCTGTTTTTGCGGGGATAGGAATCCATCCAATGGACATAAAAGAACCAATGACTTTAGCGAGTTACAATAGATTTAAATCCATGGCAGCAGCTAATACAAAAGTGGTCTGCATAAGCGAGATAGGCTTAGATTTCAGCCCTGGCATGCCTAATATAAGCCTCCAAATACAAGTTCTCAGAAAGCAAATCAGGCTCGCACGTGAACTAGCTTTACCTGTCATATTTCATTCTCGGGAGCATCCAGGCAGGTCAATAGATCATTATAAGACACTTGCAGTGCTTCGTGAAGAAAAAATACAAGAAGTTGGAGGAGCTATGCACTACTTCCAATGGGACGAGGCCGTGGCCCAAGTCTGCTTCGACCTCGACTTGCTGGTGTCCATTGGCAAGCCACTGCTCCGAATACCACAACTTCAGGAAACTGTTAAGAGTATTCCTTTAGATCATATAGTCCTAGAAACAGACTCCTATCCGCAATATTTCAAGCGGAACAGATCGAGGTGGACAGAGCCAAAAGATGTCAAGGCAATAGCTATGAAAATTGCTGAGCTGAAAGGGTTGAGCCTGGAAACGGTCGCGAAGGCTACTACGAAAAATCTGGTGAACCTTTTAAGAACCAAGTGAAAAGCTGACAGTGTTGAAAAGTTCTTTATAAGTAGCTGATTCTTAAAAACTTACTCATTTACTGTGGCTCTATTTGCCCATTAGAGCCAAATATTTCACCGCCAGAGGCGTGAGCCTGCCATAAGGAGACACATATTCACCTGGCTCCAAATAATCAAGTTTGAATGGCAAATAGTGACCCCATGAGAACTCTTGGTATTGTTGCTCTTTATCGTATTCTGCTATTCCACCACAAGGCCACCCGTAGCAGTAATTAAATGTACGTGTAGTCGGCTCTAATATTTCAGAGCTGACAGTTCCACTCCGTTCACCGTCCGAAGATTTTGTGTGTCCATGTGCGCATATGGACCACCCAGTTTCACCCAAGGTCTCGTGGTCTCTATATAATTCTGAAAGGTAAGCTACATCTATCCTACCTGCTCCGTTCGCCATTAACTCGGTCGCTCTACCAAGACGTACACCGCTAGAACTTTGATCTCCAGATGAACGACCCTTATATCCCATTTCCTCAGAAACCCAATGATTGCTCCTTGCAATCCAGCCATCAGAAGTGCTTGTCTCAACATGCATGGATTGTGTACTCACTTCGATGATGGCAATTTCTCCCAATGAATCGGCCAAAAGAAAGTTTCCATGAATTGCCCTAGGATTGTTTTCAAAAATACTTATCCCCTCTTGCACGGACGCTGCTTTACCCAACAACATTCTCCCAAACTGATCAAATGGTATGCCAAACGCGTCTCTATAGTCAGGCTCATATTGCGTATTAGGAGGCGCACCGGACCATACATAAGCGAAGCCTTTGTCATTAACTCCACGAGTATGCATATGTTGAAATTCCACTGGATCGTATCCTGGTAAAGTCACTATTTGCGTGGCAACAAATCTGTACCCATCTGAAGGTTCCTCTACAACCAACTTGGTCCTGGTCGTGAATGGATCGTCACTTGTACTTGCTATAAAAGGAACGCCATCCTTAGATGCTGATCCGGTAGACCCCACTATGGTACAGTTCAAGTCTGATGTGTCAGATTCAAACCTGGGTTTCATATTATAAAGCTCCTGTATCACTCTCTTAAAAGGGAATTATGTCCCCCAAAATTGATGGTGTCAACAGTAATGATAAGCTATATGGAATGGACGGCATATTCGTAACACAAATAAGAATAAAACGCTTGCTAGTGCTCTTTTTCTCCATCATTTGTATAGTGGCAGGACTTACTGGACCTGCACTCGCTCAGCAAGGACACGTTCTTGTGTTAGAGATTGATGGAATTGTACATCCAATATCTGAAGGGTTCATTAAAAGAGGCGTCGAAAAAGCAACAGGCGATGGGGCTGAATTAATAATAATTGAACTCGATACGCCTGGGGGGTTACTTAGCTCGACCCGTGACATCACTCAACACCTACTTGAAGCCGAAGTACCATCTGTAGTCTACGTCAGTCCCCGTGGAGCTCAAGCGGGATCAGCAGGAACATTTATTGCTTCTGCTGCAAACTTTTCCGCGATGGCGCCTGGCACAAATATAGGGGCCGCAAGCCCAGTTAGTGGAACTGGCGAGGAGCTAACGGATACTCAAAAAGCCAAGGTGTTTAATGACGCGGCAGCTGAAATGCGTAGCATAGCTACGCTCAGGGGTAGAAACACAGAAAAGCTGGAGGCCACCGTATTGCAGTCTTTGTCCTATACAGCCTCAGAAGCCTTAGAAGAAAATGTCATCGACTTACTAGCCAGTGATTTGGATGATCTGATTGTTAAGCTGGATGGCTTACAAACAATAGTGAAGCCTCCAGATGGTGCAAAAGTTACTATAGAAACAGCGGGACTCAGCATCAATAGGTTGAACATGAGCTTAGTAGAAAAGTTCCTCAATTTCCTTGCAGATCCAAACATATCATTCTTGTTGCTTACTTTGGGTGGTATAGGTGTAATCGCAGAGCTTTATAATCCAGGGAATATCTATCCTGGAGTAACTGGGGTCATACTATTAATACTAGCTTGGGTTAGCTTGGGAAACTTGCCAGTAAATTGGGCTGGTGCTGTATTAATCGCTTTTGCAATAGCACTGGGAACATTGGAAGTTTATGTTGCCGGCTTTGGTGTTCTGGGCGTTGGGGCGATAATAAGTTTCTGTATTGGCGGTCTGTTGTTATTTTTTCACACTGGAACTGGCTCACCCATGTCTCAACTGTCTGTGTCAGTCAGCCTTTGGGTGCTCATACCTGTCGTGTCAACTGTTGGGTTAATTGGGGGGATCTTATCCTGGTTCGCATATAAATCGAGAGATGGGGAACATGATACTCCTGTTGTTCCGCCTACAGGAGAAATTGCAACAGTCGCCACTGATTTAAACCCTAAAGGAACGGTTCACGCGAGAAATGAACTATGGACAGCCATATCCGACGAAGAAGGCGATCTGATAAGCAGTGGGGTGCGAGTTAAGGTGGTTAAAGTGGATGGCATAGTGCTGACGGTCTCAAGATTATAATCAGACTGATAAGCAAATCTCTGGCAAATAGACTGTGGCATCCATGCAATGATAGTCTGTAAAGACAAATTCGTAGGGGGGAATCAAATGGCAACTGGAATAATCATAGTCAATCAGTATCAACGAATGGTTAAGTTACGCTTGGGCCGGTACGTCGGAAGTATAAAAGGTCCGGGGTTCCATTTTCTAATACCCCTCCTTGAAACTGGTATTGTGATTGACACTCGTGAGATTCCAGAGCGTGTGCCCACACAGCAATATATAACGAAGGACAATGTTGTTGTAAATATGGACTTCGTCCTCTACTACCGTGTAATCCCCGAAGAAGCTGACAAGGCTGTCTTGGTAGTAGCGGACCATAGACTCGCGGTAAGGAATTTGGCGATGGGAGAACTGCGGGCTATTTTGGGTAACGTCACACTCGGTGAGGCCCTTTCAGAAAGGGAACGCATTCAAAGCCAGTTACAATCAGCGCTGGATGAAAACACTCCTAGGTGGGGTGTGAAAGTTCAAGGGGTAGCTATTAACGAAATCGACCCGCCGGATGGCGTCAAGAATGCTATGGAACGTGAAAAATCAGCCGCTGCCATAAAAACTGCAGATATCACTGAATCTGAGGGGCACAGGCAAGCTCAAATCAACCGGGCTGAAGGTGAGAAACAAGCGGCTATCCTTTCTGCACAGGGAGAGAGAGAAGCAGCGATACTAAAGGCTGAAGGAAATCGCCAAGCTGCCATACTAATTTCGGAAGGACAAGCGCAAGCACTAACAGAGGTAAATAACGTAGCACAGGGAATAGACGGACGAACTATGAGCCTAGAGTACTTTGAGACACTCGAAAAATTGGGTGAGGGAGAAGCTACCAAATTCATCTTCCCCTTGGAGTTTACTAGTATGTTAAGCAACTTCATGAGCAATACCAAGAGCGGGGATTCCTATACAGAATAGGAACCCACTGTAATTCAGAAATCCTAGCTGGCAACCGCAATTGAACAGCATTAACGGTGACTTTTGGCAACCCCTGAGGAGAGGCAATGTACGATTTAAAGATAGTCAACGGTGCAATAATTGACGGTAGGGGCTTTCAATCGTATTCGGCCGACATAGGAATCGCCAACGGGCGGATCGTCGCGATAGGCAAACTCGAATCTGAAGCTGCAAGCATTATCGATGCCTCAGGGCTGACCGTCTCACCAGGTTTTATTGATCTACACACTCATAGTGACGCCTCGTTTCTTATAGACCCCAGCGCAGACAGTAAAGTCCGACAAGGCTGTACCCTAGAATTAGCTGGCAATTGCGGCATGAGCTTCTGTGCCCCAGTACAAGGAGCCGCGGTCGAACAATCTGAGCAGCGCTGGCAAATGTACGGTCCAGACATTGCGATTAACCAGCCTGAGAATACCCTTCACTGGAGGTCCTTCGGCGATTATATGGACACATTGGACTCCAAAGGGTCTACCTTAAACATAGCGTCTCAGGTAGGCCATGGGACGATCCGTGCCGGTGTTATAGGCTTTGATGACCGTGCCCCAACAGTCGATGAAATAACAAGTATGGCGACACTAGTTTCGGAAAGCCTAGACGCGGGAGCACTTGGTTTTTCTACTGGCCTTTTCTATGCACCGGGAAGTTATGCTAGAACGGATGAAATAGTAGTCCTAGCTCGTGAAGCAGCTAAAAAAAACAAGCTTTATTCGACTCACATGCGTGATGAGAGCAATTACTCCATCAGCCTCATAGGCTCGATTGAAGAGAGCATCTCCATCGGCAGGCTTTCTGGGGCGCGGGTGCAAATATCTCACTTGAAGTGCCTCGGCCCTGAAACTTGGGGGCAGGCGGCTGAACTACTGTCCCGCATAGAACATGCCAGAAACGAATCCATAGATGTCGCTGGTGATCAGTACCCTTACACAGCGGGCAGCACAAATATTACCGGTGCAATCTTCCCGAGATGGACACAGACAGGAGGCCGCGAAGGAACTCTGAAAAAACTCTCTGATGAATCTCTGTATCCGTCGATAGTGGAAGGTATAGCCGCTGACATCGAGCGTCGTGGCGGGGCAGACAAGATAGTAATTGCTAATTACCCTAGTGACAGATCACTGGAAGGGAAGAATCTTGCTGAAATTGCCGAGAAGCTAGGCAATAGTCCTAGCGAAGTTGCAATCATGATTTACCGAGAAAGCGAAACGTCTGTAATCCTTCACTCCATGGATGAGCCAGACGTGGAGATAATTGCCCAAGGTAAGTGGGTTTCTGTAGCCAGCGATGGATCTTCCATCAAAACGTCGGGGGTCTTATCCACTGGCAAGCCACACCCTAGAAGCTACGGGACATTCCCCAGGTTTCTCGCCAGGTACGTGAGGGAAAGATGCGTCGTTTCACTTGAGGAGGCAATTCGCAAAATGACATCACTGCCGGCCTCTCGCCTGAACCTCTCCCAAAGAGGTGCGATATTGCCAGGCTTTTGGGCCGATATAGTAATTTTCGACCCAGCAAAAATTATGGACACAGCCACATTCGCCAGTCCTCACAGCTATGCAACTGGAATTCCCCATGTGATGGTAAACGGTGTTCAGGTTGTGAATAACGGGACCTTGACGAACGAGCGGCCAGGCAAAGTTATAAGACGATTCGATGGTTAATCAAATGTACTTAAATAGGTTATGATGTATTAATGGACTTAACTTTCGAGAAAGGGAGCAAAGACCAACCCAAAGGTCATGCACTACTTTACTACCTAGCTGGGGAAAAAATCCTGGCAACATACTTGGCAGTGTTGCCGCTTGAGCTGGACATCAGCAAATATGTGCCTCCCTTCCTTGCGTCTCAAATGAAATCGTCTGGGATTGATGAGTTCTCATCTTTCGCAATTCCTCCAGTCCCTGAAGAAGTACCACATTTCGAATATCTTGAGCGCCTTGCAGACTTTCGTGGTGACGATCTTATATATGCCGGAAACGTCCGGGAAGATGACCCACTAGACGCAGCAAATCAGGTTAATGACGCGGTTCAAACATACGCATCAATGTACCAAAATGCTATTCAGCACATGTCGATGTCAGATAGTAGTAATTCTTCTCCAATAGATTCAAGCTCAGACTTGGACGTCGGCGAGGTTATGCTTTCACTAATGAGTGAAAGAGACAAATTGGGAGAACTGGCCAAATTACTTAGCAAACTCCAGTTTGCCGTTGAGGGGGCTGACAAGCGCCTTATAGAGGAGTCCGAAGGTGAAATCACTCTGCTAACAAAACACTTGCCGGAAAAGTACCACATACCCCAAATAGTAGATGCGGTTAGCCAACCTGGACCAAACAACTCTAAGCTCGCACAATTTTACCTTGACCGATGTTACAAAATAGTAGATGAGAATTTGGACGGCCTTGGGGAACTCGAAAAAATGATAGAGGAACTACAAAAAGAATCCCCAGAATCATCATGACTAGACCTCTGTACCACGAGGACAGTTATCTTAAAGAATTCCACGCAACAATAGTCGAAAAAGTGGACGGTGGAGTGATATTACATCAGTCTGCCTTCTACCCGGGTGGCGGCGGCCAGCCCAGTGATGAGGGAATCCTGAAAGCTGGATCCATCGAATATTCCGTCACAAGAATAAAGCGGAATTATGCTAGCCTCATCCATGTAATTGATGGAGAAACACCAGAAATAGGCACAGAAATTACCGGGGTAATAAACTGGGGAAGGCGCTATCAACTAATGCGAACGCACACCGGTCTGCATATCCTTTGTGGGATAATATGGAGAGACTATGGGGCACTGGTAACAGGAGGAGACATGCAGCCACTGAAGGCACGAATGGACTTCGAGTTGGAGCACATGTCCGCCGATTTCGCTAAGGATGTAGAACAAAAGGTTAATGCCGAAGTAGCCGCTTCGAGACCAGTATCTACAGATTTCCTTGAACGTGAACAGGCGATGAAAATTCCAGACCTTATACGCACTAAAATCAACCTTTTGCCCACTGATATAAAACAGATCCGAGTGGTCAACATACATAACCTTGACATGCAAGCAGATGGCGGCACACACGTAGCCAACACTACAGAGGTCGGACTAATACGAGTCGTAGGCCATGAAAGTAAGGGGCGAATCAATAAACGGCTACGAATAGAAATAGCTGACAAGTAATATGTCCCGAACAAACGCACGTTCTATGTTGTAGGTTGGATAGCTTGCGATACAAACCCATTAACTCAAACCTGAATGTTGGGATAATCATCGGAGTAATATCGGTGTCTTCGGCTGCACTATTCATTCGTCTCGCTGATGCTCCACCCTTAATTATAGCTTCTTATAGAATGGCGATTGGTGCTTCGGTTATGCTCGGCATAGCTATGGGTTCGTGGTACAGGCATGGAACTAACTACTTATCACGCATTACCAAACGAGACATGCCAATTATCGTGATATCTGCAATTTGCCTTTCCATGCACTTCTGGGCTTGGATTCTGTCCCTTGAATACACGTCAGTAGCCAGCTCAGTAGTGTTAGTTACTACAAGCCCTTTCATACTATCGATCGCATCAAGAGGTTTATTCAAAGAGCCAATCCACAGACATACTGTAATTGGAACAGGCATTGGAATTGTGGGGGGAGGCGTAATTGCGATCGGCGATTCAGGTAGTGGGACAGCGCTAGCCGGTGACTTCCTTGCATTTCTTGGTGCCCTCTCAGTTGCCGGTTATATGTTGGCCGGGCGAAGATTACGGAGCCACGTCCCCTCATTAACATACAACTCTCTAGTGTATACAGGTGCTACCTTTATCCTATTTGCAATAACTCTAATTATGGAAGTCTCTTTTACGGGTTACTCTGCAGAAACATACTTGTGGATATTAATCTTAGGATTAGTTCCGCAGGCGATAGGACACTCACTGTTAAATTGGTCGCTCGGCCATGTGACGGCTACTACTGTCGCAATTGCAGTTATGGCGGAGCCTGTTCTTGCTACAGGCGCTGCCGCAATATTCCTATCAGAAACTCCTAGTTTATCCACTATTCTAGGCGGATTCTTGATACTTTCCGGAATATATACGGCTATAAAGCACGGGAGGACTCAAAAGCTTGGGAGTTAAATTAGATCTATCAACGAGGTCCCGACGGATACTTCCTGATTGACGGCGACATGTATTGCCCGCACCACTGCCCCAACTGGCGATCTTATCGCCTGCTGTAGTTTTATCGCCTCAAGAACACACAGGGCTTCACCCTGTTGCACTTTCTGCCCTATTTCAACATTAACGGACACTATCAATCCAGGCATAGGCGATCTGACTTCTGTTATTGTGTCGGCCCCAGTTACTGCAGAGTACGTTTCCGGAATTTCGTTTTCATGAAGACCTTCTACAAACACCTCTACAGGATCACCATCAACCAACACCTTAATGGGGTTAGCCAAATTTCCGCTTAACTCTACTTCATACCACTTATCGCGAACTTTGACCCTAACCCGTTTATTCATTATTAACCCAACAGTGAGGTGAAAACTCCGGCCACAACAGCTGATCCAATCACCCCAGCAACATTAGGCCCCATGGCATGAGGTAAAAGAAAGTTTTCTGGATTCGCCTTCTGCCCTTCTGAATGGGCAATCCTAGCCGCCATCGGAACGGCCGATACGCCGGCTGCACCTATCAATGGATTTATCTTCTCTTTCGATAGCAAATTGATAACCTTCGCTAAAACTATACCGCCAGTGGTTCCAAACGCTAATGCAATCAGACCAAGCGCAAGTATTGCCAGTGTTTCAATATGAAGCACTCTTTCAGCAGAAAGCTGCGATCCCACCGTCACCATCAAGAATATAGTAACTACATTTATGACTTCATTAGATGCGGCACTACTAAGCCTTGGCACAACACCGCTAACAGCCATGATATTGCCGAGCATAAACATTCCGATCAATGGTGCGGCATTCGGGACTAAAAGTATAATAATTATCATTCCAACTATCGGAAATGTTAGTTTTTCAACCCTGGAAACTTCTCTCGGCGGTGACATTACGATCTGCCTTTCTTTTCTACTAGTAAGCAGTCTCATTAATGGCGGCTGTATGAACACCAAGCCTGCCATGTAAGAGTAAGCTACTACAGCCGTTCTGCCCAATAAATCGGGAGCGAGTATCGCTGAGAGAAATATTGTGGTTGGTCCATCAGCTCCGCCAATAATACTTATTGCTGCAGCTTCTTCAATAGAGAATTTGACTCCGAGTGCTGGAACCACACTAATAAATAAAGCTCCCCAGAACGCTACGAAAATCCCGATCTGAGCAGCAGCTCCCAACAGCAACGTCTTCGGCTTAGCAATAATCGGTGTAAAATCTGTGAGTGCGCCGAGTCCCAAAAAGATCAACGGTGGCAATATATTCCAAAAGGACAGCGCAAAGTGGAAAGTGAGCCCCAGAATACCTGACTTCTGCAGGGCGATTGGAGCCATAGGATCTCCATCTGCTATTTGGGTCAAAGTGTTTAGCGGTAGGTTCGCAAGTATTATTCCAAAACCTATAGGCAACAACTCGTAGGGTTCTGTTTTCTTCGCAATGGCCAAGTATATAAAAACTAATCCGACCAAAATTAGCAGCAGGTTCCCTAAAGATAGATTAAAGAAACCCGTCTGATTTATATATTGAGTAAGGCCCAGCACATCAATTCCTATCGGCTATCGTCTGGTGTTTCTTGTTTCTGTTGAGCCACCAACAATCCAACACCCAAAGCGGCCGCCATTCCTTTTTCCTCAGCCCGTTTTCCCATATAGTTGAAAATTCTGGTCTTGAACCATTCTGAATCAAGGAGCCGCCCTATAACGAATATCAACCCCATCAGCCCAATTACTCCCACGAAAGCAGTGGAAAGACCTAGTAAGGTCACTTCTATAGCTTGCTCAATTCCCTCAATTTTCATTTTGAATCGGCTTACCTCTCAAGCCAAAACTTATAGTCAACCAAAAATGCTATGCTGATAGTATATAACCAGCTGACGGCATTACGATACAGTGATTCGTGTCAGCTCGCTAGGCGAACCACGATAACGGAGGCGTGATGACAGTAGTAGTTGATTTCAATTGCGACATGGGAGAAAGCTTCGGCCAATACAAGCTAGGCTGTGATGAAGAGGTGATCAAATACATCACGTCTGCGAGTGTCGCATGCGGGTTCCATGCTGGAGACCCGCAATCAATGCGATACACGGTAGAGCTCGCTGAGAAACATAGGGTCGCCGTTGGAGCGCATCCCGGATTTCCAGATCTACAAGGCTTTGGACGTCGTAATATGTCAGTGACACCCACAGAAGCACATAACGACGTTGCTTATCAAATAGGGGCATTGCAAGCATTCACAAAAAGTTACCGGCTACAACATGTGAAGCCGCACGGCGCAATGTACAATATGGCTGTTGATAATACTGACTTAGCGAAGGCTATTAATGAAGCCGTTCTAGGAACGGACCCCGAGATGATTATAATCGTATTGGCTGGTAGTCCATGGGCCGATTTAGCCCGGAGCATGGGGCTTAAAGTGGCTGAGGAGGCATTCGCAGACAGGGCATTGAACGCAGACGGAACCCTAGTATCGAGATCAAAGCCTGGATCTATTATACACGACTTGGCAGAGGTGGTTGAGAGAAGCATCCAGATGGTTACAGAAGGAAAAGTGAAAGCCATAACCGGCGAAGATGTGAGTATAAGAGCCGATACACTTTGTCTTCACGGAGATACTCCAGGGGCAATAGAAATGGCGAAGGCTGTCAAATCGGGGCTGGAGTCTGTCGGGGTCAATATAACAAACCTGAGTGAGATAATATAATCAATGCCCCGACTAACTATCGCCCCCGCTGGAGACAGGGCACTTGCTATTAAAGTCGGTGACACAATATCCCCAGAAATTAACTTAACTGTTCGAAACTTAGCCATCGCTTTAGAAAAACAACAGATTCCAGCGGTTCTGGACATCGTACCCGCTTACTGTTCGATCCTGATTAATTATGACCCATTAATCTCCTCGTTGAATGATTTAACAATTAAGATAAAAGAGCTCGGAAAAGCCATAAACGATTCCGTTGTAGAATCACCTAGAACAATAGAAATACCTACTGTTTATGGGGGTAATTATGGGCCCGAATTGAGTTACGTGGCCCAATTCAACGGACTTACGGAACTAGAGGTAATAGATATCCATTCAAGTAACGATTATCTCGTTTACGCAATGGGCTTCACTCCTGGTTTTACATATTTGGGAGGGCTGTCAGACAGAATAGTGACACCTAGATTACAAACACCCAGAACTGAAATTCCTGCGGGATCGGTTGGCATCGCGGAACAACAAACAGGGATTTATCCCATTGAAAGTCCCGGCGGATGGCAGCTTATAGGACGAACTCCTGTCAAACTATTTGACCCCACGAAAAACCCACCGGTAATAGTTGAACCAGGCGACTATATAAGATTTACCCCAATCTCTTCCGAGGAATACGAACGAATAGCAAGCGAAAATAACCAACTTGAATTCGAGCAAACAAACCAATGAACAAATTCATAGAGGTTATTGCTGGGGGGCTGTTCACAACTATCCAAGATTTAGGTCGTTACGGATATCAGCGTTACGGAGTACCAGTCTCTGGGGCAATGGATCTATTCTCATTAAGGATAGCGAACCTGCTGGTAGGCAATGAGCAATATCAAGCAGGTCTGGAAATAACTCTGGTAGGCCCAGATCTCAAATTTGTCAACGATAACCTTATAGCTATTACAGGGGGTAATCTAAGTCCTGCGTTAGATGGCGAACCCATACCAATGTGGGAGGCAACTGTTGCGCAACAAGGCTCTATCCTAACCTTTGGGGACATCAAGGATGGTGCGAGAGCATACCTATCAGTGGCTGGAGGAATAAATGTCGAGCCTATTTTGGGTAGTCGCTCGACCTATACTAGAGCGAAAATCGGTGGGTTCCATGGACGACAACTATCAACTGGTGACGTACTTTCAAATTCGCCCGTGCCAAGTCGAATAGAGGGGCGTTATTTACCACAAAAGTTCGTCCCGCAATACGGACATTCTCACAAACTAGATGTGATCTTGGGGCCGCAAGATAATGCATTCACTGAAAAAGGTATTAATACACTGTTTAAATCCGAATATGAGATTACCACTCAATCCGATCGAATAGGCTACAGATTGACAGGGCCGAAAGTTCAACATAAACGAGGGGCGGACATTATCTCAGATGGAATTCCTTTCGGAGCCATCCAAGTAACCGGTGATGGACTTCCGATCATTCTTATGTCTGATAGAGGTACTACCGGGGGCTATACCAAAATAGGAACTGTGATTAGTTCCGACATAGCTGCGCTTGCCCAAGCGGCGCCAGGGGACATTATTCAATTCCGCAAAACAACCGTGAATAGAAGTTTAGGGAAATTAATGAAAGAAGCGGATATTATCAAAAGAGTTGCGCAGTTAGCACCCTCCTTCTTTTCGAAACAGCATTTCACCGTATCCTTAGACAATGAAAACTACGCCGTTGAAACCAGATTATCACCTGAGGCCGCTCCATCTTCAAAACGCACTACCATCCACGCCAAGGTAAATGGGCATTCTTTTAGTTTCAATGTGAAAGTCGAGGAACAAAACTTCACTTGACACTGCCCTCTTAGAAGCCTACCATCAGCCAAAATTGTTTTTTGGAGGCGGAAATTGCCTTCTGGGCTAACTTCTTACAGACCCGCAATTACTGGGACAACTCATATGGTGTCTTCCGGACACTGGCTCGCAACTGCAGCTGGTTATCGCATCTTAGAACAAGGCGGAAATGCCATTGATGCGGGAGTTGCAGCCGGCATCGTCTTAGGCACAGTACTCCCACATTGGGTAAGCTTTGGAGGAGTAGCGCCGATGATCATCCATAGGGCTGATCGCGGAGAAACCGTCAGTATCGATGGTCTAGGTCGCTGGCCTAGCGCAGCAAATATTGAATATTTCAACTCGCATTCTGGAGGAGAGATACGTTCAGGGGTCCTGCAATGCATAACTCCCGGAGCCCCAGATGCATACTTCTCTGCACTGAAAAAATATGGCAGTATGTCCTTTGAGCAAATTGTAACGCCTGCGCTAGAGCTTGCCGAAACTGGATTCCCAACTTCAATTTCGTTGAAAGAGGCCCTAGAAATTGGGACGGCACAAACTACGGCGTTCGAATTACGGACTGGAAGTGGGACTCAGGGTGCAGAGGGCAACATTCACACTTGGCCATCTACGAATAGCATTTTCATGCCTGATGGTAAAGTGCCAGCGATTGGACAAGTGATATTTCAAAAAGATCTTGCTAAAACCTTCTCAAGGCTAATTGCTGTAGAAAGGTCCAAGTCAAACAAAGGACGGGAAGCGGCACTTGAAGCGACTCGAGATTTTTTTTACAAAGGCGAGATTGCCAAAGAAATCACTGATTTCATACAGTCACAAGGTGGGTTACTCAGTATGGCTGACATGGCATCCTATAGAGTACTAATTGAGCCCCCAACTACCGGTCACTTTCGAGATGTTGAAATTAGAACTTGTGGGCCATGGTCTCAAGGACCGGTTAACATCCAAGCGCTACAAATTCTTGAATCCTTTGATCTAAAATCGATGGGGCACAATAGTGCCGACTATCTCCACGTGATAATCGAAGCGTTGAAGTTGTCATTCGCTGACCGGGAAGCCTTCTATGGTGATCCTGAATTTGTTGACGTTCCAATTAATGGTCTGACATCGAAGGGATACGCCGCCATGAGGCACCAAACCATAGACATGATGAATGCTTTCCCTGAAATGCCGGCAGCAGGGGATCCTTGGCCATACCAAGGAGATAACAGAAGTGGAATCCCTCGATCTCCGGCACAAAAGGACGGACCTCTTCAACCTGACACTAGCTACGCATGCACCGTCGACCGCTGGGGCAACGCTTTTTCCATCACGCCAAGCGATGGCATCTACGGGGCCCCAATAGTTCCCGGACTCGGAATGATCGCGTCCGCAAGAGGATCACAAAGCTGGCTAGATCCTAAACACGCCAGTTCACTACAGCCCGGGAAACGTCCTCGGCTAACCCCTAATCCGGCAATGGCGTTCAAGAATGGGCAGTTCTGGATGGCCTACGGAACTCCTGGTGGCGACACACAGTGTCAGTCTATGGTGCAATCACTACTTAACATGGTCGAATTTGGAATGAACCCGCAGGAGGCCGTAGAGGCCCCTAGGGTTGCAACTTTTAGTTTTCCTAGCTCATTTTGGCCCCATTCATACTATCCCGGCCAAGCTGCAGCAGAAGCACGTATAGAGGCAGACGTAATTGAAAACCTTAAAGCCCGCGGGCATAAGATAGATGTCTGGGAAGAATGGACGGGTCGAGTTGGGAACGTATGTGCAATTCAGATTGACAGAGATAAGGGCATTATCATAGGAGGAGCAGATGCCCGTCGCGAGGGATACGCGATGGGGCGCTAAACTATAAGAGACGGCTGCTCCATTTTGGCAGATTCAATGCACACTCCCGTCCAGAAGCAACGAGCAGACAACCAAGAACTCCCACAATAACTAGAGGGCACCATGACAATCACTGAGGTACAAGATCTAATCTCCAAACTTTCCGAATCGGTTCAGTCATTTCATAACCGCTTTGGAATCACGGGGGAAATAACACAAAAAGAACTCCTTAGTCGTATACCTATTCAAGAAGAAGAGGTTAGAGAGTTAAATTACTCGGTTCTAAATGAAAGTGATGAGCGAATCGCCAATGAAGCAGTGGATGTCCTGTATGTAGCAATCGGAACTGTACTACGACTAAATTCAGGAACTGCCTCATTGGCCTTGAGAGAAGTGATATATAAAAACAACGCCAAGACCCTGATTACTCACTACGTTAACGAAGTTGGCAAAGTTTCCCGGCGGCCATAATTATGACCGCCAGATTGCCAAGAACAGCAACAATACCCATCGCCAATAACAGGTGTATATCTTGACACTACGTGCCTAGCATAGTAGTATTTCGTACAATTCCATAGGTACATTCTCTTATCAAGAGTGGCAGAGGGAACCGGCCCTGTGAAGCCCGGCAACCGGTCGCATATATGAAAAAGCGATACGGTGCCAACTCCGGCAAGCTTGACAGCTTGAAAGATGGGAGCGAAGAGTAAAAAAACTTCTCGACTCATCGAGAAGTTTTTTTATGTACCGGAGAAACCATATGCCCGAAATAGTCCCGTTAGAATGGACCGGAGATTCCTTACGCTTGCTAGACCAGCTAATGCTTCCGCAAGAGCAGTCTGTAGTGACTGTCCACACACACACGGAAGTCATTTCAACTGTAAACAACATGCAGATAAGGGGCACTTCTTTAGTTGCGGTCGCAGGCGCATACGCGTTGGTACTGGCATCCAAGTCCATTAACACCCTCGACTTACAAAGAATGTTTAACTACTTAGGAGATGTTGGCAAAGAAGTGCTAGATGCAAATCCAATGAACCTCAGTCTTGAAAAGTCGATCTCTCGGGTTCTTCTAGCAGGATATGCGGCTAAGGTCATTTCGTCAGTGCGAAGCCAAATGGAAGACGAGGCTATAGCAATACACCGGGAAGACTTGGCAGCAAATCAACTCATTGGAGAAATTGGCTCGTATCTATTGCCTACGGAAGGGGCTATTCTAACCATGTCTAATAGCGGGGCTTTGGCAACTACTGGGTATGGTACAGCTTTGGGAGCCATAAGATCAGCACACAATCGCAGCAAGAAATTGCAGGTCATCGTAGCTGAAACAAGGCCGATGCTGGAGGGTTCTAGGCTCACAATGTGGGAACTAGTTCAGCTCGGAATACCAAGCACACTAATTGTGGATTCAGCATCGGGTAAATATATCGCCTCTGGTAAGGTGAATTGTGTCGTGGTGGGAGGTGACAGAATTTCTCCTACTGGAGATGTGGCGGGAGTAATAGGCACCTATCCCCTCGCCGTGATCGCACATGCAAACCAAGTGCCTTTCTATGTAATGTCTCCGACTTCGAATATAGACCAATCTGAGAAAACATGGGAGTCGATCGGGCTCGTAGACCGACTATCAACAGAAATACTCCAATTCAGTAAGCCACTGATAGTTCCAAAAGGGGTAAACATGCACAATCCTTCTGTTGATATCACCCCAAGCAAATATATAACTGGAATCGTTACTGAAAAAGGTACTATTGAACCGCCTTTCGGCAATGATCTTGAGAAATTCTCCAAGCCCAATACTGGGATACACCAAGAAGATTCCAAAGAAATGTCACATGGACAATCGTTCGCAAAAAGTTAAGATTCTGCTGAGGAAATATATATATGTCGGAACAAAGTGAACCATTCAAAAGAATTTCCGTCGATGAGGCCTATAAATTATATGGGGAGGCGAATTCCACTGTGGTGGACGTTAGGCAGCTTGATGAATGGAACGCTGGTCACGTCAGTGGTGCCATTCACATACCTGTCGAAGATGTAATATCCCGGGTCGATAGTCTGCCAAGTGGTGGAGATTTGCTATTCATATGCGCCCAAGGAGTTCGAAGTGCCCTGGCCTGTGAAATGGCAGCAGCGATGGGTAGAGAATCGAGCGCCTTATTTAACATAGAAGAAGGAACCGGAGCTTGGATAGACCGTGGATACCCAACAACTTACGGAAACGACAGTTAACGCACTAATCTATTATCTAGAAGGTTGATATGAACAAACGCAAAAAAGTAGCTAAACGAAAGCAGCGCCAAACCAAGAAAAGATTTGAATCCCTACAAAAAGTATCTACTTTGCCTGAGCCTACAGCACAAGAACGACATAGTAGACGTGCGGTTTCAAATGTAAAACAAAGCTCATCACAAGCCACAACAGCAACAAGCCCTGCAAAGAGCGCAAAAAGTGCTCATAAAGTGGAGCTTGAGGCTCCACTGAAACCAGAGCAACAAGCTGACGAAATTGAATCGTCTGCCATCACAGATGAGTCTTCCAACAAAAGAAATGCAGGTAAATTAAAAAAGGCGGACCAGCCCGACTCAGCTAGCAAAGAAAAGCCAAAGCAAACTCGGACTACTTCAAAGAAGTCAGCCGAAGAAGAAAAACCGAAGCCACCTAAGCGCCCAGTTAAGAAAGCCGAAAGTGCCTGATCAATCTATATTAATCGTAGGCTCAGTAGCCTACGATTCGATCAAAACGCCCTACGGAAGCCGCCTCCACACCCTTGGCGGGTCGGCCACATACTCGTCGATTGCTGCTAGCTATTTTTCTTCCGTAAATCTGGTAGCAGTGGTAGGTGCCGATTTTCGGGATGAATCCACTTTCCAATCCCATAAAATAGGCATGAAGTGTCTCACAAAAGCCTCAGGTGAAACTTTCCAGTGGGTAGGTGAATATCGAGACAATTTTTCAGAAACTTTAACCATTGACACTAAACTAAACGTTCTTTCTAACTTCAAACCACTATTGGGATCAGAAGAAAAAAATAGCGAATATCTTTTTTTAGGGAATATAGATCCAGAACTCCAAAAGGACGTACTAAACCAAATGAACCAACGACCCAAGTTAGTCGTAGGGGACACAATGAATTACTGGATTGAAAGTAAACCCAAGCCCCTTTACGAGGTTATAGGATTACTTGACGCCCTCCTAATCAATGAATCTGAAGTCAAACTACTTGCAAAAGAGGCCAACCTAGTAAAGGCCTCAAGGTTAATTCTAGAAAAAGGGCCATCCATATTGGTGATCAAAAGAGGTGGTGCCGGCCTCATAGGATTCACCTCAAATGACACTTTCGTGATTCCAGCCTATCCAATTGACAAAGTAATGGATCCAACCGGAGCAGGCGACACATTTGCTGGAGGATTCCTCGGATACTTATCAGCGATCGGAACACTCTCGAAGGAAAGCCTCAGGCATGCTATGGTAATTGGCTCCGTCATGGCGTCCTTCGCTGTTGAAACTTTTGGCCTTGATCGATTAGATTCTTTAACCGATAGAGACATTCGAGAACGGTATCAAAACTTCCGGGAAATGACCGCATTTGATACAAAAGCAGAACTCAGAGTGCCTTCTAGAAAACAGCTTAGCAAGAAATAAGAACAACGGAGGAAAATTGAGAACTAAAAGAACGCCAGGAGATGTCAAGGATTTACAGCTCGCTGATCAAGGAGTGTCCAGAATAGAGTGGGCAGCAAGAGGCATGCCAGTTCTTGAGATCATTAGGAAGCGATTTACTAAAGAACGGCCATTAGACGGCCTCCGTATATCGGCGTGCTTACACGTGACTTCAGAAACAGCAAACCTAGCTTTAACGTTACGAGACGGAGGGGCCCAAGTAGCCTTATGTGCAAGCAATCCTCTTAGCACTCAAGACGATGTTGCCGCAGCTTTGGTAGAACGATATGAAATCCCAACCTACTCAATCAGGGGGGCGGACAATGAAACATACTACAAACACATTCACTCAGCGCTAGAGCACTCTCCTCATATAACGCTAGATGATGGGGCTGACCTGGTAGCCATCGTACACACCGAACGACAAGATTTGCTGAATAACATTAAGGGTGGAACGGAAGAAACTACTACAGGCGTGACGCGCCTCAGGGCTCTCGCCAGAGACTCTAAGTTGCTTTATCCAATAATCGTTGTTAATGACGCGGATACTAAGCACCTGTTTGACAACCGGTATGGCACAGGCCAAAGCACATTGGATGGAATAACAAGGGCGACTAATCTGCTTTGGGCTGGAAGCAAGGTTGTGATAGCAGGGTACGGTTGGTGCGGACGTGGCGTGGCAAATCGGGCACGAGGCTTAGGTAGTCACGTTATTGTTACCGAAATCGATCCCATACGTGCTCTCGAAGCAGTAATGGACGGGTTTCAAGTAATGCCTATGCTAGAAGCAGCGAAGACAGGTGATGTATTCATAACCGTTACAGGCGGCCTGAATGCTATAGACAAAGCACATTTGGAGATAATGAAGGATGGTGCCATACTAGCCAATAGTGGCCACTTCAACGTAGAAATTAATATACCCGCTCTAATTAAAATGTCAAAAACACAACGCACAGTTCGTGGCTCTGTAGAGGAGTTCTCCCTTAAAGACGGGCGTAGATTGTTCCTTCTAGGCGAGGGGAGGCTGATTAATCTAGCAGCCGCGGAGGGACATCCTTCAGCCGTAATGGATATGAGTTTTGCTAACCAAGCACTCGCGGTTGAATTTCTCAACCAACAAAGCGAGGGTTTGACACCAAATGTGCACCAGGTCCCGCAAGAAATCGATCGAGAAGTAGGCAGACTCAAGCTGGCTTCTTTAAGCATAGGCATAGACACTCTTACTATTGAGCAAGAGAAATATATCTCTAGCTGGGACATAGGAACCTAAGCGGGCCCAAGGCATTTAGCTAAAGGAGGAACATTAATTGGCACCAAGTTTTCTAGAATCACCTTCTTACTTGTTCACCTCTGAATCGGTGACTGAAGGGCACCCAGACAAACTTTGCGATCAAATTTCAGATGGGATATTGGATATTATATTAAGTCAAGATCCCCTAGCCAGAGTAGCTTGCGAGGTAATTACCACAACTGGGCTTGTAGTAGTAATGGGGGAAATTACTACCGCAAGCTACGTAGATATTGCTCAGATAGCAAGGGATACCTTAGAAGAAGTGGGATATACCAACTCAGATTTCGGTATAGACTCCAAAACATGCGGTGTAATGGTATCTGTACAAGAACAATCTCCTGACATTTCAGTAGCGGTTACCAATTCATTCGAGACACGTGGAAAATCCAGCAGTCAAGAGGAAGAAACAACTGGGGCTGGTGATCAAGGAATGATGGTAGGATTTGCATGTGACGAAACACCAGAACTTATGCCTTTACCAATATCCCTCGCTCACAAACTGACTCAACAACTTGCAACGGTAAGGAAAACCCGCGAATTAGAATACTTGCGACCCGACGGGAAGTCTCAAGTAACTATAGAGTACGCATATGGGAAACCTAAGCGGGTTCATACCGTGGTACTAAGCACACAACATGGGCCCGATGTAACCATGAGTACATTGACTGCTGATTTGCATAAAGACGTAATTGAAAAAGTTATACCCTCCAATCTTATCGACAACGAAACGAAGTTTTTCATTAATCCCTCCGGAAGATTCGTGATCGGAGGCCCACACGCTGATACCGGGCTCACTGGGCGTAAGATTCTCGTAGATACTTATGGCGGAGCTGCTAGGCATGGCGGAGGAGCTTTTTCAGGAAAAGACCCCACAAAAGTGGACAGGTCAGCTGCTTATGCAGCTCGTTGGGTAGCAAAAACCGTTGTGGCGGCACAATTGGCTGAAAGAATTGAAGTACAGATTTCCTACGCTATAGGTGTAGCTAGTCCTATATCAATTAGCATAGAGACTTTCGATACCGGGAAAGTCTCGGACGAAATAATTCTTAAACTCATCAATAAGCACTTTGATCTACGGCCTGACGCCATAATCAGCGAGTTAGACTTACGCCGACCGATATACAAGCAAACGGCAGCGTACGGACACTTTGGACGTAACGACTTGAATCTACCATGGGAGCAAACTGATAAAGCCGAATTACTTAAGGCTGAGGCTGGAATAAATTGAAGGAGATCTCAATATGACCATCCGATTCGGTACAGACGGTTGGCGTGCACTAATCGGATGGGATTACACTGCGGAGAATGTGAGAGCCTGTGCAGCTGGCACTGCACTGTACTTAAAGAAGAGAGGGTTAGATCAACGTGGCCTAGTGGTAGGCTACGATACCCGTTTTGCATCTAAAGATTTCGCATCCGAGGTAGCAAGCGTCACAACCGCTCTTCAAGTGCCCACCTACCTCTGTTCTACGACAGCACCAACTCCAGCAGTAAGTTACAACATAATGGATCGGTCTGCTGGAGGAGGCGTGGTAATTACAGCTAGCCATAACCCGCCAAACTGGAATGGATTCAAATACAAACCAGAATACGCAGGCAGTGCATCGTCGGAAATAGTTGAAGCTTTAGAAACAGAAATCAACAAGGCCGCGCAAGGTTCGATAGAAATGCTTTCACTCAACAAAGCACGGGACCAGAACTTATTGCAAGATATAGACCCTACCCCCCCGTATATTAACCACCTTGCCAAACTTGTAGACTTGACTGCAATTAAAAATAGCGGATTGAAGGTTGCCGTGGACGCAATGCACGGTGCAGGAGGAGGTTATCTTACACAGCTCTTAGAGGGAGGGAAAACGACCGTCAACGAGATCAGAGCAACCCCCAATCCCGCGTTTCCAGGAATGATTCAACCCGAGCCAGTCAAACATAATTTAACTCCTCTTGCAGAATGCATACAATCGAGTGGAGCCGATATTGGCATAGCACTGGACGGTGATGCTGATCGGGTTGGATTGATGGACGAAAACGGTAGATACATCAATACACTGCAGACTTTCTCGCTGTTGGTTATGTACCTACTAGAACAAAGAGGGCAAACTGGGCCATTGGTAAAATCAACAACTATGACTAGTATGATTTACAAATTAGGGGAACTTTTCAACGTACCTGTATATGATGCTCCCGTTGGATTCAAATCATTGGGACCATTGATGATAAAGGAGAATGCTTTAGCAGCGGGGGAAGAAAGTGGTGGGTTCGCATTTAGAGGTCATATACCAGAACGTGACGGCATTCTAAGTGGTTTATTCCTTATAGACATGGTCATAAGGACCGGTAAACGACCTTCGGAGCTATTAGAGTATTTGTTCAGCAAAGTTGGCGCCCACTACTACGACCGGCTTGATATCCCGTTTTCTGGGGAAGACCGGCAGAAAGTCGAGAGCCGTGTTCATTCAAAAAAACTAGGGTCACTGATCGGATTGAAGGTCTTACATCGTGACGATCATGACGGAGTGCGTTACACACTAGAAGACGGTAGCTGGCTGCTTATACGTTTTTCAGGAACTGAACCATTGCTGAGGATCTATGCAGAATCTAGAAAAGAAAACGACGTTTCGCTGCTACTAGAAGAAGGACGCCTGCTAACAGGTGTCTAGCTGGCATTCTCGACATTAAGACCGTCTAATTCAGGAAACTAGCCCTAAAACTTAGTTTAGCGCTTACTGTATTGCTCGGCCTTTCTAGCTCGCTTCAGCCCATACTTCTTGCTTTCCTTTATCCTAGAATCGCGGGTTAGCAAGCCGTGTCGACGTAATTCTTTTCTGAAGCCTTCATCCAAAGATACAAGCGCTCTTGCGACTCCATGTCCCACAGCCCACGCGCGGCTGCTTGTTCCTCCGCCTTCAACCTTAGTCTTAATACTGTATTTCCCAACACTTCCGGTAACCTCCAAAGGTTTCAGAGCCATCTCCTGCAATGGCTTCCAAGGCATCGCCTCGTCTAGCGGTTTTCCATTGATAAAAATTCCGCCAGGTTCCAGGAAAAGTCGGACCTGTGCGATAGCAGTCTTGCGCTTGCCCAGACCATGATAGTACCTTTGTTCCGTCATTTACTCCTCCGCTTTCTAGTGCCCGATGGATCATTTTGTTCAGTTATTTCTTCCTTCTCACGCCTGCCTCTGCTTTCATCGACAGCCTTCACCCGTTTGGCGGGCTTGCTGTCTTCTGTGAGGTCCTTATTAGCGTTAACCTGAGCAGCATGAGGGTGTTGAGGACCTGGATAAACTTTCAGTCGCCTCAACATGTGCCTCCCCAAGATATTCCTAGGCAACATTCCTTTAACAGCCGCCTGAATAACCCTTTCCGGATGTTTATTCAAAAGAGCTTGCAGAGGTGTAGCTCGCAAGCCACTCGGATATCCTGAATGGCGATAATACATCTTTTGTTCTAGCTTCTTGCCAGTAGTTGCCACCTGTGACGCATTCAATACAATTACATAGTCTCCAGTCAGCATGCTAGGCGTATAAATAGCCTTGTGTTTACCCTGTAAAACCCTGGCGATTTCTGTTGCCAACCTCCCAAGCGGCTTCCCGGCTGCGTCAACAACTTGCCAACTGCTATCCACTTCTGAGAGTTTCGCACTATATGTTTTGCGTTGATTAATAGTCATCAGGTGGAAAATCCTTGTAATTTACTTGCATAAGACATAACCCTTGCGGAGCCATACTTCTTGCCACACCTGAACTCCACGGGTCGATTGTACCTTCCAATGTCTCTAGTGCTCCTTCGGCAAGCACACGTCTAGTTCCAACTGCCACCAAAAGGCCCGCGATTCTGCGCATTTGGTTCGGAAGGAACGCATTAGCCTCGACCTTCACTCTCACTATGTCATCTTTGCGCTGGACACTAGTAGACCAGATATTTCTAATTGTACTCATTCCTGGCGATACCTGACCACTAAAATTTGCAAAATCGTGTACACCCTCAAGATATTTCAGGGCCTTGCCCATAGCAACGTCATCTAGTTGTTCTTGTACCCTGACCGCATAACGTTCCCGAAGAGGGGAACGCCATTGACTATTAATGATTGCATATTCATAAAGCCTGCTAACAGCATGTCTACGTGGATCAAAACCAGAATTTGTATGATACGCCTCTTTAATTGCAATGTCCTGTGGCAAAAAATGATTAAGCCCACTTATTAGTTTTGGTGAAGGGAGCATATTTCCTGTTGAAAAAGCAACTACTTGCCCCTTTGCATGAACCCCACTGTCAGTACGACCGGCAGCTCTAACTCGTACTTTCTCTGACGTCAGTCTCTCTATAGCTGACTCTATCTCAAATTGGACAGTGCCTAATTCAGGTTGATCCTGGAATCCGTGATACCGAGTTCCATCATACTCTACGATGAGTGCTGCCTTATGTTCCATTAACTCGTTCATAGCTAAACCAACTCCAGTAATGCCATCGGAGCACTATCACCCTTTCGCGGCTCAAGTTTAAGCACTCTCGTATACCCGCCAGCTCTCTCAGCATACCTTTGGCTAAGATCATCGAAAACCTTAGCTACAACATCTTTGTCAGGAATGGATGAGAGCGCTAACCGCCGGTGGTGCAGCGAACCTTTCTTGCCATACGTAATAAAGCGCTCTGCCAGAGGACGAGCCGCCTTCGCCTTCGCCTCGGTGGTAATGATTCTTTCATTAATCAAAAGATCTCTTATCAAGCCCCGATACAAGTGCTTCCTTTGCGCTGGGTTTCGGTTCAGCTTTTTTCCTGCGATTCTATGTCTCACGCCTAATTAGCCTCGCTTTCTAAGGAAATTTCATTCAGCTCATCTTGATAATCTGTTCCGTCCAAACTCGTCGTATCTTGCTGTTCACTATCAATTAGAGGCTCAGTCCCTTCCTTAGGAAGATAGCCTCTCTCCTCAAGTGTGTTAAAGAGTTCATCTAAAGATTTTTGCCCAAAATTACGTATTTTCAGAAGGTCTGATTTCTCTCTTTCTAATACCTCTCCAATCCGATTGATGTGTGCACGCTTCAGACAATTAAGCGTACGGGCAGAAAGATCCAGCTTCTCTACTGCCATATTATAAACTTCTGCAGGTACTGCAGCAGATAGTGCAGCTAAATCACCCGCTGCCTCACCGATCTTACGAATGTTAGCAAATAAGAAAAATTGGTCGACCAACAGCTCTCCTGCTTTCGAAAGAGCTTCAAGTGGACCTAGTGTCTCATCAGTCCATATCTCCAGCACAAGTAGCTCAAAGTCTGTTCTGTGTCCAACTCTTGTGAGATCAACTGCAAAGTTTACACGGCGAACAGGAGTGTATATTGAGTCCACTGGCAACACTCCTATCGGCAAGCCATCACCTTGTATAGCAGGGACATACCCAACCCCCTGCTCCACATTGAATTCTACTACCATCTTCGCCTCTGAGGAATCTAACGTGGCAATATGCAACTCAGGGTTAGCTATTTCAAAATCAGCAGAGGCTAGGATATCACCAGCAGTAACCCTACCTTCCGTCTGGACATCTAACCTAAGCTTACCGGGGCGATCTGTAAGGGAGCGAAGCCTGATAGCCTTGAAATTCATGAGAAGATCAGAAACTCCCTCTTTAACATGAGGCAACGTTTCATACTCGTGTTGGACAGATCCACTAACTTTTCCGGACCTAGGAGTCCCTTCTACCTTAACCCAAGTAATTGCCGTGCCTGGTATAGAGCTTAATAGAACTCTCCTCAAGGGATTACCCAAAGTGGTTCCGTAACCCCGCTCCAGAGGCCCTATTACGAACTTACCATATCCATTAGTAATCTCCTCAACCTTAATCTCTGGTTGAGGGACTTCAATCTCTGAAACAGGGGTCAGCAACACAGCACCTCCAATTGGTACACATCTTTAATCAACATAGCCATTACTTCGAATAAAACTCCACTATTAATCTCGTTTCGATGCCACCCTCCATCTCATCAATTTTTGGTCGCCTAATCACTGTGCCCTTTAGATTGCCTGAGTCACAAGTTAGCCATGCAGGCACGGCTTTTCTAGGCATGGCTGAAACAAGTTCTTTCACAAAAGGTTTCTCAGCATCAGCAGGTTTCCATGAAATCACCTGATCTGGCTTCAATTGATATGATGGTATGTTCACCTTCTTTCCATCGACCGTAAAATGTCCATGTCTAACCATCTGCCGGGCTTGCTGCCTAGACTCCGCGAAGTCCAATCTATAGACCACGTTGTCAAGACGTTGCTCGAGCAACCGAAGCAGAACCTCGCCTGTATTTTCAGGGTTTTTCTTGGCAGATTCGAAGTAGTTCCGAAACTGCCGCTCCAACAAGCCAAATGTAACGCGAGCCTTTTGTTTCTCTCGAAGTTGTAAGCCCCAATCACTAGCTGTTCTACGCCTCGGCATAGCTCCTCCTGGGGGACGCCTTCGACGGTCAACTGCACATTTTGGGCTATGACATCGCTCACCTTTTAGAAATAATTTTTCACCTACGCGTCGACACAGCCGACAGGCAGGGCCAGTATATCTAGCCATATTCTTTTAAACTCTCCTTTTACTTGGCGGCCTGCAGCCATTGTGAGGTATAGGAGTAACGTCCCGTATACTCGTAACATTTATACCTGCAGCTTGTATAGAACGGATAGCCGCCTCCCTTCCTGCGCCTGGTCCTTTGATAAAAACCTCTACCTCGCGCACTCCGTGATCCATAGCCTTTCGAGCAGCAGTGTCAGCAGCCCTTTGAGCAGCGAAGGCAGTGCCTTTCCTAGAACCTTTGAACCCTACGATGCCCGAACTGCCCCACGAAAGTACGTTCCCATCCGGATCAGTTAGAGTAATCAAAGTATTGTTAAAGGTCGATTGGATATACGCTCTACCTCTAGGTATATACTTCCTTTCTTTTTTGCGTGGTCTCGATTTTTCTCTTGCCATCTTTTGATTCTCCTACTACTTTCTCGTCTGACGGCGGCCGGCAACTGTTCTCCGGCCTCCTCGCTTTGTTCTTGCATTGGTCTTGGTGCGTTGCCCATGCACAGGCAAGCCGCGTCGATGCCTTAAGCCTCTATAGCTACCAATATCCATGAGCCTACGGATGTTCATGTTTATCTCTCTACGCAAATCCCCTTCCACCTTATTTTCCTTATCTATAACTTCTCTAATTCTATTAAGGTCTGCTTCAGGCAGATCCTGCACTCTCGGATTTCCGTTTACTCCGGCGCTATCTAGAACCCTAAGCGCTATCGTAGGGCCAATGCCATATATGCGCCTGAGAGCAACTTCTACTCTCTTGCCATCTGGAATATCTACTCCTGCTACACGTGCCATATTTAACCTTACCTATAAATATATGTTATATCTGCCGACCGCACTTAACCTTGTCTCTGCTTATGTTTACCAATAATACATATGACCCTTACTCGGCCTTCTCGCCTAATTACCTTACATTTATCACAAATTTTCTTTACTGAAGCTCTAACTTTCATTATCGTCACACCCTACCTAAAGCGGAAAGTAACCCTTCCACGAGATAAATCATACGGCGACAATTCAACCAAAACTCTGTCGCCTGGAAGTACTCTTATAAAATGCATTCTCATTTTACCAGAGATATGCGCCAATACTCGGTGCTTATTCGCAAGCTCTACTTTAAACACCGCATTAGGCAATGCCTCAAGCACCACTCCCTCCACTTCGATTTTTTCTACTTCTTTCTTGGCCATAAGAAACTCAGCCTGATTCACCAATACATTCATTATTACGCCTAGTTAATACCTCAGGGCCCTCGTCAGTTATAGCGATCGTATGTTCAAAATGTGCTGAAAGAGACCCGTCTTCGGTAACAACCGTCCAATCGTCTTCCAATACTCTAGTCCGCCATGATCCCATATTCAGCATAGGCTCCACCGCAATCACCATGCCGGACCTCAACAATAAGCCTTTACCTGAATCACCAAAGTTAGGCACGGAAGGTTCTTCGTGCAGAGCCTTACCTATTCCATGCCCCACATACTCCCGAACTACACCGTACCCTCTAGATTCTGCAAAATTCTGAACCGCAGAAGACACATCACCAATTCGACCTCCGACAATCGCTTTAGAAATACCTTCTTCCAAACTAAGACGCGTAGCTTCAATAAGGTCCGAAACCACTGGATCGACACCCCCAACCGCAACAGTAACGGCGCTATCACTATGATATCCGCCCACTATAGCGCCAACATCTAAACTCAACACGTCACCATCAGATACAATTCTCTCCCCTGGTATTCCGTGAACTATTTCTTCGTTAAATGACACGCAGATAGTGGCCGGGAATCCTCTATATCCTTTGAATGAGGGCTTCGCGCCTAGCCTTTCTATTTCCATAGCTGCGATGTAATCAAGGTCTTTAGCCTTAATCCCAGGCTTAATCGATTCAATCAGCACTTCTATAACAGCGGATACAACCTGTCCCGCCAGACGCATCTGATGAAGCTCGGCACTGCTCTTCAAGGTTATACCCCTCACGTTTGACGTAAGTTTTTCAAGAACAGCATTTTCTGGTTTATCGATTTCTAATTTCATTATCTATAGTTATTTAGATGGATTTCCAACCATCATTTCTGATGACGCCTGCAAGGCTTCACGCGAAACTTCCGCAACCGATTGATCCCCATTGACTTCAACTAGCTTACTCTGGCCAGAGTAATAACTAACCAACTGGTGAAGCCCTGGAAGTTGTGCCTTAAATCTCTTTTTTACCACCTCTGGTTTATCATCTTCTCTTTTGTATAACTGCCCGCCACATTTCCCACAATCTTTGATTGGCCCTAAAATTCTTTTACTATATGGGGCTCCACAGGATCGACAAATTAACCTATCCGTTAATCTTATGAGAAGCTCGCCCTCATTCACCCTAATATAAACAACGCAATCTATAGGATCGTGTGTCAGGGCTTTATCCAAGGCTTCCGCCTGTGAAAGCGTCCTCGGAAACCCATCCAAGACGAACCCTCCTGATCCAACGTCGTTCACGCCATCAAGTATCATATTTATCGTTATTTCATCCGGCACTAGCTGCCCATTTTTCATATAATTCTTGGCAAGCATACCAAGCTCAGTCCCCTCATTCTGGTGATGCCGAAAGAGGTCCCCAGAAGACAATAAACTTAAGGACAACTCATCCTTCAGTATCTGGCTTTGAGTCCCCTTTCCAGCTCCAGCTAATCCAAGCATTACTATTCTCAAACCATCTCCTAACTCAAAAAGCCTTCATAATTTCGCATGAGCAGTTGAGCCTCAATCTGCCGCAACGTGTCCAATGCCACTCCAACCATGATAAGAAGGCTGGCACTGCTTAATTGTATCGCCCTAATATCAGTTATCTGTGTAGCAAAATATGGAATGACGGCTACGCCACCAAGAAATATAGCGCCACCCCAAGTGATACGTATTACAACACGGTTAAGAAAATCGGATGTGGAACGTCCCGGCCTTATTCCGGGTATGAACCCACCATTCTTTTGCAGGTTTCCAGCTAGGTCTTGCTGCTGAAATGTTACCAGAGTGTAAAAGAATGTAAACAAAACCACTAAAATAAAAACGAAGGCCCAATAAGTTAGTCCTGTCGGTGCCAAAGAAGTCTCAAAAAAGCGTGCAATTTGCCCAAATACTGTGGTGCTAGTCGGGCTGGCGATGTAACTGGCTAAAGTAGCAGGGAGAATCATTATTGAAAAGGCAAAAATCAATGGTATCATCCCGGCAGAATTAACACGCAGTGGCACGTAACTGGCCCCTGATTGTCTATACATCCTTCCTCCCCGAAATATGCTCTTGCCATACTGCACTGGAACTCGGCGTTGTGCCTCGGTGAATACCACAATGAGATAAACAATGAGCACACCAATCGCAACGAGGAGTAATAAGCCACCAAGATTGTTACGCTCAAGGAATCCTTGGCCTACAAGCTGAGGAAACTGCGCTACTATGCCTGCAAATATTATGATTGAAACTCCATTACCAATGCCTTTCTCCGTTATGAGTTCACCAAGCCAAACTAGAAACACAGAACCAGCTGTCATAGAAAGGACCATTGTCATAAGTGTTAAATCCAGTCCGCCAACAAAGTCCGAACCGGCAAGCCCCCCAAAGCGGTTAATCAAATGAATCTGACCATACCCTTGGGCCATGGCTATAGGAATCATTAGGTAATGGGTTATTTGATTCATTTTCTGCCTACCCGCTTCGCCTTCTTTAGCCATTGCCTGCAGGCGCGGTATAACAGGGGACATTAGCTGCATTACAATTGACGCCGTTATATATGGGTAAACACCCAAGGCCATTATGCTCAGATTGCGTAACCCTCCACCACTAAACAGGTCCATGAATCCAAGAAGCGCATTGCTCTCAAATGCTCCACTTAAAGCGTCGCGATCTATATTAGTCACTGGCACATGGGCTAAGAATCTAAAAATCACCAACATACCCAATAGAAAAAGAATTCTGTACCTTAGATCTGGCACACGAAACGCATCGATCATAGCCTGCAATAAGGCAGGCCTTGAAGACGGTGTCTGTCTTGAGGATGTAGCTCTTGTCGTCATAATGATTCTGTCGATCCGCCTACGGATTCGATACCCGCTTTTGCGGATCTACTAAATTTATGAGCAATCACCCTGATTGAATTGCCCAACTCTCCTCTACCCAATATCTTGACTCGCTTATTGCTACTCTTAATGATGCCGTGATCCTTAAGAACCTCCGGAGTAACGATCGCCCCAGGCGGAAATGACCCTAGCCTTTCAAGATTCACCTCCTGATATTCCACCCGGAATATGTTGGTGAAACCTTTCAGCATAGGTAACGCCTTCATCATTGGCAACGTACCCCCGGCAAAACCACGGCGCAGCTTACCGCCACTACGTGACTTTTGTCCCTTCATTCCACGGCCAGAGTAATTACCACGTCCGCTCCCATCACCTCGACCCACACGGTGGCTTCGAGTTCGAGAGCCTTTATTACCACTTAGTTCATGTTGTTTCATCTCTCACCTAATAACCTAAAGTCCTTCAACTTTTATGAGATGCCTCACCTTATGAAGCATCCCACGAATGGTTGGAGTATTGGCATGCTTAACAGTGTGGTTTAGTTTCCTCAAGCCAAGCGCCTTAATAACTCGCCGCTGTGCCTGTGGGTATCCTATAGTGCTCTTGCTCCACGTTATCAACAAATCACTCATGATCTAAAGGAACTTCATTCAGCGCCTTCATCCTCCTCATTTAACTCTTCCACAACGACTGGGTCCTCCTGCACATGAGGTTCATGTGATTCAGGGGCCAGGTCGACTGTGTCACCTTTCGTTTGTTCCGGCCTTTTTTCCAGCTTGCTAAGTGCCTCAATTGTGGCACGAACTACGTTAATAGGGTTTTGGCTACGGAGGGATTTGGCAACTATATCCTTAGCTCCTACCATATCTAAAACTACACGCATCGAAGGTCCGGCTTTTATGCCAGTCCCTGGAGGGGCGGGTTTTACCAAAACTTTAGCCGCTCCATATTTAGCCTCTACTTGATGAGGAATGGTACTGCCGTTCATAGGCACTGTGATTAAAGACTTTTCAGCTATAGTAACGCCTTTCCTCACAGCGTCCGGAATAGCCACCGCTTTGCCCAATCCAGAACCCACCCTACCTTGGTTATCACCAACGACGACCAACGCACTGAAAGTGAGATGACGGCCACCTTTGACAACCTTAGCTACCCGACGTATCTTGACTACTTTTTCCGTGAGAGCTGATTGCCCTTTTTCAAAGAAACCTTGACCCCTTCTGTCAGTTCGTGTTGTCATTTAGAATTCAAGACCTCCTGCACGTGCAGCTTCAGCGAGTGCCTTAATTCTGCCGTGATATTTATAGCCACCTCTATCGAAAACTATTCTCGAAACACCCAGCTTTACTGCAGCTTCTGCTATATTTGTGCCTACAACCGCCGCTACATTTGTTTTGCTGGATTCTTTGTAATCCTTTTTTAAGGGTAAACTAGATGCCGATGCCATAGTATGTCCTATAGAGTCATCTATAAGTTGTGCGTATACTTGGCGCGCACTACGAAATACATTCAAGCGAGGTCTTCCAGGTGTCCCAACAACCTTCTTCCTCACCCTTATGTGCCTTAATTTTCTGCCACTACTTCTATTACTATAACGTCCCATCTTCCTTACCTTGACCTAGCTGCACTCTTGCCAGGCTTTAGCCTGACTTGCTCATCTAGATATCTAATACCTTTGCCTGTATACACATTGGGTTTTCGTATTCTCTTAATTCGAGCAGCTATTTCACCCACTAATTGCTTATCTGTCCCCTTTACATGTATTCGATTATTACCTTCGACCTCTAACGTAATTCCCTCGACAGGGTGCACCTCCACGAGATGCGAGTACCCCACATTGACCGTCACACCTTCCCCGGACTGTTGCACCCTGTATCCTACCCCCACTATATCCAGTGTTTTCTGAAATCCCTCCGATACACCCACAATCATATTTGAGATCAGAGTACGAGTCAGTCCGTGCAAAGACCTATTATTTCTATTCTCAGATTCTCTCGTAACTATCACCGAGGATTCTCTGATTTCCACTCCTATGCCGCCCACAATTCCCTGCGAAAGCGAGCCCTTAGGCCCATCTACCAAGACCTCAGAATTGCCCACCTTAACCTGGACTCCAGACGGTATGTCTATCGGCTGCCTACCTATTCGTGACATATGACTACCACACGTAACAAAGTATTTCTCCCCCAATTCCTCGCTTCCACGCCTCACGGCCGGTCATTAAACCTTTAGATGTCGACACTACCGACAAGCCACGACCAGCAAAGAATTTTGGTAGCTGCTTTTTCCCTATGTAAACCCGTAATCCCGGTTTACTAACACGTCTAAGCCCTTTAATAATTGGCCTATTTATCTCGTCGTACCCAAGCTTGATTCGTAATTGTTGCCGCCCTGCTTCTTCCAAGACTTGATAGTCAAGAATAAAGCCCTCATTCTTCAATAGCTCTACGATGGCAGCCTTTTGTTTGGAAGATGGCGCGGAAATCCAGTCCCGCTGGACCGCCATACCATTACGTATTCTCGTTAACATATCTGCAATAGGGTCTGATTGACTCACTTTTTCACCTACCAACTAGCCTTTCTGATGCCAGGAATTTCGCCGCGAAGGGCATGTGTTCTGAAACAAATTCTACATAATCCAAAATGGCGAATATACGCCCTAGGCCTCCCACAGAGATTACAGCGACTATGGTACTGCACTTTATATTTTGGCGGTTTGCGCCACTTCGCTATTTTTGCTGTTTTGGCCATATATACCTCAATTACCACTCACTTTTGCGAACGGAACTCCAAATAGTTCCAAGAGTCGAAATGCTTCCTGATCTTTTTGCGCAGTGGTTACAAAAGTGACTTGAAAACTACGTATTCTATCTATTCGATTGTAGTCTATTTCTGGGAAAATCATCTGTTCTCTAATACCAAAGGAATAATTTCCTTGACCATCAAAGCTGTTAGCAGGGACGCCTCTAAAATCGCGAATTCTAGGCAGAGCTGCTCTGGTTAATCTCTCTGCAAATTCGTACATCCTTCGTCCTCTGAGAGTGACCATGGCTCCTATTTGCATTCCTTCTCTAATCTTAAAGCCAGCTATCGACTTCTTAGCTTTAGTGACAACTGGTTTCTGACCAGATATCGCAGTCAACATTTGAGTGACATTATCTATAGCATTCGAGTTAGTTAACGCCTCTCCAAGACCCACATTCATGACTATTTTTTCCAGTCTTGGAACCTGTAGAAGAACTGTATAGCCAAACTCCTTCATCAACTGGGGGGCAAATTCTTCCCTATATCTACGAAGCAAACTTGGGGGCTGCGTATTGGAAGAATTTACCGAAGCTTTGGCGGATTGTTGCCGCTTACTCTGGCTTTTACCAACCGATTCAGCTTTGGCGGATTGTTGCCGCTTACTCTGGCTTTTACCAACCGATTCAGCTTTGGCGGATTGTTGCCGCTTACTCTGGCTTTTACCAACCGATTCAGCTTTGGTTGAATCGGTTGAGCTAGTCTCTTGATTTTCCAACTTTTCTTCGTTCATCATCGTTCCTAGGAATCAACCATTTCCTTACAAGCCTTACAAACTCTCACTTTCCGCCCATCATCAAGATAAGTATGACCAATTCTTACCGCTTTGTCACAATTTGGGCAAATAAGTCGAACCTTTGAAACGTGTAAGGGAGCCTCCATTTGAATTATTCCGGCCTGCCTGGCATCGCCGGAAGGTTTCTGGTTTTTCTTAACCAAATTAACGCCCTCTACCATAACCCTGTCTTTGGCAATGTTTACCTGTTGAATTACTCCTCGCTTTCCAGCATCTTTGCCAGATATAACTTGTACCGTATCATTTCTCCTTACATTCATCACAAAACCTCTGGTGCCAACGAAACTATGCGCATGTATTCTTTCTCACGAAGCTCTCGGGCAACGGGTCCAAATATGCGAGTGCCCCTAGGTTGCAGTTGGTCTGAGAGAACCACGGCCGCGTTATCGTCAAACCTTATGTAAGATCCATCCGGCCTTCGATAAGGCTGTGCCGTCCTCACTACCACCGCCCTAACCACATCACCCGCCTTTATAGAAGTATTCGGCGTAGCTTCTTTTACGGTAGCCACGATTACATCTCCAACTCGCGCATACCGCTTCCCGGTTCCACCAGGCACGTTAATACACATGAGCACTCTAGCTCCTGAATTATCTGCAACCTTTAGCCTTGTGTAAATCTGTATCAAGATGATTCCTTTTCTGGCTTATCTTCCACTACGGCTTCGTCAGATACCTCTTCCACTACAGCTTCGTCAGATACCTCTTCCACTACAGCCTCGTCAGATACCTCTTCCACTACAGCCTCGTCAGATACCTCTTCCACTACAGCCTCGTCAGATACCTCTTCCACTACAGCCTCGTCAGATACCTCT